>CAMATI010000170.1 GCA_945861095.1 Asaia bogorensis | reverse complement strand
GTGGGGAAGGTGAGCGTGGCGGCGCGTGGCGTCAAGGGGTTATAGAATAATTATGGCACTACATTGAAGATTCCAGGGGCGGTCGACTGTATATCAGGGGTTTTCCGTAGTCGTTACGGTATATGGTGGAAAAAACGCTAAAGATGGGCTGGCACATCGACGATACCGGGTTCGTGATGCATCTGTCCGGCCAGGTCCCAGGACGCATCCGGCGCTGGCTGCCGGAGCATGGTCCTGGGCTATTGGGAGGGCTGCCATCCGGAGAGATCCCACTTTGGGCGGTGCATGCCGGGGGACGGTCGATCCTGGATGCCGTGCAGCAGGGTCTGGACCTGCCACCGGACGCGCTGTCGCATTCTCGCGCGGTGTTGCGCGACTTCGGCAACATGTCGTCAGCCACGCTGATGTTCGTGCTGGATCGGATTCTGCGCTGCGAGGCGGCGAGGGGCGAGGGTGTCGCCATGGCGTTCGGCCCGGGCCTGAGCGTGGAGACGTTTCGCTTCCAGCATCCCGCCCCATGACCCTCGCCACCCGCGTCCTTACCCCCGAACGCATGGACACCGACTGTCGGGACTACGCGGACTACCGTGCCTGCCTGCGCGACCTGGCCCGCGTGAACACCGTAACCCTCACCCACCGTCCGATCCTGGCGTGGCTGCGGCGAGCGAGCACCGACCTCGCCAGCTTTTCCCTGCTCGATGTCGGCTGCGGCGGCGGTGACGCCCTGCGCCGCATCCACCGACAAGCAATCGCGTGGGGCCGCCAACCCGATCTGACCGGCCTGGATCTTCACCCCTGGAGCATACGGGCGGCCCAGGAGGCGACTTCGGGCGCGCAACCGATCCGCTATGTGAACGCGGACGTCTTCACCTTCGCCCCGGACAAACCGTTCGACTTCATTGTCAGTTCCCAATTCACCCACCACCTCACCGACGACGAAATCGTCCGCTTCATTCGCTGGATGGACGCCAACGCCCGCCGAGGCTGGTTCATCGCCGATCTGCGCCGGCATCCGTTTCCTTTTTACGGCTTCCCCCTGCTGGCCCGTCTCGCAAACTGGCATCGCTTCGTGCGCCACGATGGGCAGATTTCCATCGGGCGTAGCTTCGTTCCAGCCGACTGGCACCGCCTGCTGGGGCGCGCCGAGGTGCCGGCAACCGAGGTCGTCGTCCAGGCGCATGTCCCGTTCCGCCTGACCGTCGCTCGTTGCATCGGCCGCCAACGATGCAATCCGCCCTGATCATCGGCGGTGGTCCCGCCGGTGCCACGGCGGCGACCCTGCTCGCCCGTGCCGGCCAGACCGTCACGCTGATCGAGCGCGCGCCCGGTCCCGTCGACAAGGTCTGCGGCGATTTTCTCAGCGGGGAAGCGGTTAGCCTCGCCCGGTCGCTGGGTGTGGAGCCGCTGTCCCTGGGGGCACAACCGGTATCCCGTCTGCGCCTGATTTGCGGGACTCGCACCGCCGAGACCGAGTTGCCGTTCGCCGCGCTGTCGCTGTCTCGCCGCCGTTTCGACGAGGCCTTGCTGTGCGGCGCCGAAACCGCTTGTGCCCGGGTGCTGCGTGGTCATGCGGTCACCGGCATCGAGCAGACCGGCACCGACATCGGCGTCCGTACCCAGGATTTGGGCATCCTCACCGCCGATCGGGTCTTCCTGGCCACCGGCAAGCACGATCTGCGAGGGATGCCTCGGGGCGCGCGATCCGATCCGGGGCGACGGCCGATCGGTCTGAAAATGTATTACCGGCTCACCCCCACCGAAGCCGATGCCTTGTCCGGCCATGTGGAGCTGATGCTGTTTCCGGGCGGATATGCCGGGCTGCAAGCGGTGGAAGACGGGCAGGCCGTCCTTTGCCTGCTGACAGCGCCAAGCCGCGATCTGGCCGGGCCGGCCGGATGGGCACAGCTTTGCGAGCGTCTGACCATCGCATGTCCGCATCTGCGCCAACGTCTGGACGGGGCGCAGCCGTTGGGCGACCGCCCGCATGCGATCGCCGGGCTGCCGTATGGGTTTCTGCATCGACACCGCGCCACGGATCACCCGGCCTTGTATCGCCTGGGCGACCAGGCGGCTGTGATCCCATCGCTGACCGGAGACGGCGTTGCCATCGCCATGCACAGTGCCACCCTGGCCACGCAGTCCGTCATGCAGGGCCAGAACGCGGGGCAATTCGCGGCCCACCTGCACCGGACGCTGGCCCGCCAGATGCGGATCGCCGGCGCGGTGCACAAAGCGGGCACCGCGCCGGGGCTGGGGCATCTGGTCGTTTGGGCAGGACGAACTTGGCCGTGGGTGATGCGTTGGGTGGCGGCGATGACGCGGGTTTCGGGGGGAGGGTAGGTAAGGCGGGGCTTCCGCCCCAATGGCCCTTGGGGACCCCGACCAGGGCTCTGCCCTGGACCCGCCAAGGGCGACGGCCCTTGGAACCCGGACCATTGTTGGCTTGAGGGATGGGGCGCTACCCGGACGGTGATGGGTCCGTGTAGCGCCCCATCCCTCAAGCCAACCAAAGAATCGCATTCCAAAGGCCGTGCCTTTGGTGGGGTCCAGGGGCAAAGCCCTGGTCGGGGTCCCCAAGGGCCATTGGGGCGGAAGCCCCGCCCTTCCCACCCTCCCCCCAACACTCGGGTTGCATCCGGCGCCGCCCTAACGCAGAAACACCCCATGCGCTCCGGCAAGCTGGTCACCCGGCTCGATCACTATATGTTCCGCCAGCTCCTTCTGGCCTTGATCGTGGTCACCGGTGGGTTGACGGCGCTCATCTGGCTGACCCAGTCGTTGCGCTTCGTGGAACTGGTGGTGAATCGCGGCCTGTCCTTCGCCGTGTTCCTGCACCTGACCAGCCTGCTGATCCCCAGTTTCGTGGCGATCATCCTGCCGATCACCACCTATGTCGTGATCCAGTTCGTCTATCAGCGCCTGGCCGCGGACCGCGAACTGACGGTCATGCGCTCCGCCGGCCTGTCGCCGTTTGCCCTGTCGCGGTCGGCCCTGGCCCTCGCCGTTCTTGCCACGGTCGCCGGCTACGGGCTGACGATCTGGGGCGTTCCGTCCACCCTGGCGAGTTTCCGGCAGTTCCAATGGGAAATCCGCAACCGCATGGCGGCGTTCCTGTTGCAGGAAGGGGTCTTCACCCCGATTTCCGACAAATTGACCGTCTATGTCCGCTCCCGCGATCCCGACGGCACATTGCGCGGGATCATGGTCGATGACGGGCGCGACAGCACCGCCCATGCCACCATCCTGGCCGAACGCGGCAGCCTGCTGGAAGGTGCCAAGGGGCCGCGGGTGCTGCTGCTGAACGGCAGCCGCCAGGAGATCGACCATCAGACCGGCCGGCTCAACCTGTTGACCTTCCGCGAAAACGAGATCGACCTCGGCGAGGCCGCGCAGGAGGAAGGCGCGCGCATATTGGACATGTCGGAAGTGCCGCTGCGGGCGCTGCTCGACCCGCACCCGATCAATGTGCGCGACACGCCCAAATGGTATGCCGAGGGCCACAAGCGCCTGACCATCCCACTGACGACCCTATCCTATGCCATGGTGGCGCTGTTATCTGCGCTGACCGGGACGTTTCGTCGACATGGCGGGGTGTTGCGTCCGCTGCTCACCATCGTCGCCATGGTGGCGCTGCTGGCCGCCGGCCTGGGGATTGGCACCCTGGCGGCGCGGGATAACACGCTGGTGCCGTTGATGTGGGTGCATGCGCTGCTGCCGGGTTTGGTCTGCGCCTGGCTGCTCTATGGTCCGAGGCTGCCGGTGCGCCGACCGGCCCGACCCGTGGACCACGAAGTGCCCGCGACGTGAACGGCCCCATGACCGGGCCTATGACAGCCCCCAGGGCCACCGCATGACAGCCATCGTCACCCTGTCGCTGTATATCAGCCGGCAATTCGCGGCCTCGGTGCTTGCCATGCTGCTGGCATTGGCCGGCCTGGTGTCGATGTTCGACTTTATCGAGCTGCTCCGCCGTTCCGCCAGCAAGCCGGACGCCACCTTCGGCATCGTCGCCCAGATCGCCGCGCTCAAGCTGCCTTTCATCACCATGCAGATCCTGCCGTTCGCCATCCTGCTGGGCGGTATCCTGTGCTTCTGGCGGTTGACCCGCTCCTCCGAACTGATCGTGGCGCGCGCCGCCGGGGTCTCGGCGTGGGAGTTTCTGGCCGCGCCCACCTTATGCGCCTTGCTGTTCGGCATCGTCGCCACCGCCGCCATCAGCCCGGTATCGTCGGTCATGCTGGCGCGGGCCGAGATCATGGACAACGCCTATCTCCGCACCGGCGGTGGTCCGCTGGCCCTGAACGGCGGGCAGCTCTGGGTGCGTCAGTCCGACACCGAGCTTGTTCCCCGCGGCGTTGCCATCATCCACGCCCTCGGGGTTGAACTGCGCGGCGACCGGCTGACGGCCCGCGGGATCAGCGTGTTCCGCCTCGACGACGGCGACCGGCTGCTGGCGCGGATCGAGGCCGGACGGGCCACCCTGGTGAACCGCAACTGGCGCCTGGAACAGGTCCGCACCATCCGTCCGGAGCAGATGCCGGAACCCGCGGCCACCCTCGATCTGCCCACTGACCTGACCGTGACCCGGGTGCAGGAGAGCTTCGCCTCCCCCAGCACCTTGTCGGTCTGGGCCTTGCCGGATTTCATCGCCTTGCTCGATCGGTCCGGGTTTTCGTCGATCCGCCACCGGCTGCATTTCCAGGCCCTGTTGGCATTGCCGCTGCTTGCCGCCACCATGGCCCTGTTGTCGGCGGGATTCTCAATGCGGCCGGCCCGCCGGGGCGGCGTGGCGCGGATGATCGGCAGCGGGGTGGCGGCGGGTTTTGCCCTGTTCGTCGTCTCCAAGGTGGCGGAGGAATTCGGCCAGTCCGGTATCCTGCCGGTGGTTCTGGCCGCCTGGGCGCCAGCCGCGGCCGGTCTGATGCTGACCGTCGCGCTGCTCTTGCACACGGAAGATGGATGATTATGCGGTTCGGCTGCTCGATCCGGTTTGCGGCGTTGCCTCACGTTCTGGTGGGACCCGTTCTGGTGGTCCTGATGCTGCTGGGCAACGCGCTGGCACCTCGCCCCGCGCTGGCGCAGTTCGGCGCGTTGGCTGCCGTGGGGGCCGGGACGGGGGCCGGCGGCGGCCCGACGGCATCGCGCAACGACCCGGTTACCTTCACCGCCGATGCCGTCGAATACGATCGCGACAACGCCCTGGTGGTCGCGCGCGGCCGGGTGGAGGCATGGCAGAACGACCACGTCCTGCGCGCCGACCAGATCACCTTCGACCGCAACACCGGAGTCGCCGCCGCCAAGGGCAACGTCGTGCTGCTGGAGCCGAGCGGGCAGGTGATGTTCGCTGAATATGCTGAAATGACCCGCAATATGCGCGACGGCATCCTGAAGGGCATGAGCGCGATTCTGGAGCAGAACGGCCGCCTCGTGGCCAACGGCATGCGCCGCACCGACGGCGCGATCAACGAATTGTCGAAGGTCGTCTATTCAAGCTGCGATCTGTGCGCCGAGGACCCGAAACGCGCGCCGCTCTGGCAGATCCGTGCCGCGTCCGCCGTGCAGGACCTGGAAAACAAGAAGATCGAGTATTACGACTCCGTCTTGCAGATGTATGGCGTGCCGGTCGCCTATATGCCGTATTTCTGGCATCCGGACCCGTCGGTGAAGCGCCAGTCCGGTCTGCTGACCCCGTCGGCCGGGATGTCGTCCAATATCGGCGCGTTCTATGCCCAGCCATATTATTGGGTCATCGACGATCAATCCGACGCCACTATCGTTCCGATGATGACCTCGCGGTCCGGCCCCAATCTGGCAATCGAATATCGGCGGCGGTACAACAACGGCTACGTCCTGTTGAATCCGACGATCGGCATGACCGACGGGACCGCCCAGGGCTCGATCGTCGCGCGCGGGCAATTCAACCTGAACGACACCTGGCGCTGGGGCTTCGATATCAACCGCGCCTCGTCCGCCAATTACGTTCGTAATTTCAGCTACGGCACGGGCATTGTGAACGGCACCAACGTGCTGACCAGCCAGCTTTATGCGGAAGGCTTCGGTCGTGGCGCCTATTCGCGCCTGGACACGAAATTCTACCAGGGTCTGAACAGCTCGATTGCCGCGAGCAAACTGCCGGTCGTGCTGCCGCGCTACCAGTACAGCTATTTCGGCAATCCGGACGACTGGGGCGGGCGGCTGACCGTGGATGGCGGGGCGTTCAACGTCATCCGCTCCGACGGGACCAACACAAGGCGCGCCAATCTGACGGTCAACTGGGAGCGTCCGTTTACCGGACTTCTGGGCGACCTCTGGAAGGTCAGCCTGCACAACGACGCTGTTGCCTACGACGCCTCCCACATGAACAGCCAGCCCAACTTCGCCCCCGTGGGCGGGATTCAGGCCGCCCGCGCCTTGCCGCAGGCCGCGCTCGATTTCCGCTGGCCGTTCGCCCGATCGTCCGGAAGCTGGGGCAGCCAGGTGATAGAACCGATCGCCCAGGTCGTGGTGGCTCCGCAGGTCGGCGACAGCCAGTTCCGCCGCTATCCGAACGAGGACAGCCTGGATTTCGAATTTACCGACGCCAACCTGTTCGGCTGGAACCGCTTCCCGGGGGTCGATCGCATGGAAGGCGGCGTGCGTGCCAATGTCGCCATGCACGGCGCCTGGTATCTGGGCGGCATGGCGCTGGACGGCATCGTTGGCCAGTCCTATCGCACCACCACGAACACCGCGTTTCCCCAGGTGTCCGGTCTGCGGGACAAGGTGTCCGATGTCGTGGTCCGCGGCACGTTTTCCCCCACCAAGTGGCTGGACCTGACCTATCGCACACGGCTGGACAAGACCAACCTGGCCGCCCGCATGGGGGAGGCCGTGGGTTCGGTCAGTTGGTCGGCCTTCCGGCTGTCCGGCGGCTATCTCTATTCGAACTACAATCCCTATAGCTTCTACGATCAGCCGGCGCCGCCACCGGCCGGGTCCAGCTTCTATACGCCACGCAATGAAGTCTCGATCGGCACCTCCGTCCGCTGGGGTAAATACCGGTTCGAGGGCAATGCACGACGCGATGTCGCACTCAACCGCATGGTCTCGTTCGGCGCGGACATGATCTATGAAGACGAATGCTTCATCTTTGATCTGCGGGTGTACCGTCGCTACACGTCCTTCAACAACGACAACGGCGCCACGACGGTCATGCTGCTGTTCACCCTGAAGACGATCGGGGACTTCGGCTATCGTGCGCTTTGATTTTTCGCTTCGTCGCGCGCTTCACACGCGGTTGCATGCCGAGCGGGGCGCGCGTTGGCTTAATGTGTTGTCGCGCGATTCACACGCTGTTACGTGCCCAGCAGCGTGATCGCGCTCTAGGACCCGGAGACTCTGAAATGGTGCCTGTCGCGGCAATCCGCCGTTCGCTTTCCTGCCCAGTCGTGGCGGCCCTGGTCGTGGCGATCATGGGCGCTGCCCCGATGGCTGCCGCCCTCATCGTCCCCCTCATCCTCCCCCTGGTCGTCCCCTCGCCGGCGTTCGCGCAACGCGCGCCGGTCAAGCCGGACGAGGCGGCCTTGCCAGGCGATCGCATCGTCGCCGTGGTCAATAACGACGTCATCAGCTCCTCCGACGTCAATGCCCGCACGCGGTTGTTCGCGCTTTCGACCGGCATGCCGACCTCACCCGAGGTGCTTGGCCGCCTGAAACCGCAGATCGTCCGCCAGTTGATCGACGAACGTCTGCGCATGCAGGAGGCCCAGCGCCGCAAGGTCGTGATCCCAGACCAGCAGATCGCCGGCGCCATCCGCGATATCGAGCAGCGCAACGGCATGCCCACCGGCACCTTGCGCCACCGCCTGTCGGTCGACGGCATCGGCCAACGCACGCTGGTCAGCCAGATCCGCACCCAGCTCGCCTGGACCCAGGTCCTGCGTGAGCAACTGGCGGACCGTGCGAACATCCCCGAATCGGAGGTCGACGATTTCCTGCGCCTGCAAGCCCAACTGGTCGGGCGCCAGGAATTCCGCGTCGGCGAAATCTTCATTCCGATCGACGACCCAAAAAACACCGCCGATGCCCAGCGCTTTGCCGAAACCGTCATCGGACAGCTTCGCGCCGGCGCGCCCTTCCCGATGGTGGCGGCGCAATTCAGCCAGACCCAATCGGCCCTGGAAGGCGGGGAGGTCGGCTGGGTGACCCAGTCGCAGCTCGATCCGTCCATCGCCCGCATGGTCACCGAAATGCCGCCGGGCGCCATCAGCAATCCCGTCAAGGTCCCGGGCGGCTTTTCCATCGTCACCTTGCAGGGCAAGCGGGAACTGGGTCGTGACCTCGCCACCGCGGTCAGCGTGCGGCAGGTGTTCCTGCCCTTCAGCGCCCCCCTGAACCCGCAGGCGCCGACCGATCAGCAGCGGCAGTTGCTGGAAAAGGCCCGCGGCATCAGCGGCAGCGTCCGTAGCTGCGAGCAGATGGAAGAGGTCGCGCGCGCCAACAATTCGCCTCGGCCCCCCGACCCTGGCGAGATCAAGCTGGAAACCGTCAGCCCCCCCGGCTTCCGCCAGTTGCTGGGATCCCTGCCCATCGGTCGCGCCAGTGAGCCGCTGGTCAGCGTCGAAGGCATCGCGGTTATGATCGTGTGCTCGCGTGAGCAGAAGAACATGGCCAGCATGTCGAAGGGGGAGGCGCAGCGACAGCTCCTCAACGAGCGGGTCGAGCTGCTGTCGCGCCAGATGATGCGCGATCTGCGCCGACAGGCCACTATCGAGCAGCGCGGCGGCGCCTGACCGGTTGAGCGTTCCTCCCACACCGGAGTCTCCGCCGCTTCGCGACGTCATCGCCCGCCATGGCCTCAACGCGCGCCGTTCGCTCGGCCAGCATTTCCTGTTGGATGGCAACCTCACCGCACGCATCGTGCGGGAGGCCGGCTCGCTGACCGGCCGGCATGTGATAGAGGTCGGGCCTGGACCCGGAGGCCTGACCCGCGCGCTGCTGGCATCCGACGCGACCAGCATCACCGCGATCGAACTGGACCGGCGCGCGGTGTCTGCCATCGCGGAACTGGCGGACGCAAGCGGGGGACGGTTGCGGGTGATAGAGGCGGATGCGCTGCGGCTGGATCTGGCCCCCCTGGTGGCGGCGCCGCGCCAGATCGTGGCCAATCTGCCCTACAACGTGGCATCCCCCCTGCTGGTCGGCTGGTTGCGCCAGGCGGCGGATTTTGAACGCTTTACCCTGATGTTCCAGCAGGAAGTGGCGGAACGGATCTGCGCCCCGCCGGATACCGAGGCGTATGGACGCCTGTCTGTCCTCGCACAATGGATCTGCGAGGCCGACATCGCGATGCGTATCCCGCCCACCGCCTTCGTGCCCCCGCCGAAGGTGTGGTCCGCGGTCGTGGTCCTGACGCCGCGCCCTATTCAACCGCCCGCCGATCTGTTCAGCGCCATGGAGCGGCTGACCGCCGCGGCCTTCGGACAGCGGCGGAAGATGCTGCGGGGGTCTCTGAAGTCGGTAGGCGGCGAAGCGCTTTTGGAGCGGGCCGGGATCGCGGGGGAGCGGCGGGCGGAAACGCTGTCGGTGGCCGAGTTCGACCGGTTGGCGCGGTTGGGGTAGACGGCGAGAACGGCCAGCCCATCAGCGGCAGGGTAAGCCTATGCCGCGGCGGACTCTTCCCCGTTCGCGGGGCCAACTGCCCGGCCTTGACCGCGCCCCTCCGCGCGCTATCCATCTTCCCCACGCAGACACCAACACAAGGAGAGCCGCCATGCGGGCCTGGGCCGTGGTCGAAAATGGACAGCCACTCAAGGAAATCGAGCTGCCCACGCCGGAACCCAAGGGCACCGAGGTGCTGTTGGAAGTGACGCATTGTGGCGTCTGCCATTCCGACCTGCACATCTGGGAGGGCTACTATGACATCGGCGGCGGCCAGAAGATGTCGCTGGTCGATCGCGGCGTGACCCTCCCGCTCGCCATGGGCCACGAAATCGTCGGCCGGGTGGTGAAGCTGGGTCCCGACGCCACCGGCGTCAAACCCGGCGACATCCGCATCGTCTTCCCCTGGCTCGGCTGCGGCACCTGCGAAGCCTGCCTGGCCGAGGAAGACAACATGTGCACCGTCGCCGGCCGTAGCCTGGGAGTCTACCAGAACGGCGGTTACGGCACCCATGTCGTCGCCCCGCATCCGCGCCATCTGGTCGATCCGGGCACCTTGGACCTGGCCGTGGCCGCAACATACGCGTGCTCCGGCATCACCGTGTTTTCAGCGATCAAGAAAGTGATGCCGGTTCCACCGCGGGAAGCCATCGTTCTGGTCGGCGCCGGCGGGCTGGGCCTGAACGCCATCGCCGTGCTGAAGGCGATGAAGCACCAGAACATTATCTCGGTCGATATCAGCGCCGAAAAGCGCGAGGCCGCGACCAAGGCCGGTGCGCACAAGGTCGTGGATGGCAGCGGCGACGGCGCCGACGTGACGAAGCGCATCGTCGATGCGGCCGGGGGACCGGTGCTGGCGGTGATCGATCTGGTGAACGGCACGGCCACGGCGCACTTCGCCTTCGGCGCGTTGCGAAAGGGCGGTCGGCTGGTCCAGGTCGGGCTGTTCGGGGGCGAACTGAGGCTGCCGCTGCCCATCATGGCGATGCGCGCGCTGACCGTCCGCGGATCCTATGTCGGCAATCCGAAGGAGTTGCGGGAACTGGTCAAGCTGGCCCAGGATGGCTCGCTGGAGGCCCTACCCGTCGCAACCGTGCCGCAATCGCAGGCCCATGACGCGCTGATGCGGCTGCGTGACGGCAAGGTGATCGGCCGGCTTGTCCTGAAAGCGGAGGCAGCATGACCAACACCGAAACAATCCGCCGCTCGGTCGTTCTGAAGCATCGCCCGACCGCGGAACCGTCCGATCGCGATTTCGCCATTGTGGAGGACACCATCCCCCAGCCGGCGGCGGGGGAGGTGGTGACCCGCACCATCTGGCTGTCGATCGATCCCTACATGCGCGGTCGGCTGCGCGAACAGCAGACCTACGCCGTCGCCATCCAGGTGGGCGAGGTGATGACCGGGGAGACGGTGGGGGAGGTCATTGCCTCCAGCCACCCCGGCTTCAAGCCGGGTGACATTGCGGTCGGCGCGCGCGGCTGGCAGTCGCATTCGGTGTCCCAGGGCGACAAACTGGTCAAGCTGGACCGGCATGCGGCGCCGCTCTCGGCCTATCTGGGCGTGCTGGGGATGCCGGGGGCGACCGCGTATGCGGGGGTGACCGAGATATGCAAGCCGAAAACCGGGGAGACATTCGTCGTGTCCGCGGCGTCCGGCGCGGTTGGATCGATCGCCGGTCAGTTGGCCAAGCGCGCCGGCGCCCGGGTCGTCGGCGTGGCCGGCGGCGCCGAGAAATGCCTATGGGTGCAGGACAGTCTGGGGTTCGACGACTGCGTCGATCACCGCTCGATGGATCTGCACCGCGAATTGCAGGCAGCCTGCCCGAACGGCATCGATGGGTATTTCGAGAATGTGGGCGGGGCCGTGCAGGCGGCGGTGTTCGACCTGCTGAACCCGTTCGCCCGGGTGGCGATGTGCGGGATGGTGTCGCAATACAACATGCCGGAATTCCCGCCCGGCCCCAATCTGGGCTTTGTCGTGGGCAAGCGCGTGCTGATCCAGGGCTTCATCGTCTCCGACCGGCCGGAACGGCTGATCGAGTGGCGCAAGCTCGCGGCACCGTGGGTCGCGGAGGGCAGCCTGACCTACCGGGAGGATGTGGTATTGGGATTGGAGAACGCGCCGGACGCGCTGTGCGGGATTCTGGGTGGCCGGAATTTCGGGAAGTTGCTGGTGCGGGTCGGGCACGATCCGGGGTGAATGGGGCTGGCCGGAGGCATTGTTTGCCTACGAAAATGTGATCGTGGTGGAAGATGCTCTCGTAACCCGAGGGTAGGAAGACAGGTGATGGTAGTGGATCCGGGACCTTCTGAAGCGGCAAATGCTCCAGCAATGCGCGTATTGCCGGTTGGCTTTTCCGGCGATCCTCCATCCGCACCCTGGGTCCTGTGGCGCCTGATCACGTGCCGCAAAACTCCGCGTGGCAGACAGACCAACCAATGGTCACGTGACCCCATACCTACTCGCTTCAGCCCGTATCCGAAGCCACGGCCGCTAGGCCGCCATATGGAATGGCGAGCCGTACGCGCCGAGGCCGGACCTCACGTATTCGTCGTGCTTTGCATGGTTCAAGCTGTACGAAACGACTTTAGCGCATGGCTTGTCCTGGAGCATGGCCAAATACGCTCTGTAATCGAGCGTTGGGAGTATCACGGTGCACATAAACTGGACGGCGTACATAGCCACTCCTGGTGCGCGACAGCGAGTGTCCCTACTGGACCACAGTCCATCAATGCGCCCGTTCGTTTACCCGGTCCAAGGAACCATCATCGACGCTCCGGCATTATCTGGTCAAAGGAAAAATTTTGGATTGCCGCATGTCGGCGGTTTGCTGTCGACTTGGCAGACATCAACCAAGGGGTGATGGTGCTATGATCGATATTGGCGCTCTCGAACACAGTATCTGCAAGCTGTTTTGCGGTGATCTGTCAGTGAAGTCGTTGCCGTCCGGGATTGCGGTCACCACGACGTTCCGCGATCAGTCAAGCGATCCGGTTGCCTGCTTCATGGATCAGGACGAAGACGGGTGGTATTTGGCCGATGACGGTAATTTCTTGTCCGATACGATTGCGCGAGGAATAGAAATCGAAACCGGAAGTCGAAAGATTTTTCTGGATAGTGTCCTGGGTCCTGCCGATGCCTGGTGCGATTTGTCCAACTGCGAGATACGCACACGAAGCAGGCCAGACGCGCCTGATGCGAACGACATCCTTCGGTTCATAACCGCGTTGATGAGGGCCCGTGACGTAACATTCTGGTCTCAGGAGCGGGTCAGGAGCACGTTCAAGGAGGACGCCTTTCAAGCTCTGGTGGAGCGCTTTTCAGACCGTGCGGAGGTACTCAGTCGTGCCCCCGTGGATGATTCGTTGCAGGAGTTTCCCTCCGATGCAGTGTTGAAACCACGAGACACATCAAAAAATTTGCCGACAACCGCTGTTTTTTTCGTCCAGTCATTAGATGCGATGAACGAAGCACTGATGCTTTGGATGGAAGCCAGAGCGCAGCGGCGCACCGACATCCGCGTCGCCGCCCTCATCGAGAGTGGTACTGTCAGCCTCAGTTCATTTAAGGCGCAGCGGGCCATCAATCGAATTGACGCAATGGCCGTATTCCGCGGCGATGAGCGAGCCGCGATAGATCGCATAGAACGAACGGCACTGCCGAACGCCGCATAGTGCTTGGGCATCACCAGGGGGCGCGTGCCACGATGGCAATCCCGGGCAGAGGGCGGCGTACCCGGGCTGCTGGGAGTTGATGGCCCCCTCAGCCATCCCCTCATTTTTTCTCCTGTGATTCCAAGGCAGTAGGTTTGGATGCCAAGTCGCCCCGCCACCTGCAACGGGAAGCTGGCCCAACTGACCGGGTCATACCTCGAGTCACGTAACCCAGCCTGATACAAAAAGCG
>CAMATI010000169.1 GCA_945861095.1 Asaia bogorensis | reverse complement strand
GCGCAATCGTCTGGGACAGCTACGAGGCTATTGTCGATGCGTGTTGCAAGGCTTGGAACTTCCTCGTCTCCGATCCAGACCGGATCCGCTCCATTGGCGCCAAGGCCTCCCTTTGGGCATGTGTCAATGTTTAGGACGGTTGGTATAAGACGCGGCGACTTCGTGATTTGACCTGTATGACTTTTCCGTTATGTGTCTTGGAGAACCCCGCCATGTGATCAGGGGATGGCAACAAATTGCATTTTGTCCACGAATTCCGACGCGCGGGTCGTCGGCCAACGATGAATTAACGTATATGTGATAATGCAACGTGCTCACCGGGTTAAGAATCGAAACGCAGGGCCTCGGGCCAGTGTGCCCAAAGCCGGCCGATTGGATCTGGAACATATTTTTATGGGACACGGACCCGCATGGCAGGAGAAACTGTGAGCCATACAGACGACGACGTTGGTCGAGAAGGCCCGGTAGGCGCGGCTCCGCGCTATAGCCGCAGGCTGTCCGACAAGATCCTGATCGCGTTCCACCATGCTTGCGATCAAGGCGACTTCGAGGTCGCCGAACAATTGCTGCATATCCTGGAAATGATGCTCACGCGGCGTCCGCTGACCCCGGATGGCACGCGCCGACGCAACATCGAAAGTCTGGTGGCCGCGCATGAGCGGCTTTGGCACCTTCGCCATCCGAACCTGGATGAGCGTTGAAACTACAACAAAATCAGCGGCGCCGCCGAACGTAGGATGGCCGAAGCCGCTTCGGTGAAGCGGCCATCCGCTTCGTGCAGCACAAGGCCCGGCAGCAACCGCGGATAGCCTCGGCCGCCCTTGATGGCCTGAACCAGTATCAACTTGGCCGGCCGCCCGATTTTGGGCCACAGCGGCAGGACCGCGCCGATGCGGCATCCCGCGTCTTCCATCGCCCGCATGCCAAGGCTCAGCAACGGCGTGGGTAGAATGAACGTCAGGGTCCCGCGGTGGCGCAGTGGTTCGGCCAGGGCGCATGCCCAGCCGCCCAGCGCCCCATCCGGCAACGTCTTGGCGCGGTCGCGACCTTGCACCGGCGATCTTGTGCCGCCAGCGCCGTGGTAGGGTGGGTTGGCGCAAGCGTGGTCAAAGCGCCCGCCGATGGGCAGGGCCAGCACATCGGCTGCAATAAACATCACGTTTTTGTAAGAATTGGCATCTGCGTTGGCTTGGGCCAGTCGCGCCAGTGCCGGATCTGCCTCGATTCCAACCCCGATACTATCCGGCACCCGTTCCGCCGCGCATAGCAGGGCTGCTCCGGCGCCGCTGCCACCTTCCAGAAGCCGCTCTCCCGGGCGTAGCGGGATCGCCGCGGCCAGGATGATCGGCTCTATCCCGCTGCGGAATCCGTGCGCGGGTTGCATATAGCGGATGCGGCCATCCAGCAAATGATCGTGGGTCACCGCCATGACGGCGCCCGCGGGGGAGTCAAGCTTCTCCGGCATCGCGCATCACGCGACAGGCGCGCATGAAATCGTCGTCATCGACCGCCAACTGTCGCTGCAACGCGCCGATCCCGCCGCCAATGGCGCTGGCGTGTTGATGCAGGACAACGCTGGCAATGCCGGCATCGGCCAGCAGGGATACCACAAAGGATAGCCGCACCGGGTTGTTGGTGGAGAGTACGATACGCATGGGGGATCGTGGCGGCGATCGCGGCGTCAGCCGTCGAACCCCGCCAGGTCAAACCGTCTTCAGGAAATCCGTCAGCTTGGTGATCGCGGTCGGCTTGTCGGTCTGGTCCAGCGCTGCCAGTTCCGCCGCCAGCCTGTCCAGGGCCGCTTCATAGATCTGCCGCTCGGAGAAGCTCTGATCTGGCTGGCCGGAATTGCGATATAGGTCGCGGACCACCTCGGCTATCGCCAGCGGATCGCCGGAGTTGATCTTCGCCTCATACTCCTGCGCGCGCCGTGACCACATCGTGCGCTTGATCCGGGCACGGCCTTTCAGGACCGCCAGCGCCTCGTCGAACAATTTACGGGTCGCCAGTTTGCGCAGCCCAGCCGTGCGCGCCTTCGAGACCGGAACCCGCAAGGTCATGCGGTTTTCCTCGAAAGTGATATGGATCAGCTCCAGCCGGTGGCCGGCGATTTCCTCGGTGGCAATGCGCTCCACCTTGCCCACGCCATGGGTCGGGTAGACGACGTAATCGCCCTCCACGAATATCTCGGCCTTTGCCATCGCGCGTGGCATCGTCGTCGGCCCGCCATGCGATGGGCGCCGTTCGCCGGTGTTGGCCGCTCGCGCCGCCGGTGCGTCGGTAGCCGGTAAGGTGACGGCGGGGGCGTCCGGTTCTTTCGCCGATTCGGCGGGCGACGGGTCGCCATCATCCTCGCCCTGGCGCTGCTGACCAGTCGCCTCGCCCTGAGTCCCCAGAACGGTCTCCCCGACCTGAGTCCCCAGAGCGGTTTCCCCGACCTGAATCCCAAGAACGGTCTCCCCAACCGTAGTCCCCAGAGCGGTCTCCCCAACCGTAGTCCCCAGAGCGGTCTCCCCGACCGTAGTCCCCAGACCGGTCTCCCCGACCTGAATCCCCAGACCGGTCTCCCCGACCGTGGCGTCAGTCACTGCCGCCGACTCGAGCGCCGGGAGGTGGGCCTGAATTGCGGACTCGGGTGTCTCGGTCATGGGTCAGCTTTCTCTACGGCATAAGCGCTTGGGCCGTTCGCTCGGCCGTTCGCCGGTCATCGGCACTGTGCGGGCGAAGCCCGAGGCGACAGGAATGCGATATTCAGGCAAAGCCGGCCCGCATCCTGTCGCAATCCGCCCAATAATATAGCACGAAATCGCGCCACGTCAGGGGGGCCGGCCAGACGAAAATCAGGCCTTTGGAATATCAGGGCTTTCCCGGCTCTGGCGAGAAAAGATCCGCCTTGCCGGGCTTGTCCTTCCACTCATCCGCGTCGGCCGGCGCCTCTCCCTTGCGGGTGATATTTGGCCACAGCGTCGCGTAGGTGCGGTTCTGCTCCAACCACGGCGTCGCCTTGTCGTCGCTGTCCGGGACGATGGCTTCGGCTGGGCACTCAGGCTCACACACCCCGCAGTCGATGCATTCTTCGGGGTGAATAACCAGCATGTTCTCGCCGACATAGAAGCAGTCGACCGGACACACCTCGACACAGTCCATATATTTGCAACGAATGCAACTTTCGGTGACCACGTAGGTCATGGGGAACCCCTGGCATACAAGCGGATCCGGCGGCCGGCCGGATTTCTAGACGCGGCGATATGCCGGCGATTCGGCCTCGACGCAAGATGGAGGCGGCGCATCGCTGATGTCCTCGTAAAGAAGACGTGCCTCCGGGGCCGATCCACGTCGCGGAGCCAGGGCCTGGACACGCACGACGCGCACGGTTTCTCGCAGCGGTATGGTCAGCACATCGCCGACTCGCAGGCGGGCATGCGCCTTTTCGGTCACCTGCCGGTTGATCCGGATCGAGCCTTGCTGAACCAGGGTGGCACAGTCGCCGCGGGCGCGCATGAAGCGGGCGCACCACAGCCATTTGTCGAGACGTTGCCAGTCTCGGTCTTCCTGTTCCGGTATGGGCGGCCTCCTATTTCTGGCACCACGCGGCGCGTGACATTGTTTTGCGCCATGCGGCGCGGGTCCTGGTTCGACAACACTGGGCGGCGGGCGCGTTCAGCGGCGCGAAGCGGCAAGGGCAACTCATGCTAACCGGCGGAATGATCGACTCTCTCGCCAGCACGTCGCCGTCATGCCGGCGCAGGCCAGCATCCACGACTTCTGTTGTTGCAGCCTGGGAAAGTCGTGGTTGCCGGCATGACGGGGCTGCATGGCCGGTGGGTCATTGTTTTCGACGGCTGGCATCACCGCCACAATACGGATGGGGCCTATCATCGCCGCAACACGGCAAGCGCGGCAAACGGGCCGAGCGGAATCGGGGCAGGCGAGGGGGGTGCCGGCGGCATACGTCGGCGACGGATCGAGTGCAGCATCGCGGGCGCGGGCGGGCCATACAGATCCGCGGCCACACCGCCACCGGGTGCCACTCGAAACCCCAGGCCGCGCAGAACGGCGGGCAGCAGGTCGGCCTTGACCGACAGCCGGGACGCCAGGCCGGCCGGCACGATCACCGGTCCCTTCCGCGTCATCCATCCCAGTTCCCCGGCGATCCGTTCGGCGATATCCAGGCGCAGCAGGACGGGGCCGGCTTCGATCCACCCCATCGCGTCGGCGAATCCGGCGGGCCAGTCCGGCGCTTGCTGCAAGGCGATCGTCCCGGCGCCGGGCAGGGCAGGGGTCTCCACGCCGCGTCGCACCGCCCACAGTTCGGCGCGCATCGCACTGGCCCGCGGTTTCAGCAGCGCGGGCAGGAACAGCGCGAACCGCCCGGCACGCACCCCCAGGCCGCGCAACGCATGGCATGTGTCGGGCGGCAGCGTTTCCTCCTCCAGCCCCGGGACCAGGCCGAGCGCCTCCGTCAGACGGTGCAACGGACCGCGCAGGCTGCCTTGGGTGGACGCGGCGTCCACCGCGGCGAACAACGGGGCCAGATCGGCGGCGATGCGGTCGTCGACATGGCGTTGCAGGCGCCCACGCAACCGCTCCCGCTGGGCGCCGTCCAGGAACTCGCTGTCCAGAATCCGGACCCGAGGCCGCAGGGACGCGGCGCCCGGTTCCAGCCGGGCGATCGGTGCGCCGTCCCATAGGATGTGGTGGTCCGGGGTCAGTGCGAACGCGCCATCGGGGGCGGTTTCGACCACGGCGACCCGGCGGGGCATCTCCATCCGCAAGGACCGTCTTGCGGCGCGCAGGACCAGCTTCTTTTCATCGCCCTCCGCCGCCGGGTCGGGCTGGAAGCCGAAACCGACGACCCGGCCGACCGGATGGCCTTCCACCACCACGTCGCCCTGGCGAGTCACGGCCGACAGCAGGTTCTCTCCGTCGCCCGCGTCCAGGCGGCGCATCAGATGGGCAGAGCGGCGATCGACGAATCGGCTGATCAGGCGTTCATGCAGGACGTCGGACAGCTTGTCCTCGACTTCCCGCGCCTTGCCCTGCCAGTGCTTCGAGTCGGCCACCCAGTCGGGCCGAGCGGCGATGTAGGACCAGATGCGTACGCCGGAGAGACGCTGCATCAGGGTGTCGATATCGCCTTCCGACCGGTCCAGCAGGGCGATCTGCCCGGCCAGCCAGTCGGTGGGCAGTTGGCCTTCCCGCGCCACGTGGTTGAACACGCGCGCGCACAGCTTGGCGTGGGTGTCGTCGGTCAGTTTGCGAAAATCCGGGATCTGGCAGGCTTCCCACAGCAGTCGAAGCCGCCGCCGCCCGCGCGCGAGTTCGCGGATTTCCGGCTCCCTCGCCAAAGCGACCAGGGTTTCCTGGTCCGATGCCTCGTTGCCGCGGGTGAGGTCCGGGCGAGGCGGCGGCGTGTCCAGGCTTTGGATCAGGCCGTCCAGATGGTCGAAATCCAGATCGCCGTTGCGCCAGCAGATCTGTTGCAGCGCCTCGAACCCGTGCGCTTCGACGGCGCTGACGACCTCGTCTGGAATCGGTGGGCATTCGGTGGTGGTGCCGAAGGTGCCGTCGCGCATGCCGCGTCCGGCGCGACCGGCGATCTGGCCGATTTCCGCCGGGGTCAGGCGGCGCGGTCGATGGCCGTCGAACTTGCCGAGGCCGGCGAAGGCGACATGATCGACGTTCATGTTCAGGCCCATGCCGATAGCGTCGGTCGCCACCAGAAAATCGACCTCCCGTTCCTGATACAGGGCCACCTGGGCATTGCGGGTGCGGGGGGACAGGCGGCCCATCACCACGGCACACCCGCCCTTGCGGCGGCGGATCAGTTCGGCGATGGCATAGACCTCGGCGGCGCTGAAGGCGACCACGGCGGAGCGCGGCGGCAGGCGGACCAGCTTGGCCGGGCCGGCGTAGCTGAGTTGCGACAGGCGGGGGCGGGTTTCCACGTGGGCGTTGGGAACCAGGCGTTGCAGCAGCGGACGGATGGTTTCGGCGCCGAGGAACATGGTCTCCACCAGGCCGCGGGCATGCAGCAGGCGATCGGTGAAGACATGGCCGCGATCGGGATCGGCACAGAGCTGGATTTCGTCCACCGCGACGAATTCGGCGTCCCGGTCCAGCGGCATGGCCTCGACGGTGCAGGAGAACCAGCGCGCCTCGGGGGGGATGATTTTTTCCTCGCCCGTGATCAGGGCGACGTAGCGGGCGCCCTTGCGCTCGACCATGCGATCGTAGTTTTCGCGGGCGAGCAGGCGCAGGGGAAAGCCGATGATGCCGGACGAATGGGCGAGCAGCCTCTCTATGGCGAGGTGCGTCTTGCCGGTATTCGTCGGGCCTAGGACGGCTTTAACGCGGGCGGCGAAACCGGAGTCGTGACCGAGCATGGGCGGGATGTTTGGATGTTGCGGCGCGGAATGCAAGCCCTGGTGTGGCCCAGGATTGCCGGACAACGACGCGGTTGCGGCGTCGGGTCGGTCGTCTGATACCAGCCGGCCGAACCAGTGACCCATGGCACCAACGGAAGCGGTCATTGCGAGCGCAGCGAAACAATCCAGGGCAACCAACAGGATCGATCGTGCCAGGCCCCTGGATTGCTTCGCTGCGCTCGCAATGACAGCGGCCACCCATAGGTCAGCGGTTACGCCGATTGGTCTGATACCAGCCGGCCGGAGCATCGCCCTTCCCGTCATTGTCGGGTTAGGTCCGGCAACCCGCGCTTCAACGGCTTGGGGCAGGTTAAATCCGGCAAACACGACGGGGCGATGTTTCCGCCCGTTGGCATAGGGGGAACATTCGCGGTTCGGAGCCGCGAATCCGGACCTTTTTGGGGTGCGAAATTCAAGCTGTCCCCTTGGGTCCCCACCGCAACCCGGCATTCCCCGAAGACGACAGACATTGCGGCCATGGAGGTGTGTTGCTAAAGGACACCCGCGCCCCGGTCGGAGCGTAGCGCAGTCTGGTAGCGCATCAGTCTGGGGGACTGGGGGTCGTGGGTTCGAATCCCGCCGCTCCGACCAATTTTTCCGCCGTTATCGCGGTATCGGTGGCCTACCCGTCCGCCACCGTCTTCGCGCGCCGCCCCAAACCGCCATACAGGTCCAGCAGCCGCTCTCGCCACGCCGCGACCGGATCGTCGGCGGCCAGCATCTCAAACCGGCTGGTGCAGCGCGGCCACATCAACGTCCCACCCAGGATATGATCCGCGTAGCTCGGCGCCGCGCCCCCCAACCAATCCTGAGACCGCAGGACCAGCCGCACCGGGGTCAGCAACTCCCGGAACGCACCGACCCGCGCTTCCCTCCCGTCCTGGACCGCTTCCAGGGTCATGCCGAAGCGGGCTTCGCGGCTGGCGCGGAAATAATCCCGGTCCTTGGGGTCGACCGCATCCAGCAGGTCCCGCACGATCAGGCGCGCGATGGCGCCGAGCAGAACGGAGTCGGCCCAGGCGTTGATGAAGCGGGCATGGGCTCGCCCGGTCGGGCTGCCGAACAGGGTCGGGGTCGGGTAGGTGTCTTCCAGGTATCCCGCGATGGCCCAACTGTCGGTGACCACGCGATCGCCGTCCCGGATCACCGGCACACGGTCCTGTCCGGAAAACGCGATATCCGCCTTGTCGGTGAAGCGCCACGCCAGGGCGTCCACCGGCAATCCCTTATGTGCCAGGGCAAAACGGGTGCGCCAGCAATAGGGGCTGAACCGAAGGTCGGGGTCGGCCCCGGCGAGGTCGTGCAGGATGATGCTCATGGGCGTAGTCTGCGGCAGACTTGGCGGAATCGTCCAGGGTGGTTGCCAACGGGTGGTTGCCAACGGGCGGTCGCCAACGTCGGTCGAAGCGTCGTTCCCAGCGTCGTTGTGAGTGCCGGACCGGACGTGGTAGCGGCGGAGGTGCCATGGTGACGCCTGCCCGGGTCATCCAACGCCGCCCCAGGCGGGTGCCCACCCCCGGATACCTGCGGCACCGGGACATGTTTGCCCCGTCTCCCGCTTCGACCCTCCACCGTGAAACCCACCCTCCGCTCGGACCACCCCCCTGAATGCCACCCCCCGTGAATGACGCCCCCCCGTGAATGAAGCCCGCCACCTGCTCGCCCGCACCGCGGTCGGCGCCGCCTGGGTCATGGCATGGCGGTTCGGCCTGCGCTTCCTGGGTCTGGTCAGCACCCTGATCCTGGTCCGCCTGCTGGCGCCCGAGGATTTCGGTCTGATCGCGTTGGCCGCCGGGTTCATGCAGTCGATCGACGGGCTGATGATGATCAGCACGGAAGAAGCCGTCATCCGCGAGAAGTCGCCCGATCGCGCTGTCTACGATACCGCGTTCACGTTGAATGTTCTGCGCGGCGTGGCGGTGGCGCTCCTGGTTGCCGCGCTCGCGGTGCCAACCGCCGATTTCTTTGCCGAACCGCGGCTGGTCCCACTGCTGCTGGTCATGGCGTGGCTGCCGTTCCTGGAAGGGCTGACCAATATCGGCGTGGTCGATTTCCGCCGAAACATGACCTTCCACAAGGAATTCTGGCTGATGGTGCTGCCCAAGCTGTTCGGCATCGTCGTGACGATCGGCGCCGCCCTGGTGCTGCGCAGCTACATGGCGATGCTGTACGGCCTGATCGCCGGGCGCACACTGCGCACGATCATGAGCTACACGATGCACCCGTACCGGCCTCGGCTGTCGCTGAAGGCATGGGAGGTGTTGTCCGGCTATTCCATCTGGAGTTGGCTGCTGTGCATGGCCGTCCTGCTGCGCGATCGCGCCGATACGCTGCTGCTAGGGCGGATGACCAATCCGACCTCGGTCGGGGTCTACGCGGTGGGCGCGGAAATCGCCGCCCTGCCGACGACGGAACTGATCGAGCCGCTGGGGCGCGCCACCTTCGCCGGCTTCGCGGTGGCACGAAACAGCGGCATGGCGATGACGGAAACGTTGGCGCGCCTGATGGGCAATGCCGCCTTGCTGACCCTGCCGGCTGGGCTTGGCCTGTCCCTGGTCGCGGCACCGTTGGTGCGGCTGGCGTTCGGGCCGGCCTGGGACATGGCGGTGCCGGTGCTGCAAGTGCTTGCGGTGGCCGGGACGATGACCGTATTCGGCCAGTTGTGCCTGCACCTGCTCACCGTACACGGCTTCCTCGCCGGCCTGGTCGGCATCGTGCTCGGCGGCATGGCCCTGCGGGTGGCGCTGCTGCTGGCGTTCATCCCCAGCTTCGGCGTCGCCGGCGCCGCCTGGGCCGCCGCGGCGGCGATCTGCGTCGAGCAAAGCCTGACCATGGCCATGGCTTTTCGCCGGTTCGGCATCTCCCTGGCGCGATTTTCCAGCCAGCTATGGCGTCCGGTGCTGGGAGCGTTCGCCATGGTCGCGGTTCTGTGGTTCGCCGGCCTGGCGTGGATGCCGGCGCGGGACGAGGCGTTGGTGCTGCCCCTGGTCCTTGCCGTGTCAATCGGCGCGGTCGTCTATTGCGGCACGGTGCTGCTGGCCTGGCTGGCCTCCGGCCGACCGGACGGGGCCGAGGCCGATGTGCTGGCCGTTCTGCGCCATCTGGTGCGGCACTGAGCAGGTCTGATCGGCCCCGCCCAAAACGAACGCGGACCGTCCCCTCCGCCAAACCCTACCGCATTCACACATCTCTGCGGCGGAGAAGAACCTCCCCCTCCCCTTGCGGGAGGGGGTTGGGGAGCGGGGTCTCAGGCACGGTTCGTGCGGGTTCACCCCTCCCCCCAGCCCCCTCCCGCAAGGGGAGGGGGAGGTTCTTCTCCATCCGGCGCGCTACTCCGACATGTGTGAATGCGGTAGCCCCCAACCTACCAGACCGGCGGCAGATCCAGCCGCATCACCAGTCCTTCCAGCCCCGGACCCGCGGCGGGATAGGCTTTGGTCACCTTGGCATCATGGCCCGGCACGATCAGGTCGCGCGACCCGGCCAGGCGGTTGATCCGCCGATAGCCTTCCAGCATCACGAACAGGTCGTAGAAAATGGCGAAGGGCCGGCCCTCGTCGACTTCCTCGAACACATGCACGGCGTCCGAGGCCAGGATCACCCAACCGCGCGCCGTGTGCACCCGCACGATCGCCTGGCCGCGGGCATGACCGCCTATCAGGATGAACTCCAGCCCCGGCGCCAGGGTCACGTCGCCGTCATGGAAGGTCATGCGGCCGGCATAGACCAGGTCGATCAGTTCCTTGATGTCTTCCGGGTGATAGGCGGCGCGGAAATTGGGGTGCGACATGTCGCGCCCGGTGACATGGATCATCTCCACGTCCTGGATGTGGAATTGCGCGTTCGGATAGTCTTCCAACGTGCCGACATGGTCGAAATGCGCGTGCGTCAGGATGACGTTCGTGGCCGAGGCCGCATCGATGCCGACCTTCGCCAGACCCTCCGACGGGCGGCACAGGAAATCGTAGTTGCGGCCCATGCGCGCGGATTTGGCCGCGGTCATGCCGGAATCGATGATCCAGGTCTGCCCGCCGCCACGGATGGCATAGGTGAAAAAATCCAGACCCGGGATCATCTTGTTCGGGTCGCCACCCATGAACATGTGGCTTTCCGCCCGCAGACCCTGCTTGGCATAGCGGATGGCGAAGATTTCGTAGTTCGGCAAGTTCGACATTGCGGTTCCTCCCTGCATGCGGATCCGCCTGTAGCATGGCGCTCCGCCTTCGGGAAAACCGGCGGGGAAGGCAGAGCGGGACGCTATGCGGGCTCCAGCACATCACCCAGCTTGTCGACCAGGTAGTCCACATCACTGAGTTCGGAGGACTCGAACTGCGTCAGCACGCGCGCGATTACCCTTGCGCGAAACCGTTCCAGATCGCGCGCCTGGCCGTCGAAGCCGGTCTCGTCGATCACGTTCACGGCCGTGCGCATCATCGGATACAGCTCGTCCGGCATTCCGGCCTTGCGATACAGAGAGCGCATGCCGCTCTCGCCGGGATCGTGGATCAGCAGACGGGCGTTCTGCACCGAAATCCCCGCCATTTCGGCCATCGCGGCCTCAAAGAAGGCGATGTCGCCGGTGCACAGGCCGCGTAGCAACAAAGACGGGGTCAGGCGCCGGCTGTGATGCATCTGCGCTACCATGCGCGCCAGATCGGGTTCATCGGATCCGGCGCTCAGGCGGATGATCGCTTCTTCCCGCCCGCGCATCACCAGATCGGCGGCGGTCGAGGGCTTCAACGCGTGGTGCTGCACCAGGCGATCCTGCAACCGGCGCGACACCAGCACCGCCAGACGTTCGGCGACCGTCATCGGCAGGGTGGATCGCGCCACCATGCTTTCCTTGACCAGATCGCTGTTGGCGAACCGCTCGACAGCACGCTCCAGGCTTACTTCGGCGACCAACGCCGTCGGGTTGGCCATCAACACCGCGACCGCGCTTTCATGCGCGTGCACGATCACCGCGTCCGACACCTGCTCCGACAGGACAGGCCGAGCGGCGATGAGTTCCTGTTTTCGGGTGGAGCCGCCGCGGACGAGTTCGATCAGGTCCTCATCGGTCAGCACCAGTGAGTCGCTCAGGATCGGCAGCGCCACCTGTTCGATGTCGTTGGCCATCCGCAGCGCGACATCACGCGGCAGGTCCTTTGCATGGCGTAGGCTTTGCGACAGCGACGCGCGCACCGCGGCTTCCACATCGCGCGCCAGTAGGCGGACGATATCCTGCGCGATGGCGAGTTCACCGACCGCCAGGGCCGATCCGCTCAGCTCCATCCCCAATTTCGCCGCCAGCTCCGCCCGCGCCTCCGGAGAGGGGTCGGAGAGCAGACGGGCCACATCCGCTTTCGAAAGAATTCCAGGCATTTTGCACCGCGCTTGGCCGTTCTGAGGGGCCATCATGGGGCACACACCTGAATGGGAAGTTAACGGACGGCGGATTGGGTCAATATTCTGCCGGTCTACGATCCGTCCCGGGGGCTCGGTGTTTCCGAGCCGTGCAGTGCCGCGGCGATGACCGGCGCGGCGGCGATCGACATGCCCCCGCCATGGTGCCCGACTCCTGGGACATCGATCACCCGCCAGGCGCAGCGCGTGCCCAGGGCCTCGGCCGCCGCATGGCCGAGGCGCACATAGCTGTGTGCCCGATGGTAGCGCGTCGGGCCCTGGCGCAGGGAGCGGGGGCCTTTGGGGAAGAACTTGCCGGTGGTCCGGGTGTCCTCGGTGCCGGCCATGACGGTGATCGGGAAAGCCACCAGGTCGCGCAACCGGTCCGGGGTCAGTTCGGTTTCGCCCAGGCCGAAGGGCCAGGGGATGTCCAGGTCGGGCATGGCATAGGTGCCGGCATTGGCGCTGACGGCGATCGCCACCCGGTCGCGATAGCCGAAGGACAGCATGCGATGCACGAACTGCCCGCCGGCTGAGTGGCCGAACAGACCATAGCGTTCCCGCCGCGTGACGCCCTCGGCCCGCAAGGTGTCGAACAGGCGGGGGACGATGCCGAAGGTCCAGTCCGCGCGCGGGTTGGCGGTGCCGTCCTTGCCGTGCAGGTTGCCGAAATTGTACCAAAGATATTCGGGGAAGGTCGCTTCCGGAAATTCAATCGAAATCGCCAGGATTTTGGCGTCGTCCACCAGGTCCAGCCAGTAATCGCGATAGGTCCGGCCGTTGCGAGCGACCCCGTGATGCACGAACAGGACGGGGGTTTCGGGCGTGAAAGCGCGCGGACGGGCGGCGTGCAGGATCAGGGTCCGGGTGGGGAAGACCGGGTCGTGATAGTCCAGGGACGCGGGGCCTGGGTTGGCGGTCAAATGGTTGAGTGCGGTCATGCCGTGTCACCATACCGAGGGGGCGTTGCCATGCCCAGTCCATCTGACCCCGGGGTCACGGACGCCCCGGGTACCGGGGGGCCGCCGTGATCGGCAGCCCCCCGACATGGTCACATCAGCCGCCGAACCGGCCCGCCAGAAGTTGGGTCACCCGTCGAGCGAACGCGGACGCATCACGCGGCGGTTCGCCTTCCTGCACCCGCGCCAGGTCCAGCAACGTCGCCGCCGCCTCGCCGATCAGGTCCTTGTCGTCCAACCGGCCGGACAGAACCTCGATCAGTTTGTGCCGCGGATTGACCTCCAGAATCGGGCGCGACGGCATCATCGCCCGCCCCGCTCGCCGCATCAGCCGCTGCATCTGCAGGTCCGGCCCGCGGTCGTCGGCCGCCAGCACCACGGCACTGTCGGTCAGGCGCGCGGTCGAACGAACGTCGGATACGTCGTCGGACAGCGCCTCCTTCAGCGCCGCCAGCAGTGGAGAGATGTCCGGCTGGTCGTCGTCCTTGCCCAGATCGGCGGCCGCCTGGGTGACGCTGCGCAGTTTCTTGCCCTCGAAGCTGTCCAGCCGCTCCGGCCAGAACGCGTCGATCGGGTCGGTCATCAACAGGACCTCGATCCCCTTGGCCCGCACGCCTTCCAGTTGGGGAGACGTCTTCAGCGCCCCCACATTGTCCCCACTCAAATAATAAATCGTCTCCTGCTCGGCCGGCATCCGCGACACGTAATCGGCCAGCGACACCAGACCATCCTGCGTCGAGGAATGGAACCGCAGCAGTCCGGCCAGTTCGGCGCGGTGCTCGCTGTCCTCCCAGACGCCTTCCTTCAGCAGGGGGCC
>CAMATI010000168.1 GCA_945861095.1 Asaia bogorensis | reverse complement strand
TTCTCCCTGACCATGGCCCTGGACACCGCGAGACACCCCCGATGAGGATAACCAGCCACTGGAGAGCCGTGTGCGGGAGAACCGCCAGCACGGTTCGGAGGGAGGGGAGGCTGGTAGCCTTCCCTACCCCTATCGGGGTCTTGGCGTCCGTATCCCTGTTGGAGCGGTCATTCTTGCGCGTCGCCTAAGACACGAGGGGCACGAAGAGGGGGCTGGCGGACGAGCGTCGGCGATGGATCTGGTCTCCAAGCTGACAAAAAATTGTCCCCCAGCAGACAGGGCGATAAGAGCCTTCATTATTCTATTTGGCTCAAGCACTGGATGTTGGCCGACCTGTGTGGATGAAAAATTCCAAATTTGTCGGCATCCGAAGAATTTTTCCTCTTACTTCTTCCTGGTTCGCCACCTGCGTTCTGCTGAACCACCCGGGATGAAGGGCGTCCCGTACGGCGAAGACATCACATCCGCCGCAACACCTTCTTCCTGGAATAGCGACGGTTCTGGCCCGCCACTTGCACAGCGGCTTCGACAGGAGATCGCCGATGCAAAACCTTCCGCTCGCCACGCCAGGTCCGACCGTTGCGACTGCCCCGTATCCCGCGGCATCGCAGCCACTCCAGACCCTGACTTCGATGAACTTCGCAGGCCAATTGGCCCTGGCGCAGCTCGGCGTTGTCGCGTCGATGGAGGCGGAGTCTCGCCTTACGTCCGACGAGCCTGCTCCTGCCGTGGCGCTGCCAGCTCCGTCGCCGTCGATTTCCGCGCCTCTGGGAATGGCCCTGACGATGCCCGGGGGGGCGGGCGGGGGGATGTCACAGGGCGCGACATGGCTCGACCCAGGAAGCGTGCCCGCGTCGATGCTCGCGGCTCCGACGGTTTCGATGTCGGGTTCCGCTCTGTCCGGCGATGCCGCGCCGGGGTCGATTGCCGAACCCTTCGCCGTCGGCGCGGACGGGCTCGCCGCGACGGAGCCTCCCAGGGTCGATTCGGTGATTGCTTCGTCCGCGCCCACGCGAGCGCCGATCACGGCGACGGTGGATCCGGGTTCGGCTCTGGCGGTCTCGGCAGTGCCCTCGGCCGCGCCTATGCCGCCTCAATTGCCGGGGGGGCAATCGCCCAAGGGACAAATACCCAGGGGACAAATACCCGTGGGACAAATACCCGGGGGACAAATACCCGGGGGAGAAATACCCGGGGGGCAATTTCCAGGGGGGCCATCGCCGGACATGCCGTCCGTCGTCCGACGGGCGATCATGCTGGATGAATTTTCGCCACCGCCCTCGGTGCCAAACATGGCGCTGCCGTCATCGCTTCCGGATGACCCGTCGCGTGCAGCCGGCAAGGATGCCACGGCCGACGATAACGGCCGGGACACTCCACTAACGGACGCGACGCTGCCGGTCTTGAGACGCGGCTCCGAAAATCTTGACTGGCCGTCCGCAATTCCAGCCAATCCCACGCTGACGACGCCGTTGTCCGACGTCCCGCCGGCGCCCGCACCGGTTCGGCGGTCGTCCGGCCGCTTCGGCATCGGGGACCCGGAACGAGACGCCGCGCCGTCGCCTGTAGCCGATCCGCCGGTCGCTCCGGTCCATGTCCCGGCGATGATCCAGACCTTCGTGCCGCCCGTCCCGTCGCTGTCGGCGCAGGACGGGGGAGGTCGCCACGCGGAATCCCCGTTTGCCAGCCTTTCGCCAGTCGGAACCGGTCCCGCCGGCACCCAATTTGGTGAAGCCGAGCCGCAAGCCCCAGCCGCGATGATAAAGGCTTCGCAAGCCGGGGCGCTTGACGTTTCGGCGGAGACGATGCGGCGGGTCGATATGGACCTGGCAGCCCAGCCGGACCCGCCGACCTCGGCGGCCGAGGCGGTTGCCCCGTCCCATGCCGAACCCCAATCCCAGGCGCTGTCGCCGCAAGGACCGTCGCACCGGCTGGACGCCCCGGTCCCGCCCGCGCCTGATCCGCGTGCGCAAGCGTCCGTCACGGACCAGATCGCCCCGGTGATGATTTCCCTGGGCCAGGCACATGACGGCGCGCATCGGATGACCTTGCGGCTGAACCCCGTCGAACTGGGGCTTGTCGAAATTCGCATCGACCGACCGGCGGACGCACCGCCACGGGTGCAAATCATGGTCGAGCGGCCGGAAACGCTGACCTTGCTGTTGCGCGATCAGGCTCAGTTGGAGCGCGCCCTGGATCAGGCGGGTCTGCCGCCGGATGGCCGCGGCCTGTCGATTCAGGTCAGTCCAATACCGCTTGCTCCCCCCGTCGATCCTTCGGCCCAAATGGGTCAAACCGCCTCGGGTCACGCCGGCGCGGGGGCCGAACTGGCCGATGGGTCCGCCGGCTCGCAAGGCAGCGCTCCTCGCCAGGACCGATCCGAGCCCGGGAGCCCCATGGCGGACGCCGCCCGGACCGAAACCGGCACGATCCCCGCGCGGGCACGCTGGCTGCCGGCCGGCCTAGACATCACGGCCTGAGAGAGATCACCACCATGAGCATCGCATCCGTATCGGCGCAGCAGAGCTCCGCCGCCGCTTCCCAGACCGCCGCGGACGGCAAGACAGCGCTGGGGTCGTTGTCGGGCAATTTCAACAACTTCCTGAAAATGTTGATGACCCAGTTGCAGAACCAGGATCCCACCAGCCCGATGGATACCAACCAGTTCACTCAGGAACTGGTGCAGTTTTCCGGCGTGGAACAGCAGATCGCGACCAATGCCAGCCTGACCAAGCTGATCGAGCTGACGCAGGCAGGCGAGGTGATGCAGGCCTCGTCGATGATCGGCAAGCAGGTCACTGTCGCCTCCGATCACGTGCCGTTGCAGGGCGGGCGCGGCATGGTGCAGTTCACCACGCCGGCGGCCCAACCGATTCAGATCGGGATTTTCAGCGAGTCCGGGCGGAAGCTGACGGATGTCTCGGTGTCCGCGCAAAAGGGCGTCAACAACTGGGTCTGGGACGGCAAGGATGCGACTGGCAAGCAGTTGCCTGACGGAGCCTACAAGCTTGCGGTGATCGGCACCGACGTCAGCGGCAAGGCGACGGCGGTGCCGTTCAACGTGGTCGGCACGGCAACCGGTGTCGAAAGCGAGAACAATGCGGTGCGGCTCAAGCTGGGCGGATTGTCGGCGAACTTCAATTCGGTGCGCTCGGTCGGGGGGTGATGGTGGCGAAACCACCGGTGGGCGTTTCCCGAGGCATGGTGCACGTGAATGTGGTGTCCCCGGGTTGGCCGCCTGGCGTCCTGACCCATGTGGCCCGTGGAATCCACGTGGCCCGTGGATTTCAGCCCGGGTCCATGCGAGATTGACCCGCATGGTGAACCTTCGGATCACGCGGCCGGGCCGGCGCGGTTTATTGCGACTTGGCGTTGGAGGGCTGGCGGCGCCGCTGGTCGCCCGCTTTGCTCATGCGGCGGAGATCAACTGGCGGATCGGGCATACCGCGCCCGTGGGCTTCCCGCTCCATATCCGTCTGACGGAAGCCGCCGAAGCGATCGGCCGCCTGACCGACGGTCGCATGGAAATCCGCGTCGTTCCGGACAGCGAGCTTGGCAGTCAGGTCGGTTTGCTGGCCCAGGTGCGGGCTGGGACGCTGGACGCCAGCCCGATCACCGGGCAGGCCCTTGCGTCGGCGCAGGCCACCGCGGCCCTGCCGATGGCGGGATTTGCCTGGAAGGACCACGAACCGCTTTGGCGTGCGATGGATGGGGAACTCGGCAAGCTGATCCGCGAGCAGGTGACCCTGTCGACCCGGATCGTACCGATGAGCCGAGCGTGGGATTTTGGCTTCCGGGTCATGACGACGGCGAATGCGCCGATCAGGACCGCGCAGGATCTGATCGGCCTGACCGTGCGCACCCCCGTGGAGGCCGATCTCGTCACACTTTTCCAGGCCCTGAAGGCTCGGCCGTTGGCCATGACGCTCGCCGATCTCTATCCGGCCTTGCAGCGTAAGCAGGTGGCGGCGCAGGAGGGCATCCTCCCGCTGGTTGTGGCGGCACGGATCTATGCCCATCAGACCTATGGCTCGTTGACCAATCATGTCTGGGACGGTCACTGGATTTGTTGCGCCGCCATCGCTTGGAACAAGCTGTCCGACAAGCTGAAGGATATCGTCGCCAAGGAACTGGACAGTGCCGCGCTGAAGCAGCGGGAAGATACGGCGCGAACCGTGCAGGAGGCGCGGGACTTCCTGACAAGTTCCGGCATGGTATTCAATACGACCGATGACAAGACGTTCCGCGAGACGTTGCGCCAGGCCGGCTACTATAAAGACTGGCGTACCCGGTTCGGCGATCGGGCCTGGGAGGTGCTGGAGCGTTACACCGGCCGCCTGGGCTGATTTGCTGTTGATGTCGAAGTTGCTGCCGTTTCGGTCAGGGTGAAGCCGTTTTTGAGCGTTGGTTTGGAGCGTGGTTTATACCAACGGCCGAAACGATGACATGATAGGCGCCCCGTTGCCGTTATTACCGGAAAATAGCGGTGGCCGAGTAAGGACGCCTGAATATCCGTCGGGTGAGCCGAATGTGTGTGCCGGTGTGGGCGGATGGGTTGGAAGTTGTTGTCACCACGACGTTGGCCAGCCGCCGCAACCCTACGGTAGAGAATGGCGCTTTTTCGAAACGTTTTTCGGATCCGGGGGGCTATTTCTCATCGTAGACACGAAGGGGACGAAGCAGAGCCTGGTGAACCAGCACCGCCGGTGGACGCTGTGGTGCCTCGGACTAAAGCCAGCCTCCCAACAGGTAACACTGCAAGAGCCATCGAAAATGTGGGGAAGCTCAACAACGGCTGTGCGACCATTTGATAACAAAGGCCGCGGGGCCGCCCATCACGACGATCGAGCTTGTGGTTGATCCATGCCGAATGGCTGCGCGGGCGTTGGTGTCACTCCCGCTGACCAAGCCAGGCTTCCGCCGCTCGATCACTGCCGGATGGAAGGGGGGCCCGCGGTTGTCGGATCCACGCGATAATGTCGTGGATCGGGGTCGCCCGCCCCAGATCGCGGAGGGGGAGATGGTAGTTGTCGGGGTAGAACGCGCGCACCGGTCCGGACGGCATCGCGTTCCAGATGACGGCGGTTGCCTCGGGCGGGATCAACTCGTCGCGTCCGCCATACAGGAACAGCGAGGTTTCCTGGAATCTGGGCGCTGACGCCATGGCGGCATCCATCAAGTCCACAAGGCCCCGAAGCGCGTCGACGCGGGTTCCCTTGATGGTCAGCGGATTGGCGGAAAGCCGCCGCAAGGCGTCGATATTGTCGCTTGCCGTCACGCGCACCAGGCCGCCCCCGGTCAGGCGCATACCGGGGACTGCGATAGCCGCGGCCCATAAGGTGGCCCGCATCAAGGGGCTCATCTTCGCCCGCCCCCAAACCGCGGGCGCAATCAGGACATATCGCACGTCGGCCGGCGCATCGGGCTGGGTCGCGAGCACCATCAGGACCGCCGCGCCCATGCTTTCCCCCATCAGGACCAGCCTGGCGCGCGGGAACTGTCCTCTCAGGATCTCGGTCATCGCCCGGGTATCGGCGACCAACCCATTGGCCCCTGGCCAAAATGCCCGGGTCTCACTGGCACCAAAACCGCGCTGATCCGGGGCAAACACCGCAATCCCGGCCTGAGCGAAGGTCGGTCCAGGGATTTCCCAGGCATAGCGGCTATCGTTCATACCGTGTAGCGCCAGGATCACGGTGTCCGGTTCGTGGTCCGGCAACCACGCACGATACGGCAGGCGCACACCGTCCCGCATGACGAAGGCGTCCGCGGTGGCGGATGGGATTGTTGTCGCTTCTCCGGGGGGCGCCAAATGGGTCGCGCAGCCTCCAAGGCCGAGAACCATAACAATAACAGCGGTCAGTCGGTGCATTGCAGGGGCATGGTTGAAAGCATCCGCAGTATCGCTATCATCATCGCGCACTCCCGACCATAGAGGACACCGATGCCGGACGGCACCGCCCGCACGACCCCCACCGAGGTCATTACCGTGAACGAGCGTACCGTCGCCTGCGATGGCGGCAATGGTGCACTGGGTCACCCTCGGGTCTTCCTGCATATCGAGGCACAGGAAGTTCTGTGCCCCTATTGTTCCCGACTGTATGTCCTGAACCCAGGAGCCGGTCACGACCACGGACACTGACATCACCGCGACGCCGCGGGTCGATGGCGCGGCGAGCGTGATCGCGGTGGTCGATACCGGGTCGGGCGCTACCGGGCAGGTGAGCCGCGACGAACGGCTGCATCTGGTCCTGGTCGATGGCTCGGGCTTCATCTTCCGCGCCTTCCACGCCCTGCCACCCATGACCCGGCCGGATGGGACGCCGGTAAACGCGGTCTTCGGCTTCACCAACATGTTGGCGAAGCTGCTGAAGGAGCATGTCGGCACGCATATCGCGGTGATTTTCGACGCCGGGCGGCTGACGTTCCGCAACCGCCTCTACGAGGCATACAAGGCCAATCGTCCCCCGGCACCCGAGGAACTCATCCCACAATTCGCTCTTGTGCGAGAAGCGACCGAAGCGTTCGGCGTACCGGCGATCGAGCTTCCTGATTGGGAAGCCGACGACCTGATCGCCGCCTATGCGCATCGGGCGGCCGCAAGCGGTGGAGAGGTCACGATCGTGTCCTCCGACAAGGATCTGATGCAATTGATCCGGCCGGGCATCGGCATGTTGGATCCGATCAAGCAGAAGCCGATCGGCCCACCGGAAGTGTTTGAAAAATTCGGCGTTACCCCGGACAAAATGGTCGAGGTGCAGGCGCTGATTGGAGATTCCACTGACAACGTCCCCGGTGTGCCGGGTATCGGCCCAAAGGGCGCGGCGCAACTGATCAACGAATACGGCAATCTGGAAGCCGTCCTGGCCGCCGCCACCGGCATGAAAGCGTCCAAGCGGCGCGACATGCTGATCGAGCATGCCGACCGAGCCCGCATCTCTCGTGAACTGGTGCTGCTGCGCATCGACACGCCCCTGCCCCAGCCCATTCCCGACCTTGTGGTCCGTCAATCGGATCCGGTCCGGCTGGCGAACTGGCTGACGCAACAGGGTTTCCGCAGCACAATTTCTCGCTTGGGGCTGGATGGCGCCGTGGCGAAAGCCGCCACGCCATCCGACCTCGGCACGGTCGCAACCCCCGCGGAGACCAGCGCGCTTGTAGCGCCGACGTCCGGGTTCGGGCCTTATCAGACCGTCACGACCCGGGAGGATCTGCAAGCCTGGATCGACCGTGCTACCGGTTTGGGCGCCATTGCGGTCGATACCGAAACCGACGGCCTCGACGCCATGCGCGCTCGGCTGATCGGATTCTCCTTGTCCACAGCCGCCGGACAGGCCTGCTACATACCGATCGCGCATGAGATCCTGGCCGAACAACTGCCGCTGTCCGTCGCGATCGAGGTTCTGGGGCCGCTGCTTACCGACCCTTCCGTGGTGAAAATCTATCAGAACGCCAAGTTCGATCTGATGATTATGGGCCGAGCGGGATTCCCGCAAGCGAGTCCGATCGACGATTCGATGCTGATTTCCTATGTGCAGGAAGCCGGCATGCATGGTCATGGCCTGGACGAGTTGTCGCAACTCCATTTCGGCCACACGCCAATCAGCTTCGATGAGGTCACCGGCACCGGCCGCAACCGCCTGCCCTTTGCCCATGTGCCGATCGAGCGTGCAACCGCCTACGCCGCCGAAGACGCCGACGTCACCTTCCGTTTGTGGGACAGCCTGCGCCCCCGCCTGCGCCAGGCCGGTGGGCTGGCGCTCTACGAACAGGTCGAACGCCGTCTGCTGCCGATCCTGCTGGATATGGAGCGCGCGGGCATCAAGGTCGACGAAGACGACCTGCGCCGCATGTCGGTCGATTTCGAGGGCCGCATGGCGGTGATGGAGCAGGATTGCCATCGTCTGGCTGGCCACGCCTTCAATGTCGGCAGTCCGAAGCAACTCGGAGAGGTACTGTTCGACGAAATGGGCCTGCCGGGCGGCAAACGCATGAAGACCGGTGCGTGGGGGACGGATTCGTCGGTGCTGCAAACCCTGTCCGACCAGGGACACGATCTGCCCGCCCGCATCCTGGAATGGCGGCAGTTGCAGAAACTGAAATCGACCTATGCCGACGCCCTGGTGCAGCAGATCAATCCGGACACCAAACGCGTGCATACCAGTTTCGCGATGGCGATCGCCTCGACCGGACGGCTGTCTTCCACGGACCCGAATCTGCAGAACATCCCGGTTCGCACCGAGGAAGGCAGCCGCATCCGCCGTGCCTTCGTCGCCGAACCGGGCCATGTGCTGGTCAGCGCTGATTACTCGCAGATTGAGTTGCGGTTGCTCGCGCATGTGGCCGATATCCCGCAGTTGAAGGAAAGCTTCGCCAACGGAGAGGACATTCACGCGCGCACGGCAAGCGAGGTGTTCGGGGTCCCCATGGCAGGCATGGACCCGATGACCCGGCGGCGCGCCAAGGCGATCAATTTCGGCATCATTTACGGGATCAGCGGGTTTGGTCTGGCGCGTCAGTTAGGCATCGGTCCCGGGGAGGCCCGGGTCTACATCGATCGCTACTTCCAGCGTTACCCCGGCATTCGATCCTACATGGACCAAACCAAGGCAGACGCCAAGGCGCTCGGCTATGTCACCACCCCGTTTGGCCGCCGCTGCTGGGTTCCCGGTATCGCCGACAAGAACGGTGCCAGACGGGCTTATGCCGAACGCCAGGCGATCAATGCGCCTCTGCAGGGCGGGGCCGCGGACATCATCAAGCGTGCCATGGTCCGGTTGCCGGCGGCCCTGCGCGCAGCCGGATCGCGGGCCCGGTTGCTGCTGCAAGTCCATGACGAGTTATTGTTCGAGGCACCTGCGGACGAAGCCGCCGCATTGTCCGATCTGGTTCGCCAGGTGATGGAGAGCGCGGCGACCCTGTCCGTGCCCTTGGTGGTCGAAACCGGGATGGGTCAGAACTGGGCAGAGGCTCACTGACGGCGGCTGGTTCGCGCGCGGTTGGTCGAGATCGGCTATCCGGCTGCCGTGGTCGCACCGATGGCGGTGCCGGCGGGTGTTCGCCGGTTCATGCTCGGTTCGGCCGGGGCTTCATTGACGGGAAGGGTGGGATCGGCAACGGGCCCGAGGCAGTCAAGCCGCGCTTCGGACGCCGGTCGTCGACCGAAACTACCGGCATCACTCAATTATATGGCCCATCCAGCTTTGGCCTGGTGAGCGATCCAAGGCGGTGACCGTTCCCGAGATCCCCGTCGCTGCGACGGGCGGATAGGCCGCTAAATCCGATCTCGGACCCGGGTCCGAAACGTCAGGATATTTTACACCCCGGATTATGGGCGCGTTGCCTACGCGTCTAATCGGTTGATTATTGGATATTTTTTATTTAGGCATTAAAATTGCACCTGTAAAAACGCTGGAAAATCGTGCGTGGCGTTGCTGCACCATTATGCACGCCTAAATCTTTCAAGGGGGTTACAACCATGTCGCTACAGCGAAATATTTGTTTCGGGGCACTGGCGTTCACTGTCGGCGTGGTGGTTCTTGCAAGGCCAGTCCAGGCTGTCGTCACGCACAACGCGAACGTTACCAACGGGGTTTATTTTGGTAGCGGGAATGTCAACGGCGGTTGGACTGTGTCGAATGAAGGGGGAGTTACCGGCTACGAAATCGGGCTGCGTGCAAAGATTCGTGGGGGAGCGGTGATCACGCCGGAAATCAATCATTACGAAACCCTGACCGGCCCCGACCCGTCCAACGCGAGCCGAGCCTTCTGGAACTGGGAGTTCTCGATCGACAACCTGAGCAATGGCGGACTGACCGGGCTGACGGCGATTATGACCATTACCTCAGCGGGCGGGTTGACCAATGCCAATCCGGTCTCAACTCTCGACCTGCTGGCCATTGGGGATAACGCCATCCGCGTCGGTTCGGGCGGGAGCGGAGAACAAAACTCCGAGAATATGGTGTTCGGATTCCTGCCCGGCTACCTCATGACTCCCCTCATTTTCGACTCCTGCATTACTATGCCCAAGCAGGCACGACTCTCCTGGACACCGCTTTTTGTATCAGGCTGGGTTACGTGACTCGAGGTAGGACCCGGTCAGTTGGGCCAGCTTCCCGTTGCAGGTGGCGGGGCGACTTGGCATCCAAACCTACTGCCTTGGAATCACAGGAGAAAAAATGAGGGGATGGCTGAGCGCCGCTACAGCTAAAGCCGACGATCCAAGCAACGGCACGACCGCAAGAAGCAAGTGGCTCGTGAAGGACGTGGTGGCATCGGCTGCGGGTCCGGTCGAGACCGAGTGGCCACCCCAGACCGTAGGGCAGGGGACAGCCGCCCGCAGCCAGCGAGACCGTCCGCCCTTGGTCCCGTTACGCAACGGAGAACAGCGCCCCCCAGGACGCCGGCGAACGGTCGCGAAAGTCCGCGAATGTCAGTTAGGCGGATACGTTTTCTGTCCTCTCAGCCGCACAGGCCTCAGCAAGGCCAGAACCTTCACCGAGCGTCGCATGTCCTCAACCCACTGATCCCCGGCCACAGGGCAATCGCATTTAAACATTAGTGGTAGACGTAGAGGCTCGGATTGACTTTCGGGGCCGGCCCGGCGAGCGACAGGGTCGCAATGCTACAGGCGAGTTCCATGTAGGAGCGCCCGGAAAATTGCAGATCGACGATCGAAGCCCGCAGCCTCGCCGCCTCCGCCGCATTCCCCCGCCGCTCCGCGATATCGGCAAGCAACGCCAGCGCCGTCAGCCGCGTCGGGCTTAGTTCGAGCGCCTTTTTGCCGGATCGTTGGGCGCCATTGAGGTCGTTGCGGGCAAGCGCGGCGGAACCGGCCAGCTCGATGGCGTTCGACCGCAGTAAGGCGGATTCGGCGGCGTCCAGCTCCAGCGGCAGGCCCTCCGAGGCAGCAGTCCTCAAGACCATGTCATCGGCCAGGATGCCGCCCGGCGCTAGCAGATTGGCCATACGGGCGGCGGCGCTGTCCGGATTGCCTTGCGCGATTTCGATGAAGGCGAGGTTCATGTTCAGTATTGCGAGGAGCAGAATGGGCTTGTCCCGCACATAACCGATCGCACGCAGGAATGTCGTGCGCGCCTGCTCCAGGTCGCCGCGGTTCAGGTGCACCAACCCCTCAAGATTGTTCAGGCGCCCCAACAATAACTCTTCCCCCGCCGGCGCCTTGCCCGTGACCCGCGCCGCAATGCGCAAGGCCTCGTTCGCGTACCGCACGTCGTTGCCACGATGAAACCTATCCACCATATATATCATGGCGAGGTAGGGGTCGATCTGCGACAACCCTTCGACCGTCGAGCGCTTGATAAGTTGGATGACTGTCTCGTTTTGTTCCAGATACATCAGATTGTCGAAATACTTCGGCTGCCGGTCCACTGCTCTGGACTGCATATACTCGATCCGAGGAGCCGCGACTGGCGCCGGCTTCGCCGAGACAGTTATGTATGGCATCTGTTTCAACACGTGCTTATGGCCGTTCACAAATACCGCAAGTTTGCCGTTTTCGTTAAGCAACCCGATTTGCAGTCGGCTGGGCGATATGGCTAACAACTCGGAAAATGCGCTGACCAGGGGGCCGCCACCCAGCGCCCCCGCGAGCGTTTCAATCGTGCTCTTATCGTTGGATGCGTGGATTTGCGGGCGCGTGATCAGCGAGCGCACCTTGACGGCGCGATCGATCTCCCCAAACACAACCGCTGAAATGAATTCTTGGTCGAGGCTGGGGGTCGAGTTGGATCCCGGCTTGATGATGTCCACCACCGTCATTTTCGGATTTTGGTAGGTATCCAACGCCACACCCCCAAGGGCTAGCATGACCACGTATACAATCGTCAACAAATCCATGACCCAACTCCCTGTCCGCTGTGCTCCAGCATGATATCCAAAGATCGTCGCACTGTTCGAGCAGAGCATCCCGCCAGCTTTGCCAGAGTGGCCTGCGATACGACGAGGGTATTATGCCGTCCCATCTGTGCCAAGATCACATGTAGGGCGCCCCAGCGGGCTGGGTCCGCGGCGTCTCCGCCCTCAGACCGCGCGATAGCCTCCACCGCCATCCTGACGCGCTTGGCGGCGTCCGGCGTCCGCTCCTGGCTCGCTTGTAGGCTTCCACCGTGGCGGCCAGGGCGGCCCTCTCAGACGTCTCGTATGACGATGGTTGGTCCATGCCGTGCACCCCCTGCCCTTCCCGAGCACCTGGCGGTGCTGATCGCCGTTCGGATCGTCGGACCATAGCCCCGTGGCTGTCCAGTCAGGGGATCTCCTGGTGCGCTTCCAAGGCTGACCTAGCCCCGCTGGCTTCCTGGAAGTCGTGCCGCTTGGTGACTGTCCACAGAACCGCGCCGGCAGCTATCGGAAGCCTATCGGATTCTAACTATAGGTTTGTGCTACCAAGTGACCGTGGATAACCGCGCGGATCTGCTACCAAGTGACCGTGGCCGCCGCTACCAAGTGACCGTGGATAACTCGGCCTGTCCGGCTCGTTATCCCGAGGGTGGCAGCGCCTTGGCACCCCTGATGAAGCCGTAGCGCCACCGTACAGGCGTCGGGCTGCACCGCAGCGTCATGCCCTTATCGTCCAGTTCAACCCGTGCGTCCTGATAGCGGGTCAGCACCGTTCGCAGGGTGCTGCGGAAGAACGCTTTGAAGTTGTTCATCCGGCCGTAGTCGGGGCCGAACTGGTCCTTGAGCGCCGTCCACGGGATGAAGGCGGGCTTGTAGGGGTCGATCCGGTGCAGGCGTTGCGCCAGCCACGCATACAGGTCGAGAGCCATCGCGGAGTGGGACAATGCCCCAAGATCGGCCTCGTTGAGCGGCACGGCGTGCTTTTGAAGGCTAGCGAAGTAGTCCAGGGACAGCCTGATGGTCGATGGCCACAACACCCGCTGGCGAGCGTCGCTCTGCATCCACAGATCGAACGCGGCGACGATCTGGGTGTTGACCTGGTGGGTTTGATCGCCGCGCACGATAGCGAGGCGAATGAGAGCGGAGGACAGTCGGGTAAGCTGGTCCTTGAAGGCGCGTATCTCCCGGCCGCCGTCGAAGCCACGTATCCGCTTGACGAAGGCGGATAGGCTGGCCTCCACCTCGATCTCAGGCGAACCCTGCCGCAATGCCTCGGCATTCAGATGCGCCAGGATCAGGCGCGGCTTAGTCCCCCACGGCAACCCGACATCCCGCACCGTCCCTTCGCGGGGTTGGAGCACCTGGCCGGCCTGCACAACGAGCATTGATCCGCCCTGCACCCGTTGCCACTGGCGCACATCGTCGCCAGGGTCGCGGTAGGGCAATCCGACCTGGCAGAGCACTGTGTGCTGAAACGTAAGGCGCAGGGCGCCATCCGGGGGTAGGTTCGGGATACGTGTAAAAAGTGGTCACAAGCCAGAGCAGCACCGAATTGGAGGCTGTCCGAGAAGGCTTACCTTTCCGGACGGCTGAAGTCGCGTCTTATCTCATTGAAAACACAAGCCTCTTTGACGGCCATCGGCAGAACCATTTCTGGACACCCTCGCGACCGGCAGGCAGCAGGACGATAGCTGGGTTTCCGAAGGGTTTGGGCAGGAATACCAAGCCATTGTTATAAAGGGGAATTCTGTCTCCAAATGCCCTTGTGACCACT
>CAMATI010000167.1 GCA_945861095.1 Asaia bogorensis | reverse complement strand
AACAACCTCGGCAACGCGCTTCAGATACTCGGGGAGCGTGAGTGCGGGACGGCGCGGCTGGATCAGGCGGTCGAGGCCTATCGCGCCGCCCTGCTGGAATGGACCCGCGATCGCGTGCCGCTGAACTGGGCGGGGACGCAGAACAACCTCGGCAACGCGCTTCAGATACTCGGGGAGCGGGAGAGCGGGACGGCGCGGCTGGATCAGGCGGTCGAGGCCTATCGGGCCGCCCTGCTGGAACGGACCCGCGATCGCGTGCCGCCGGACTGGGCGATGACGCAGAACAACCTCGGCAACGCGCTTGTGACACTCGGGGCACGGGAGAGCGGGACGGCGCGGCTGGATCAGGCAGTCGAGGCCTATCGCGCCACCCTGCTGGAAAGGACCCGCGAAAGCGTGCCGCTGCAATGGGCGATGACGCAGAACAACCTCGGCACCGCGCTTCAGACACTCGGGGCGCGGGAGAGCGGGACGGCGCGGCTGGATCAGGCGGTCGAGGCCTATCGCGCCACCCTGCTGGAATGGACCCGCGATCGCGTGCCGCTGGACTGGGCGACGACGCAGAACAACCTCGGCGTCGCGCTTGAGACACTCGGGGCGCGGGAGAGTGGGACGGCGCGGCTGGATCAGGCGGTCGAGGCCTATCGTGCTTCTCTATTGGAACGGACCCGCGATCGCGCGGCGCTGGACTGGGCGCAGTCGCAGTACAATCTGGCAAACACCCTCGCCCTGCTGGCCGAGCGGTCGGGGGACCGGGGGACGCTGGAGGAAGCAATCGCCTGCATGCGCGACGCGGCAGATATCTACCGCGACGGTAACGTGACCTATTGGCTGCCGGAGGCCGACCGGCGTGTGCGGGAGATGGAAGCGGCGCTGGCGGCGATGCCGCGATAGGGGGCGGGGTTGCTTTCCTCCGCCGTTCGGCGAGGATGGGCGTCCAGGGCGGGCCGGGCATCGCTGATGGCGCCGATCGTCGTAGCCTCGTCGGACAGCGCTCGTGGCGTTGTCCGTTGGCTACGTCCAATCGGGGGCTGACCTTGCTGCCCCTGATCCGTTGATTCCAAACGCAGATGAATATTGTGCTGTCAATACTGCACCTCTGGTGGCGCCTTGCCTCCACTTGGTGATAACAGGAATCGGCAGGCCTTTGACGACTTTACCTCCTGTTGGCCCCCGCCATATGTCTCGAAAAATCGGCCTTGTCCAATTCTTTTAGTACTATATCTTTTGCTGCCATCAATATTTCCCGCGAATGCTGCTGATAAAATGCGTCGTCTACCCGCCTATTGAGCGCAGCTACGCAAAGGTTATACATGCCGTCTCTGTATAACTGAACGCCTTGGCTACGAATAAAAATGATCTGACTGAGTATTTGCATATAATTGCGAAATTCCGCAGACCCTATGTCGATTTTATCGACTTTCGCGGAAATTTTTCCGGCGAATTCGCTGGTTAAGTTTGTAGCCACATCCGGCGGTGGTTCGGCGCATACCTCCGTAGTTAATCCGACTTTCCGAACATCACTTGGTGAGACATCTCTGAACATGATCGCCCTACGGTCGGCTGTAGTCGCGATGATTCCAACGGGGCCGTCGTCAAATAGTCCTGCTCTATCTTCTATTACCGGGTTCGAGCCTCGAGATACGAGTGGAGAAATTCCACATCCGGCTGTAAAGACGCTTGCCAGGGCAGCCAAAATTGGTCCATATCTCATCGTTACTACTCCTCAATTTCCGTTTGGAAGGAGAGCCTAATCGATATCGGCACTCTTCGGAAGATCGGGGGAGATACGACAAATCTCTGAATGGAATCAATTCCGGTCAGATCGAAGAATCGCGAGACGACGTGAGCCGCCGAATCCCCATGGACGACGCCACAACAGCCGATGATCCCTTCCACCTTGGCTCGATTGGCCGGCCTCGCGGCCCCAGACCACCAAGGAAGGGAGCGTTCGCCACCTTGGCGGTGTTTCAATGCCGTCCCGACTGACCCGAACCTTGCGGATGAGAGGTCTGTCGCCTGATGCCATTCCGTATATGTGTCGGAATTATACTCGGTCCGGACTACCATCGTCCGCTTCGCCCAGGCCCGTGCGTGGTCAGGCTAGGCTCGAGTGTTGCGTGCCCCAAGCCGGATTGGGGCGTTGGAAGGGGATCGCTGCACAACGGCAAGGCCCGCGGTGGCATGTCGCCTGCCGCGCGCGACGGCCCCGGCTTTCCCCCGCGGTAACGCGCGCTTCTGCCCCGAAGGCAACCAATTGCGCAAAAATAGGGCAGAGATGAACGACAGGTTAACCGCACGAAAAAGCAACGATACCCCGCGTTTCCGGCGCCTTATCGTAACGAATACCTCGGTTATCCGCATGGTTCCGCAACGACGTCCCGCACCGCCGAAGTTAAAGCAATCTCTCAGGAACGCCGAAAATTCCGTGCCGGTTCAACGTTGAGCGCGCCTGTCCTGACCCGAGGTCTCAGGTGTCGCCACAATCGCCAAACCGCGGTTTTCGCCAAGATTCATAAATTCGGGTGCCGTCGTTAACCCATGCCCGAAATCCGGGCAAAACGCCGCAAAACCCCCCATTCGGACGGTTTTTTCGGTCCTCTACCCGCCCAAACTCACATTTCGCTTGCCATTCCCTGCACCGCCGTACTAGAACAAAAAGTAAACATTAGAGCGATCCTGATGCCAGAAAATCCCCGCCCGGGCCGTCCGGCGCCTGTTGCCAGCACGCCATCGGCTGATTTTACCCCGAAAATCGAACGCGGACGTTCGTTTTCGCGGCCCGACCATCGCTGATCGGACCATGATGGCGATCTGATCGAACCTCGACCGCGCGCGCATGTGCCCTGAACCGACCCATCTCCAGTGTCAGGCCATCGACAAATTGGGCAGCGGCTTTGGGCGCCCAGCCGGTTCGAACCGGTCATTGATCCTGACCGCACCAGGCGCATGGCCGAACCAGGACGGTGGCCGAGCGGAAAGCCTGGCGCGAGGGTTTTTCGCCTTGCACGTGGTTGAGTCCATCACTGCTGCCCTGTCGGCAGTCCGCCACGATGGGGCGGGGTTGACGCCGGCGCGGTCGGAAGGCTCGCACGCCAAGGGCAGACAGGGGTCGGTGGCCGCTCTGGCCGCGGATATCCGGCGGCCGTGTATCGCCCCGGGCCGCTCCAACGCTTTCGCGTCAAGCGTCCGGGGTGACAGCGCCATGCGGGATGGAGACGCCCAGGAATGAGCGTCCCGCCGAATTTCAGGCGTTTCGTTCGGTTTGCGCTATCCGATTTTACGGAATTTGTGCAGCGAGCGGAGATTGTCGGGCATGGGTTTGTTCTTGAACAGTTGCGGCCACTGGGTCCAGGACACCTCGCCCACATAGATGTCGCCTCGAGAATCCACGCACAGGCCATGGGGGGCCATGAATTCGGTCGGGCCCAGACCGGGGCCGAAACCGCCAAGCCGAGCGATTCGCTTGCCGGTGTGGTCTAGGATGCTGACACGCGGTCCCATGTTGGGCATGTCACGATTGACCGGCTGGACGGTGCCGAGCTCTCCGATATAGCAGACCGGGCATTTGCCGGGGGTCATATACAGGCCGCAGGGGCGGTGCAGGTTGTTCCACTGCGCCTCATACTTGCCGTTGCCGTCGAATACCTGAACCCGATGGTTCTCCCGGTCGGCGACATAGACCCAGCCATCGGCGTCGCAGGTGATGTTGTGGGCGATGTTGAACTCCCCCGGATCGGTGCCGGGCCCGCCCCAGGACAGCAGTAGTTTGCCGTTCGGCGCGTATTTGTGGACCCGGGAATTGCCGTAGCCGTCGGAGACATAGATGTCTCCCTGTGGCGACATCGCGGTATGGGTGCAGCGGTGGAAGGGCTCGCCGCTCATGTAGGGCGCGGGCTTGCCGGACACGCCGAGGGTCAGCAGGACCTTGCCGGCCAGGGTGCATTGGCGAACCGTGTGGTCGCCGTCGTCGGTCAGCCAGATGGTGTCGTCGGGCGCCATGAATACGCCATGCGCGCGGGGATACAGGCCCTCGCCCCAGGACCGGAGGAAGTTGCCGTCGCGATCGAACACGATCATCGGGTGTTCGCCGCGATTGAAGACGTACAGGTTGTCGTGGCGGTCGACGCCGACGCCGCCGATTTCCTTGAAGGTCCAGCCAGGCGGCAGTTTTGCCCAGTCCAGGACAGGTTCGTAGGTGTATTCGCCGCTTCCTAGCGTGGCCATGGTCGGTTCCCCTGTTTGCGTCAGAGCGCGGCCATCCCGGCCGGACACGGCGAACACGCTCTCCGCCTTGTTCGAGAGCACGATTCCCGGTCCGCGACGTGTCCGTTCAGTCCGATCATGCCCTGGATGAAGCTTAGGCTTGAATGCGCCAAGGGGGCCAGGGGGTGGGGCAAGGCGGGGTGAAACAAGGCGGGGCCAAAGAGTACGGTCAGTTTGACCCCGATCGCGTTCGTCTCGGCCCAGGCGACGGCCAGGGTTCCGGGACCGCGCATGTTGGTGTAAATGCCGCCGGACCGTGATACCGCAGATAGCACCGTCCCAGGTCGGATCGCCGAAATCCGGCCGGGGTTTGTCGGCATCGCGGGGGACCGCGTGTGCGGCATCGCGGGGGGCCGCGTGGGTCGTATCGCGGGGGGCCGCGTGGGTCGTATCGCGGGGGACCGCGTGGGCGGCATCGCGGGCAACCGCGTGGGTCGTAACCTGGGCGACCATCCGGAAAGCCGAGCTCCGCTCGCGCCGCCCTCGACCGGGGCCGGAGCCGCCAACCCTGGCAACAGCGGCCTGTGCTGGATTACAACGCGCCGCCCTGCCATTGTTTCAAACGCCAACGGCCTGATCGGCCCGGACAGGATCGCCGAGATTAACATGACCGCCCCTTTCACCGCCGCCGCCCTGGAACCGCACTCGACCGCCCCTCTGATCCTGGCCCTGCCCAAGGGCCGGATCCTGTCGGAATGCGGCCCCCTGCTGGCGCGCGCCGGGATCGTCCCGGCCCCCGACTATGCCGATGAGGACAGCCGCCGCCTGCGGTTCCCAACCGAGGACCCCACCCTCGACGTCGTGCGGGTGCGTCCGTTCGACGTCGCCACCTTCGTTGCCTTCGGGGCCGCGCATATCGGCATCTGTGGCGCCGATGTGCTGATGGAATTCGATTATCCGGAGGTCTACGCACCGCTCGACCTTGGCATCGGCCGGTGTCGTATCGCGGTCGCCGAACCCGCGGCCACGGCGGGCAGTGACGACCCGTCGCGGTGGTCGCGGGTGCGGGTCGCGACGAAATACCCGAATGTCGCCCGCCGACACTATGCCAACCGCGGCGTGCATGCCGATGTGGTGCATCTGAATGGCGCCATGGAACTCGCCCCCGGCTTGGGCCTGTCGCGGCTGATCGTCGATCTGGTGCAGACCGGCTCCACCTTGCGCGCGAACGGGCTGGTCGAAACCGAGACCATCGCGCACGTCACCAGCCGTCTGATCGTCAACCGCTCGGCCTTGAAAACCCAACCGGAGGTCGTCGGCGCCTGGATCGCCAGGTTCCGCGCGGCGCTGGAGCAGCCCCAAGGGCAGCGGCAGGAACAGAACCGAGGCCGGCCCGAAGGCAACGCATGATCCGCCTTTCCACCACCGACGCTGATTTCGAGGCCCGGTTCAAGGCGCTGCTGTCCCAGGCGCGGGAAACCACCGAAACCGTCGACCGCGCGGTGGCCGCGATCATCGCCGATCTGCGCGAGCGTGGCGACGCGGCACTGCTGGACTATACCGCGCGCTTCGACCGGTTGCGCCTGACCACCGAGACCCTGGCGGTGACTCCGGCGGAAATAGAGGCCGCGGTCGCCGTCGTCTCGCCCGAATTGATCGACGCCGTCGATCTGGCCGCGCGCCGCATCGAGGCGTTTCATCGCGCGCAACTCCCCGCCGACCTGCGGATGACCGATGCCGAAGGCCTGACCCTCGGCATGCGCTGGAACGCGCTGGACGCGGTCGGCATCTATGTGCCCGGCGGCAAGGCGGCGTATCCGTCCACCGTGCTGATGAACGCCATTCCGGCGCGCGCCGCCGGCGTTGGCCGCATCGCCATGTGCGTCCCCTGTCCCGACGGCATCCTCAATCCGCTGGTGCTCGCCGCCGCCAGACGCGCCGGGGTGACCGAGATCTACCGCGTGGGCGGGGCGCAGGCGGTTGCCGCCCTGGCCTACGGCACCGCGACCATTGCCCCGGTCGACCGGATCGTCGGCCCCGGCAACGCCTATGTCGCGGAAGCCAAGCGTCAGGTGTTCGGCCATGTCGGCATCGATGCCATTGCCGGCCCGTCCGAGGTTGTGGTGCTGGCCGATGCCACCAACGATCCGCGGTTGGTGGCGGTCGATCTGCTCGCCCAAGCCGAACATGACGAATCCGCGCAATCGATCCTGATCACCGACAGCGCCGCCTTCGCTGACGCCGTGGCCGCCGCCGTCGCCGCCGAACTGCCCACCTTGCCGCGTGTCGCCATCGCGGGCGCAAGCTGGGACGGGCACGGCGCCATCATCCTGGTGCGTGACTGGGACCAGGCGATCGATCTGGTCAACCGCCTGGCGCCCGAGCATCTGCAACTGATGCTCCCCGACCCCGAACCGGTGTTCGCGCGGGTCCGCCATGCCGGCGCGGTGTTCCTGGGCGCCTTCTGCCCCGAAGCCGTGGGCGATTACATCGCCGGCCCCAACCATGTGCTGCCCACCGGGCGCACCGCGCGCTTTGCCTCCGGCCTGTCGGTGTTCGATTTCCTCAAGCGCACGACGTGGGTTTCGGGTGATCGATCGGGCCTGGATCGGATCGGACCCGCCGCCGTGGCGCTGGCCGAAGCCGAGGGGTTGCAGGCGCATGCTCGCAGCATCGCCCTGCGGTTGGGGCAACGCCAGGCACTGGCGGACCGGCCCGGAAAGGCGCATTGACGGCCCCTGCCGAGGGAGGCCACGCCATACCGCGCTTGACCTTGCCCCCCTCGGACATCATGTTCCGTCCCGAACGACGCCAATCGATCCAAGCGTTGACAGATCGCGTCGCACCCCCACCGTCATTTCCGGGTCAGGCCCGGCAATGACGATGGGGGCGGATCGCTATCGGTCCATGGTTGGATCGGCTGGTAACGCACCCCATACCCAAGAGGCCTGATGTCCAAAGAAGACATGATCGAATTTAGCGGCACTGTGGTGGAGCTTCTGCCCAATGCCATGTTCCGCGTGAAGCTGGACAATGAGCACTCGATCCTTGCGCATACCAGCGGCAAGATGCGCAAGAACCGCATCCGGGTCCTGGCCGGCGACCGGGTCAACGTGGAAATGACGCCCTACGACCTCAGCAAGGGTCGCATCACCTTCCGGTTCAAATAGACGACCGAGACCCGGGTGAATCCGTTCCCGCTGGTCCTGGCCTCGGCCAGCCCCCGGCGGCTGACCTTGTTGGAGCAGATTGGCGTGACGCCCGACAGCGTCATCGCTTCCGACATCGACGAAACCCCGTTGCGCGATGAATTGCCGCGCCAATACGCGATCCGCATGGCCCGGGCGAAAAGCGACGCCACCGAAGTGGACGGCGCCTTCGTACTCGCCGCCGACACCGTCGTGGCCGCCGGACGCCGCATCCTGCCAAAAGCAGACTCCGAAGCCGAGGCCCGCCAGTGCCTGACCCTGCTGTCCGGCCGTCGCCATCGTGTCCTGACGGCGGTGGCCGTGCGCGCCCCGGACGGACGCGGCGCCGAACGCCTGTCCGAAAGCATCGTCACCTTCGCCCGCCTGTCGGACGACGAGATCGACGCCTATCTCGCGACCGGGGAATGGAGCGGCAAGGCCGGCGGCTATGCGATCCAGGGCAAGGCGGCGTGCTTCATCCGCGCGCTGTCGGGCAGCCATTCCAACGTCGTGGGCCTGCCGCTGTTTGAAACCGCGCGCTTGCTGCGTGGGTTCGGCTGGTCGCTGCCGTGACGACCGAGATCCGGGCCTCGGCCAGCCCGGGCGAAATCCGTGTCGCGGTCCTGCATGACGGCATTCTGACCGACTATGCGATCTGGCGGCCTGGCGCCCCGGACGGGGTCGGCGATATCCATCGCGGCCACGTCGTCGCATCGGTCCGCGCGATGGCCGGTGCCTTCGTCGCGATCGACGGCGCCGAGGGCTTCCTGCCCGACAGCGACGGCGCCAAGGGGCTGACCGAGGGTGCCAGCGTCATCGTACGTGTGACCCGGGCAGCCCAGGGCGGGAAGGGGCCTCGCCTGTCCGCCCGGATCAATGAGCCGCCGCCCGATAAGGGGGCATCCGGCGACGTCGCTCTGCTGCGCAGAGGCCCGGACCCGATCGCACGATTCGTGGCGGCCTCGCCGGACGCGACGGTCATCGTCGACACGCCGGCCCTGGCCGCTCGGCTGCGCGCCCTGCCGGTTCGGGTGAATGTGGCGGCGGACGCGTTCGACGACACGCTGGCAGGCGAGGTTGACGTGCTGTCCGACATGGTCGTGGAATTGCCAGGCGGCGCGCGCATCGCCATCTATCCAACGCCGGCCCTGGTTGCGATTGACGTCGATAGCGGCGGTGCCGTCGCCGGCGGACGCGATCGGCAGGGTCACCATCAGGCTCTGAACCATGCGGTTATTCCGGCCATCGCGCGCCAGATCCGGCTTCGCAATCTGTCCGGCGCGATTGTTGTCGATCTTGCGGGGATGGCGGTCCGCCGCCGCGTTGCGCTGGCTCCGGCGCTGACTTCCGCCCTCGCGGACGATCCCCTGCGGCCGCGCTTCATGGGCTTTACCGGCCTGGGTCTTGCGGAAATCTTGCGCACCAGGGTGCATCCGCCGTTGCATGAGGTTCTGAGCGGACCCCACGCGGCCGGGCTGGCGGCCTTGCGGGCCATCGCCGCCAATCTGGGGACGGACCCGCGGCGGATGCCGGCACTGCGGGCCGCACCGTCCATTGTCGCGGCCTTGCATCGCGACACGGTGGCATTAGACGATATTGCCGCGCGGGCGGGGCAGGCGCTGGTATTGCGCGCCGATCCGGGCATGCGGGAGGGGGGCTGGCTGATGGAATCCCGGGATGGTTAGCCGGCCGCGTGTGGCGCGATGCCCGATCTGCGGCCGAGCGGCGACGGCGGTGAACCGGCCGTTCTGTTCGGCGCGGTGCGCGGATATCGATTTGGGGCGGTGGCTGACCGAGCAGTATCGCATTCCCGGCCCGTCGGAGGAGGCGGAGGACGACGACCGTGAAGCGTAGCCGACGCGCACCGAATCCGTGCTGCAAGTGGATTCGCCCCGCTTACGTCATTGCCGAGCGCGTTCCTGGCCGGTTTCGCTGCGGCCGGGACGGTCGCGAGAACGGGCGGTGGCGGCCGGCAAGCCTGCCCCGCGCCGCGACGACCGAATCCATTGCCCAGTCTGCCGCCCGCATGGCAATAGCGGTCGCCGCTTCCATCCCGGGCGACAAAGCCCGCGACCGGTGCGATATCATCGGCGTCGTGCCATCGGCGACCGGCCTTCGGTTGTCGTCCCGCCAGACCGGTGGGAAGACATGAAGGCAGCGCAATCGTCCACTTCTTACCACAAGGTCCTGCCATGTCCGGCATGAACGATCTTCGCGCCACCCGCGCCGCCATGGAATTCGCGTTGGAGGCTCGCCAACGCGAGCTTGGCCCCGACCATCCCGACCTGGCCACCGATCTGCGGGAGCTTGGCCGTATTGCCCATGAGCTGGGCGATTTCATCGATGCGCAGTCCCTGCTGGGGCGGGCGCTGGCATTGCACACCGAATCATTGGGCGCCGAACATCCGGAAACCGCGACGGATATCAACCATATCGGGTTGATCCTGCACGACCTTGGCGACCTGGACGGCGCCCATATCGCGTTCGAGCGGGCCCTGGCGATCGACGAGAAGACCCAGGGCAGCGAGCATCCCAGCGTGGGCCGGGATGCCAATAACCTGGCGGGGGTGCTGCGTGACATGGGCGACGGATTCGCGGCACGAGAGGCGCTGGATTGGGCTCTGGCGATCTATATGAGCGCCTATGGCCCGGACCATCCCACGACAAAGTCGGTGGCGCGCAACCGGTCGATGTTGGGTTAGGCGACACTTCCGGATAATCGCTCCAGGTCTCGTTGGCCGCGCCGCATTCCTCTCTAGGCGACGGTCGCCGGACGCGCTATCGGGTGCCGCCCGCCATGGATCATCCCTCCTCGCCCATCCCTACAGCGGCTGGACCGCTGCCGGCCTACCGTGCCTTGCTCGCATCCGGGGAACTTGCCCCGGATACGTCGCAGGAAGCCGCGGCCGAGCGGTTGCAGGAAATGTGGGGGCGTTTGCGGGGGTACATGCCGCAACCGCGGCAGGCCAACGGTGGGGGTCTGATCTCCCGTTTCCTGCGTCGCAAGCCGACCGAACCGGACAAGCCCCGCGGCCTGTACCTGGTGGGTGAGGTTGGGCGCGGGAAGTCCATGCTGATGGACCTGTTCTATGAAACCGCGACGGTTTCCCCCAAGCAGCGCATCCATTTCCACAAATTCATGCAGAACGCGCACGCGAAGGTGCATGCCTGGAAGCGGGCCAATCCGGACGGTTCCGACCCGATACCGCCGCTCGCCGACCAGATCGCGGCGGAGTCGATCTTGCTGTGCTTCGACGAGTTTCAGGTCAACGACATCGCCGACGCGATGATCCTGGGGCGGCTGTTCCAGGCGCTGTTCGAGCGTGGGGTGGTTGTCGTCGCGACATCCAACGTCGCGCCTGACAATCTGTTCAAGGGCCAGCCGGGACGCGACGCATTCCTGCCGTTCATCGAGCTGATCAAGCAGAATATCGACGTCCTGATGATGGATGCCGGTCGGGACTTCCGGCGGGAGCGGATGCGCGGCCTGCGCACCTGGCACGTACCGGCCGATCGGCGGGCGGATGCCGCTCTGGATCAGGCGTTTGCGACGTTGACCGGCAATGCGGCGCCGACACAGCTTGTCCTGACCGTCATGGGGCGGAAGCTTGTGGTTCCGACAGCGGCCGAGGGCGTGGCGCGGTTCGATTTTCAGACTCTGTGCGGCACCGCGCTGGGCGCCGGCGACTACCTGGCCATTGCGACCCGGTTCCACACCGTGATCCTCGATGCCATTCCACGTCTGTCCCCTGACAATTACGACCTGGCTCGGCGGTTCATCGTGCTGATCGACACGCTGTACGACCAGAAAGTAAAGCTGGTGGCATCGGCCGATGCCCCGCCGGACCAGCTCTATATGCGGGGTGAGAACGCCAAGATGTTCGAACGGACGGCGTCCCGGTTGGATGAGATGCAAAGCGAGGACTGGTTGGAAACCACGGCACGGGCGGATTGAGCCGACGCGTTCGCGTACGTGGAAGGGCCGCGGACAGCCGAATGTGGAAAAATCCGCCGGCTGGACATACTCGCAGATGCAGCGACCAATTTTTTTGTTTCTCGGTAATAGGTTGAAACCGAGAAGTCTTGCCGCACGCGCGGCCACGCTCTATATCTGAGCGCACATTCTTAGGGAGACGTCGCCATGCGCGTGTTGTTTGCAAGCGTCATTGCTGCCTCGTTGTTGGCCGTCGCGCCGACCGCGCAGGCGGCTTCGACAATGGATACGATGATTGTCGGCGGCGTCATCGGCGGTTTGGCGGGGTCGGTCTACAATTCGGGCCTCACCGCGACAGCCGGCGCTGTTGGCTCTGCGGTTTCGAGCACGGTCAGCGCGGTCGTGGGCGTTGTCCCGGCGGTGTTCACGGGTGTCAGCACGGCGATCACGACAGCCAGCACACCGGTGCTGGCGGGTGTCGTCGTCGGTGGCGTTTCGGCCTACATGCTGCGCAGCTATTCGCGCTGATCCTGCTTCGGATCGGCATCGGTAGCGGAAAAGGGGCCGGAAACGGTCCCTTTTTCGTTGCCTCCGCTGTCAGGCCGGCTCGGCTCCGCGTCCGACCTGGGCCGCGTGTTTACCGGCGTCGCGGATCAGACGATCGGCATGGCGGGCGCCAGACGCCCCCCCATTCGAACCGGCTCCACCCGGCGCGCGAGGCCGGTCTGGTCGTCGGTTTCAAGGAACACACCGCAGATGGTGGCTTCGCCCTCGGCCGGGGCCAAACGCTCCCCGGGCATTTTCCGCCAGAATCGCAGGGCGGCCCCGTCCTTGGTCATCCCGATCACGCTGTCGTAATCGCCGCACATACCGGCGTCTGACTGGAACGCGGTGCCCCCTGGCAGGACCTGCGCATCGGCCGACGGGCAGTGCGTATGCGTGCCCACCACCATCGACACCTGGCCGTCGAACATATGGGCAAACGCCATTTTCTCGCTGGTGGCCTCGGCGTGGAAATCCACCAGTATGGCGTTGATGGAGGCGCCCAACCGGTGGCGGGCGAGGAGGTCGGCGGTGGCACGGAAGGGGCAGTCGAGCGGGTCCATGAACAGCCGTCCCATCGCCTGTGCAATCAGCGCGCGCTGCCCGCCGGGCAGTTCCACGACGATGGACCCGGCCCCGGGCGTGCCGGGCGGGTAGTTCAACGGGCGGATCAGACGCGGGTTTTCAGCGATGAACGGGATGATTTCCTTCCGGTCCCAGGCATGATTGCCCAGGGTGATCACATCCGTGCCCGCCGCAAACAAGGCCTTTGCCATATCGGGCGCCAGGCCGAATCCGTGGGAGGCGTTTTCCGCGTTCACCACCACAAGATCGATGCGCAGGCGCTGGCGCAAGCCGGGCAGGGCGGCCCCGACCGTATCTCGCCCGGAACGTCCGACAAGGTCGCCCAAAAACAGAATTCGCATATCGTGTTCCCTTTGGGTTCCCTTTGGGATGCCCGTGGATGCCCTTGGGCCAGCCAGAGTCGAGGAAAATCTGCCGAGCGAAATCTCGGCGGCCCGCAACGCTCGCCCTATGCGTCCGGCCGGACAATGCCGCGCTCGGTTGCCACGGCGTCGAGGCGCATGTCGTAGGGACCAATCGGAACGGCGTCCACGGTTTGCGCCGCATAGGAGCAACCCAGGGCGAAATGTCCGCGCAGGCCTGACAGGGTCCGGTCGTAGTAGCCAGCGCCGTAGCCGAGTCGGAAGCCCCTGCGGTCGAAGGCGAGCAGCGGCACCAGCAGGAAATCCGGCACGATTTCCTCCCCGACGGGACGCATCGTGCCGAATCGCTCGGTCACCAGCGCATCGCCGGGCCGCCAGCGTCGGAATGTCAGCGGATTGCCGCGCCTGGGGGTTACCGGAAGCGTCAACGTGTGGCCGCGTTCGTGCAGTGCGATCAGCAGCGGGCGAACGTCGATCTCATCGCCAATGGGCAGGAATCCCGACACCACGGCGCCGAGGGGCGGCGGGCATTCGCGCAGGACATGGACCGCAAGCGCCGCACCGCATACCGCCGGTCCGGGGCCGGCTTGGACGAACCTTTCCCGCGCCGCCAGCGCAACGTCGCGCATGGCTCGCTTCGCAAGGTCGAGATCGCTTGGAGAGTGCGGAGCCTCCATGGCCGTTGGCGTAACATCCTCCCAGAGCCTGCGTGTGCAGGTGGGTGCCAGATACCGAGACCAAGATCCCGACAGCGCCAGCTCCCTAGGGAGATGCTTACTGGCCCTGGGGATGAATTGCCTGTCGCACCGGGAAGCCCCGCC
>CAMATI010000166.1 GCA_945861095.1 Asaia bogorensis | reverse complement strand
CGCCACCTGCAACGGGAAGCTGGCCCAACTGACCGGGTCATACCTCGAGTCACGTAACCCAGCCTGATACAAAAAGCGGTGTCCAGGAGAGTCGTGCCTGCTTGGGCATAGTAATGCAGGAGTCGAAAATGAGGGGAGTCATGAGGCCGGCCCCTTGCGTGTAGGTTTTACCGATCACCGCGCTGGCGGTCATCATTTCGCATTTGACGCCGAGGCTGAACGTCGCAAGGCCGGTGTTCACCTTCACCTGACCGGCGTTCATTTCGATCTCGCTGGCCTGGACCTTGAACTTCCCCGATGTTTCGATACTGATACCTTGCGTGTTCATGGTGATCGTGTTGCCGCCGACCTCCAGCTTGATGGACCCGCCACTGGCATCGGTCAGGGTGGCCTTGGCGCCGTTCGGGGTTTCGATTTCAACTTTTTCCTGGCCGCTTTGCTCGACGATGGCGATGCGGGTGCCGGCCTTGCCCGTCAGAGTCCAGCGGTCGACGCGGTCGCCGCCGATCTGTTCCGGCACCGCGGTCGATCCGTTCCAAAGCGCGCCCACCACGATCGGATGGCGCACATCGTTGCCGGCGAACAGCACCAGGACCTCGTCCCCAACATCGGGGATCAGAAAGGCGCCACGATTGTCGCCCGCGAAGGCCACCGCGACCCTCGCCCAGATTGGCGCGTCGCCGTCCGCGTCCGGTCCCAGCAGGGTGATCTGCACACGCGACAGGCTTTGCGGGTCCTGCACCGAGACGACTTTCGCCAGATGCGCGCCGGCCAGCCAGGCGCCGGGGACGGCGAAGGGGCCCGTGGGCATGTCCGACGATCTCATGCCGACTGTCCGAAGCAACGACGCACCGGCACTGCCACCCCGTCATGCCGGCGCAGGCCGGCATCCACGACTGTCCCGGGCTGCAACCACGGAAGTCGTGGATGGCGGCCCTGCGGCCGCCATGACGGGATGGCACTGACCGGAGAGTCGATCTTTCGGCCGATCCGTATCATTCGCCCTCTCCCAGGAATGCGCCCTCGGCCAGGAATTCGGTCAGGTACCCGTTCGCCAGATCGAACCGGTGGGTGGCCTCGGTCACGACATAGGTATTGACAAAGAACGGATTGACCCCGGCGATGGCGACATGGGTGCCGATACGGATCGCCGCGTTGCCCTGGGCGGAGGCATCGACCCGGACGAAGCGGCGGGCGCGCTGGCCATACAGGGCGCGGGCGATCTTGGCGGCCTCGGCATCGGTCAGCGGACCCTGGTGGCCGTGATGCTCGCGACGCTCCTCGAATTTCTCGCGCAGGATGGCGGCGCCTTCCTGGCCGGTGCCGGGGCCTTTCTCGCCCTGGGTGGCGGTGGCGACGACGGCCTCTCCGGTCGCCGGGTCGAAGCCGCTGACCCGCACTTCCGTGGTCTGATCGGCAAGATCGGCGGTCAGGCGGGCGCGCACCAACGTGTGGCCATAGGTCAACGACACCGATGTCCGCGCATCCCGCGCCCTCGGGCCAGCCTGCAAGGCGCCGGCGACCACCTGCATGTCGGCATCGAAGCGATCCAGGATGCGGCGCAGGAAGCCCAGGTCGCTCTCGTTCATCTGCACCCAAATGCCGATGGGCCCATCAAGCCCGTCGCGGATTTCCGGGGTCAGCCCATGGTCGCCCGCGATCGCGCGGACCAGATCGGCCGGGGACGATTCCTCGAATGTGCGGGTGCGGCGGGTTTTCCGGGCTTTGAACAGCTTGTCCTCGGCCAGCAGGGTGAACAGAGGCGCCGATTCCGGGCCGACCTCGGCTTCGACAGCGGTGATATGGCCGTCGAAGATTTCCTGGGGTCCGGACACCTCGCCCATATAGACCTTGATCTCGGCGCCCAGGCGGATGGGGCTTTCCCGGGTGGCGCCATAGCCTGCATGGCCGTCCGGGTGCGCCAGGATATCGAGCAGCACGACTTCCAGGCTGGAAAGCCCGCCCGCCGCCTCCCGCATCCGCAGCTTCACGATGTTGGCCGACAGCAGCGGCAGTTCCTGACCACCCAGGCGGATGGTCGGGCGGGTGCTGATGATCAGACCTTGGTCGTCCAGCGGCATGGCTCAGTCCACCCAGAGCCGTTCGAGACGCGACATCTCGCGCCGCAACTCACGCCGGACCCGATCCATATCGATCCCGGGCGGACGCGGGGCGCTATCGGGGGCGTCCATCCGGTCGGGTCGGTCGGATATTTCGGTGGAGACTTCCTGGATGGACAGGGCCATGGCGGTTCTCCTCAGCCGAACCGGATGCCGGCGGTGCCGGTGGTGCTGGCATCGGCGGTGACGTTGGCGGTCAGCCCGGACGAACCGGAGGCGATGGCGCGTCCGGTGACGTCGAACTGGGTGGCGGAGCCGATGGTGACGGTCTGTGGCGGCGGCAGCAGGCGGGTCGGGTCCAGCCGGAAGACGGTGGTGGTGGTCTTCGACACGCCCAGGCCGGCGAAGGCGCCCGCGGACGCGCTGGCACCGGCCGAGGCGCGGGCAGTGAAGCCGACCGTTGCCCCCCCGGACGACGTGGAGAAGCCCGCCGACGCACCGGCGAAAGCCCCCGCCGATGCCCCAAACCCGGCGGAAGCGCTGGCGCCGAACCCGGCCGAGGCACTGGCACCGAAACTGGCACCGGCCCCGAACCCGGCGGAGGCTCCGGCGCCAAAACCGGCGGATGCGCCCGCGCCAAATCCCGCGGCGGCACCCGCCCCGAATCCCGCCGATGCTCCCGCGCTGGCAACGGCGCCAATGCCGAAGCCGGCCCCGGCCGATATGCCTGCACCGGCGCCGATACCAATGCCCGCGCCGGCAGAGGCCCCGATGCCCGCCCCCGCCGAAGCCCCGGCGCTGAGGCTGAACCCGGCAGCGGCTCGCAGTTGCACCCCGGCGCTGACGCCAACCGCCCCGCCCGCCGTCATCCGCATATTCTCAATCCCATTGGCCGCGGCCACCGCTCGGCCGGCGCGCGGATCGCCCGCGGCGGTCGCGGCTCCCGTCGTCCCCGTCCCACCGGCCGGGATCGGATTGAGCGTGGCGGTCGCAAGCGTGCCGGACGCGTTCGTATCGGCGCCGCCATCGACGTTCTGGATCACAAGCTGGATGGTGGAGCGCAGCGGCACGCCCTCGGCCGCCCAAAAATCCAGGGTCTCGTTCAGGCTTTCAATCACGCCCACGAATTTGAAATTGCCCCAGCGGAACTCGACCTTCGCCGGCGCGGGCGGCGTTGCCGGGGCGGCGATCGCCATGTCCTTCAGTTCTTTGGTTTTGATCCGGACGTCCGACCCGGTTTCGGTCGTGTCGTAGATCAACTCGGTTTCCAGTTTCGAGGTCGTAACCCGTGTGTTCTGACGCGGCTGGCCGCCGGTGCCGGATGTGTCCTCGTCCTGGATACGGTTGGTCAGCCCGACCTTCAGGGACGCCGGATTGAACTGAACGTCATGCGGGGTCCCACCGCCCTGCACCCGGGAGATCCTGGCGACGGCGGCGGTCATGCGCCGACTCCGCGCATATGCAGACCCTCATGCACCAGATGTAGTTCCTCGATCGCGACCTCGGTGCCGCGGGCATTCAGGTCGCCGACCTTGAACTTCACCGGCATGGCGTTTTCCAACTGCCAGCCCAGGACCGGCGTGCGACCGCTGATCAAGGCGATCGAGACATCGCAGCGGTTGGCCGCCGCCCATCCGCCATTGGCCGCACGATCGGCGCCGGCAAACAGGCTCCACCAGTTCCACAGATGGCGGGCCTGGATGATGCCGCGCTTCAGCACCACGGTTGCGAAGGTGATCTGGCCAGCGCGTTGGATCGGCCCGTAGTTGCGGCCCCCGACCTTGATCGCCTTGGCCTCCATCGAGGCTTCCAGACCGGATATTTCCGAGAATCCACCGGCGATCTCGGGCGTGACCGTGCCGAAGCCGGGGAAACCGCCACCGGCCGGCGATGCCTGCCCGGTTCGCACGCCGCCGGGTCCCATCGCGCTGCTGGCGGCGAAATGCACATGGAAGGCGAAGCCGGGGAATGGTTGGGCGCCATCTTCGCCGGCGGGGACGGGAATGGGCATCAGGCGGCATCCCTCATGGTGACGCCGCCGCTGGACCCAAGGGCCAGGGTGACCGTGATGCGCTGAATCGGTTGCGCCGCGGTGAAGCCGATGGACACGATGGTGCGCCCGTTATCGATATCGGATTGGGTCATCGTCGAGCGGTCGCAGCGCACGGTGTAGGCTTCGTCGGCGGTCGCGCCGTCCAGCGCGCCGGCCTGGCGCAGGCGTTCCAGAAAGCTCTCCAGATCCATCCGCACCGAATTCCAGAACGCCGGGCCGGCCGGTTCGAACAGCCGATCCTGACCCAGCCAGCGCGACGCCCGCAGAATGATCCCCATCAGGCGCGACACCCCGCCCGCCCGCCAGGCCCGGTTGGCGGACATGGTTGCGTCGCTCAGCAGCGCGAACGTATCCACCCGCCGCCCGATCAGGCACAGCCGGTCGCCCAGCCAATCGGCACGCCCGTCGTCCAGGCCACGACGCAGCGCCGCCGTGCCGAGTTCCGGCAAGGTGCGCCGCACGATCGGCAGGGACATGCCGGCGGCACCGCGGAACGCGCCTCGGGCCAGGGCGGTGCTGGCAACCGATCCCATCAGCACGCCTTCCGGTGCCTCCACCCCTTCCGGCAGTCCGGCCGAGGCAATTGTTTCGATCCACGGATAGGCGAGTTGCAGGCGGGCGCTGCCGATCTGATCCGCGTTGGTCAGGCGTTGGCCGGCGGACGGAATTCCGGCGCGGTCCAGCAAGGCGAACGGCCAGGATTCGGTGTTGTCAGGCACGGCGTTGGGCGCGAAGGACGGCAGCGGCAGGCTGGCCATCAGCATCACGTCGCGCCGATGCGCCGCCCCTTGCGGCACCGCCAGCATGCCCAGGATATGACGGATGGCGCTTGCCCAGTTGCGATAGCCAGCGCGGTCCAGTCGCGGCGCCGCGACAGTCAGGCGGTTGATCCGCTGGTCCGGCTCGTAGCCGGCCACCGTCGGCGCGCAGGGTTTGAACTGTTCCGGCACCGGCGGAGGCTGCGGGATCGCCGGCAGCGGCATCGGCGGACCGGCAAACAACTCGGGCAGATCGGGCAGCGACAGCATGGCTGCGTCCTCGACCCCCCAGATATGGGCAACACCCTGCCACGTGCCGGGATCGCTGGCCTGGGGCGGGCTGCCGGGTCCGAAGCCCGGGATCAACTTCACGCGGTGGCCGGGGCTGGGTGGCGGAGAACTCGGTGCCCAATCCACCAGGCGCCGCCGTTGCGCGAGGATGCCCGCGGCCGGCGTGTCCGACAGCAGAGGCAGCGGATCGCCGGTGCGCACGACATAGGCGCGCACGCCGCCGGATTCGAAGAAACTCCGCACCGCCAGGCCCAGAGCGCAGGGGATGCGCGCCGGACTGCCGGCCTTTACCAGGCGTTCATCCCAGGCGAACAGCGCCTCGAACGCGCCCCAGCTTTCGATCGGCACCGGAACGTCCAGCAGCGCGTCCACCCGCGCCGGAGTGCGCGCGAAGGGGCCGCTTCCCGCCCAACCGGCCGCTTGCAGCCAGTTGCGCAACGCCTGCGGCACGGGCGCCGCAGCCCGCCTTGGCACCAGGCCGACGAACAGGGCGATATCGGCGCGCGAGGAAAGCCCCGCGGCCGGTAGCGGCGCCTGTCGCAGCAGGAGTTCGGGATACGGCATGACGCGGTCAGACCTCGCCGAACTCGAAGCCTTCGGCGGCGACGACGAGTTCTTCCATCGCCACGTCGCTGCCGCCCTTGCCGGCCAAGGTCGGGCCGGTCCATTTCATGGGGCGCGCATTGATCAGGTTCCAGCGCAGCACCGGGTTGCCCTGTTCATCGTTCAGGGTGATGGACACGTTGCGCTTCACGGTCGGATCGCGCCTTGTGACGTTGATCCACTCGTAGAAGTTGGTCGTGCCCATGATGCCGCGCTTCAAGGTGACGTCGGCGGCCTTGTGCAGGCCGGGGATTTTCCGCACCCGGTTTTCCCGGTCGTTGCCCTGGCGGTATTCCATCAGGGTGATTTCGGTGCCGATCCCGCTGACGTCGGAAAAGCCACCCAGCGCGCGGTCGGACGGCGATCCGTCGTTGAGTTCGACGATGAAGTTGTAGGCCCCGTACGGGGTGTCACGAACGGCCATGGAACTCTCCGTTAATCGCGGGAATCGGCGGTCTTCTGACCGATCCGGAAGATGACGAATTCGGCGGGTTTCAGCGCCGCGACGCCGACGAGGCAGATCAGCCGGCCGTTATCCAGATCGTTCTGCGACATGGTCGAACGGTCGCAGCGAACGAAGAAGGCTTCCTTCGGATTGGCGCCCAGCAGCGCGCCGTTCAGCCATTCCGTGTAGAGGAAGTCAGACACCGTGGTGCGGATATTGGCCCACAGCCGTTCCCCATTCGGTTCGAACACCGCCCATTGCGACCCACGATCGATCGAGGATTCCAGGTAAAGGAAATACCGCCGCACGTTGACGTATTTCCATTCCGGGTCGGAACTGAGCGTGCGAGCGCCCCACACCCGGATGCCGCGATTGGGCAGGGCACGGATGCAGTTGACGCCGAGCGGGTTGAGGACTTCCTGCTCGCCGAAGCGAACGTCGCGTTGGAGGCCGAGGGCGCCGGTCACGGTCTCGTTGGCCGGGGCCTTGTAGACGCCACGCTGGACGTCATTTCGGGCGTAGATACCGCAGACGAAGCCCGAGGGCGGCAGGTCGATTTCCGTTGGCATCGTCGGATCGGTGGAGGCCAGCGGATTGGCGACGCGTATCCACGGATAGTAGAGCGCCGCGTATTTCGAATCGATCAGGCTTTTCAGGCCGCGGACACCGGCGATATCCAGGTTGGGCGGCGAGTCCAGCACGGCGATGCGGTAGGACCGGCGCGCCTCGGCGTGGCCGATCAGCATCTGGTTCACCGCGGCCGGGGTGGGCGCGGCGAAGCTGGATGCGCCAGGGGCTGCGACGATGGAGATGTCCTCGATCGCCAGCAGCCGGTCCAAGGCGGCCTGGTAGTCTCCGGTGGACGGCGCGCCGGTGCCATCGGTGCCGCCGGTCAGGTCGACCACGCGTTCGCTGTTGTTGCCGAAGATAATGGCGCGCAGTTCGAACGCGTCCACCCCGGCACCGGCTTGCAGCAGGATCGGGTTGGTCAGTGCGTCGGACGCGATCGGCGGGTTGGCGCCCAGCACCAGCCCGGCATGGCGGGCATGGCGGGCATGGAAGCCGAGGCCGGCGTATTCGGCGATGATGCCGGCGGGACCGGTGACCTCGACACCCAGGCTGAGGATCGTTACCGCCGCGTCGTCGGCCAGGGCGTCCCAGGCGGTCAGGTCGGCGGCGCTGGTGGCGATCGGGGTCAGACCCATCACGTAGAAATTGGCCCCCGCCTGCACCATGGTGCCGACCGGCTGGCGCAGCGCCAGGCGCTTGGTGCTGGCCAGAGCCGACTGCATCAGGCGCACCGAGAAATTCACTCCGGGCCGAGCGGGCAGGCTGGCGCCCCCGGCGTTGCGCGCGACGATGGCGACCTGTTCGGCGGCGGCGGGCAACGGTGCTCCGTTCAGCGGGCCGCTGGTCGCCGGGGCGGCGGTTGCGCCCAGAACGCGGGCGACGTAGAGCCTGCCGCCGCCGTTGTTGAAGAACGCCAACGCGGCCTGCGCCAGGAAGTTGGTGGTCGCGTTGCCGCCGACGCTGAGATTGTCGACGCCACCGTAGTAACGCTCGAAATCCGGGAACGAGGTCAGCAGCGGCGGGGCGACACCCGCGACGGCGCTGACGGGGCCTCGCCCGGTCAGACCGACGAAGGCCGCGGTGCTGGTGCCGACGCCCTCGATCGACTTCGACCGGAAGCTGGTTTCCTCGACATAGACGGCTGGAGCAAGATATTCGGGCATCAAGAAACTCCTTCGGGCGCCCACGGGGACTGGCCCCATGGGAACGCGCCCCATGGGAACTGACGTTGGGTCTGGCTGGGGGATTGGCGTGTCGTCTGCCGGCAGGTCCGGGGCGGAGCCTGGCGGTGGTCGGCGGCGATTGGCCTGCGGTCGTCACGAAGCTTAGTGACGGAGAAAATCTTCCCCCTCCCCTTGCGGGCTTGGGCCGCGAAGCGGACCAAGGGTGGGGGGAGGGGGAGGGATTTTATGCAACGTCCGTGCGGGTTCACCCCTCCCCCCAGCCTCAGTCCGCTTCGCGGCCCAAGCCCGCAAGAGGAGGGGGAGGCATTTCCCCAGTCGGCACTTGATCCAGAGATGTGTGAATACCGTAAGGCGATCGTGGTCATGGCAGTGTCCAGGCGATGCTGGCGTTGCGGCTCTGGCCGGCGGCGATGCGCAGGGTCTGCGTGCCGATCGCGGCGGCGCCCAGACGGGCTTCGATATCCTCGGGATCAATCAGGCCGGTGGTGCGAGCGGCCGCATCCGCTCGACCCGCCATCAGGTCTTCAGCGGCATGGAAGCGGACCAGACCGGGGTCGATCACCGCGTCCAGTTCGGCGCCGATATCGGCCAGCACCACGCCCCCCATGCCCGGACTGGACAGCGGCACGCCTGGGACCAGCAGCAGGGCATCGCCGGCGGCGTCGGTCAGCGCCAAGGTCTGTGGTCGACCGCCCTCGGGGCGCAAGCGGACCAACGCACCCTCGATCGCGCGTCCGTCGTCGGCGCGTGTGACATTGACCCGCAACCCCGCGACCAGACCGGTCAAGGTGCCGGACGGGGCCGGCGGCAACACGATTTCCACAGGCCGGAACAGAGAGCTCGCATTCGCCGCATTCGCCGGATCGGGATCGCGGGGCAGCACCAGACCGTAACGGCGCGCCCCCAGGGCCGGGTCGGCCGGAACCAGATCGAGTTGCACGGTCGTCGAACCGACCGCCGGCAGCGGGGGCGGCGCATCAAAGGCCGCGGTATGTGTACCAAGGCTCGGCGCATCGAGAACGACCAGTTCGCCCGGACGCTTCACCAGCAGGCGCACGCCGGGCGCGGTGACCCGCACCGGGGTCAGAACGGGCCGGCCCACCGCATCCACGAACCCAATGGACGCCAAGGCGCGCCGGTCCAGAAACTCCCACGCCAGGACCGCCATCAGCCCGCCCCCTCGGTGACAGGATCCGCATCCGCCAGGCCGAAGCGGGTCGCCACCACCGGCGGCCAGGTATCCGGCGGGCCGTAGCTGATGCGGACCACCCGGGCGCGGAACGTCGTGCTGAGGCGGAATTTGTGCTGGATCGCGTCCCAGATGCGGAACAGCGCGTCCTCGGAAATCGTGTCCGGCACGATCTGCACCGTCTCATCCCGCTCCCACACATTGGTGCCCAGTAGCAGCGAGCGATCCAGGATCGGATGAGCGGCGAGTTCCAGCATGGCCCAGGTGATGATCGCCTGCTCATCGGCGGCGGCGGCGGGCCAGGCGGCCAGCAGATAATGCAATTCCAACGCGATGGAGGCACCCGCGGCCGGCCGACGCGACGCGATCCGCGGCGTCGGGTGGTCCGACATGGCAATGCGATAGCAGGTGATCGTCAGTCCGGCGGTCGGTTCGGCGTTGTTGGCCAAACGGTTGAGCGATGCGTGAGAAATATCGAGCGCGGCCGGCACCGGGGCGAGCAATCCATCGGCGGCCAGCAGGTCGCGGCGCGCGCGCAGCAGCCCGACGATGCTTTCACCAACCTGATTGACCGCGGCGAGGCCTGCCATACCTATTGCCTCGTTTCGCCGGCGGGCGGCGTTTGCGGCGTCCCCGATGACGGATCGGACCCGTCAGGGATGCGCCCGAACCTTGTTTCATAGCGCGCGATGGTCGCCTGGATGGCGCGTCCGAACGTCACCAGATGCACCGGGCTGCTGACGACGACACTGTGGATCAAGGGGGCGGCATAGGGGCCGCTACGCTGGCCGAACTGAAATTCCACTTCGGACAGGGAACACTCGACCGCGAGGTGGTTGGCATAACGGCGCGCCGGTGGACCTGCCGCCGGCTCCGCATCATCATCGTTCCCACCCTTCGAACCCATGCGCGTTGTCCCGCTGGAGCCCGGATCGATGTCCGGTGAGGGGAAGAACGCAGGAACCGGGCCAGGTTTCTAAAGTGTTGAAATCGTGACTGACAGGGGCAGAATGCGGTGCCGGATGTTACAACCGATGTGACAGTCCCGGTGACAGTTCCGACCCGGATGTGACACCGTTGCGTGACGCGTCCGGCTCATCATTCAGTCCGTAACGCGCCAGCTTGCGATACAAGGTCATGCGCGAGCATTGCAGCGCCTGGGCGGCAAGGCTCTTGTTGCCGCCGGTCCGCGCCAGAACCTCTATCAGGCGCGCCCGTTCGTCGGCGGGCCGGGGCGGCAGCGCGCCACCGGCGGTAACGCCGGCGGGCAGGTCGCGCAGGCGGATCCGGCGGTTATCGGCACCGATCATCGCGACTTCCAGCGCATTGCGCAGTTCGCGCACATTGCCGGGCCAGCGATAGGCTTCCAGCGCGTGCATCGCGGCATCGTCGATCCGTATCACGTCCTGTCCCGACAGGTCCGTCAATTCCTGCAACAGGTGATACGCGATGGGTGCGATGTCCTCCGGCCGGTCGCGCAGCGGCGGCATGCAAAGTTGGGCCACCGCGAGCCGGTAGAACAGATCCTCCCGGAACCGCCCGGCGTCCTTTTCGATGATCAGGTCGCGGTTGGTGGCGGCGACGATGCGCACATCGAAGCGCGTGGGGGTGCGGGCGCCCAGGCGATAGGCTTCGCGGGTTTCGATGGCGCGCAGCACCTTGGCCTGACCGGCCAGGCTGAGCTCGCCGATTTCGTCCAGGAACAGGGTGCCACCGTCGGCGAGTTTCAGCTTGCCGGGATAGGCGGCATGGGCGCCAGAGAAAGCCCCACGCTCATAGCCGAACAATTCGCCTTCCAGCAGCGCCTCTGGGATCGCGGCGCAGTTCAGGGCAACCAGGGGGCCCTTGTTGCGGCGGCTCAATTTATGCAGCAGGACCGCGGCGCAGTCCTTGCCGGTCCCGGTTTCCCCGGTGATCAACACGGTGGCGCTGCTGGACGCCAGGCGACGGATGAAGCCGCGCAGGTCACGCATGGTCACGCTGTTGCCGGCAAGTCCGCCATCGTCGTCCGCGGGGTCCCCGCGTTTCGCGCCCGCTTCGTCCGCGGGATCGGGGAGCAGATAGCGTTGCAGCAGGGCGGCGCGTTCGTCCGGATCGGTCTCATTGCAGATGAAATCGTCGGCGCCGGCGCGAAATGCCTCAACCACGGCGGTCGGGGACAGCGCGGGGCCGGCGGCGACGATCCGGGCGACGGGAAAGGCGCCGCGCGCCTGTCGCATCGTCTGTTCGGATAGATCGACCGAGCGGATCACCACGAGCCGGACGCGGTCCTGGCCGAGCATGGCGGTTGTGGGGAGAGTTTGGAGGGTACGTATGGCAAGGCCCAGCGCATGGGCGGAAGCGGCCCATGATTGACAGCGATGTTCGCTCGGATCGATCAGGATGAACCTGGGCCAGCCAAGTGTCATATCCCCCCCCTATTGCCGCTGCGTCTATTGCCGTCCGCCGCCTGGCCACGCCTGATCAACCCCGAGGCGAACCCACCCCTGGCAGTAGACGGGCCGTGCGCGGGGCTTATGGATTTCGCACCGCGCGGTCACCCGGGAGCCACCGCGAATGCCGACCGAGCATCCGCGCATCACGACTTTCTGTCTCGCATGTCTTGTTCCACTTGTAAAACTGAATAGCATGCGGTTGGATTACAGAAGGGTGATGAATATCACACGAAGGACCGCAAACATGTCGGCGTCTTTCGGCGACACGAATGGTGATAACGAAAGTATAACACAGCAATAACATTCGTGGCCGTTGGTTGCCCGATCCGGCCGGCCGCGGCGTCCAGTGCCCATCCAGACGCGCCGGTCCGGTCCCCCAACCGCGGCATCTCCGCCGCCCCGATGTCCTCGATTTTCCCATGTTCCAGGCATCGGAGCCGTGCCCTGCCCATCTCGGCCCACCATGACCGTTCGGCGGCGCCCCGCAGATCTGCGATCATGTCGACTGGCGCATGCCCGCGGTCGTCGCGCCAACACCACGTGACTCCGGCGCTATTCGGAGGCTCCGACGCATATCGGCGACAGCGATGGAAATGATTTGACACGCAATCCGCCCGCCCGCCGCCGCCCATTTTCCCAGGGAGTTCCCGCCTTGGCGCGCCCCGGTTCCCGCGCCGCGACGCCGCCCGTTCCCACACCACGCGAGACCGAGCGCTCGGCTGCATACCATTGCCCCAGAGAGAACCCAGCAGAGAGAACCCAGCAGAGAGAGCCCCGCGCGCATGCCATGGGGCGGCTTGCCATGGGGCGGCTTGCTGGGCCAAGACCGGCCATGCCAGCGCGACGACGCCTATCGGTGTCGATGGTTAGGTCGGTTGGTGTTAGTCCGCGTCGTTCAGTGCCGCCGCCCCATGGATCGATGCCGCTTTCTCACGGCTGAGAAACCCGTCTTTCACGTCGTCGCGCACCTTCGCGGGGTCCCGTCTCCCCGGGTCGCCGTAACCACCGGCGCCGGCGAGACGGAAACTGACGATATCGCCGCGACCCAGCTTGAGGACTTCCTTCGAACCCAGGTCGGACTCGGCCCCGTCGCGGATCAGCACGGTGCGTCCGCGGGCACCCGGCAGGCCACCGAACAGCCCATAGGGCGCGTTCAGATGGCGATCACCCAGCAGGGTAACGGTCACGTCGTCGGCCAGCATCTCCACATCCTTGCGGATGCCGGAACCGCCCCGGTGTTCCCCGCCGCCCGATGAATCCTGGATTAGTTCCAGGCGATGGATGCGGACCGGGTTGATGGTTTCATGCACCTCGACCGGGACGTTGGCGCAGTTGAAAACCGGGCACATCGCCTCCACCCCGTCCTTGTCGGACCGTCCCCCGAAGCCGCCCAGGACGAGGTCGTACATGATCCACGACTTGCCGGTGGCGCGATCGAAGCCGCCGAATTTCGGATTGGCCCAATGGGTGAAGGCGCCCATCGCGCGTTCGGGGATCGCCTGTGCCATCGCGCCGTTGATCGTATCGAAAATCCGCACCTGCACGGAAGCGCGCCCGCCGCCGGGCGCCGGATAACGGGCGTTGAAGAAGCTGCCTTCCCGCGCGATGGTCTTGATCGCCCGTTCGGCACCGGCATTGTTCGGCACGTCGATGCCGGCGAAAATCCGCATGGCAAAGCTGGCATAGGCGCGGGTGTAATTGATGTAGCAATTGATGCCGGCCGGGACCTCATCGCCGCTGCGGGAGAAATCGACGGTGGCCTCCCCATCCTTCAGGGTGACATCGACGGCGACCCGGACCGGTGCCGTGCCCGGGCCGTAATCGTCCAACTGGTCCTCATAGCTGTAGGTGCCCTCCGGCAGGCGGCGGATCAGTTCGCGCGCGCGCGCTTCAGAGCGCTCCAGGATTTCCTCGATCGCCTGGGTGACCTGGTTGTCGCCATAACCCATGTTTAGCACCCACCAAAATAAACCTCATATTATCAGTATCTTGTGCCGCCTCTGCGGCTCGTGTGGCACTACAACCGCGTCATAGGGGGTTCAGACGGTGCGTCTCTGGATCCCTCCCGGCGAGGCATCGATCCCCAGCGC
>CAMATI010000165.1 GCA_945861095.1 Asaia bogorensis | reverse complement strand
CTGTTTACCCAGCCCATCCGCATCAAGAATCTGTCCGATTTGTCCGAACGGCACTTCAAGCGAGATGCGAACGGGATCCTGAAGCGAATTCATATCTCTCATCAGGAGGCCAAGACCCGGAACCTGGATATCAACATTCTCATATCATCCGACCTGGCGGAACGAATTGAGTGGCACTGGAAGACATTCAGGCCCTTTCTGCTTTATGGCCAGCCCAGCAACAGCGGGCATCTGTTCCCGGGCCCAAACGGTAACACACGGCGCCGCTCGACCCTGGCCAAGTCCATAAAGCGCTTTGTCACCCGCCAACTCAGCGCACATTTCACACCCCACGTGGCCCGCCATCTCGCGGTGGCGATCCTGTTGGAGAAAGACCCCAATAACCTCGTCGTGGCCTCGCGGTTATTGGGCCATGCCAACCCAAAGATCACTCAGCAGATCTATGGCGTCCTGCTGACCAGCGCAGCCCAGGGGATTTGGCTCGCATCCGCCGACGCGCTCCGGCAAAAAGCCGCCCAGAAGGAGCGGCGGCAAAAAAAGAAAGCGCCATGACCTTTAACGTCCCTTTGCGTGGTACCTGGTCGGACGGGAGTCTTCCCGTGGCCCAGTGGCCCTCCTCCGACGCGATCACATGGCAAGCATCACTCGAGAATGACGATCCGGATGATCGAGGTGCGCTGGGACACCTGTCAGCGGAAACTCACCTGGCTATGCGCAAGGCGTACGGTCAGTTGCTGTCGTGGATGCGGAAGGTGGGTCGGCTGGACCCGACCCGGTCCGGGACAGATCAGCTGACAGCTGACCTCCTGGGTGAATATCTGATTGCCGCGCGGGCGGCGCTGTCCGATCTTTCGGTACACCACCATCTCGGAACCCTCAGCACCATCCTCAAACGGTTGGCGCCCGCCAGCGACTGGCGATGGATTTGCCGACACCGAAGGGCACCAAGGCCTAGGGAGGCTCGAGCCGCCCGTAAGCCGCCGCGAACTTTTGATGTAGGTATCCTGCTGCATCGGCTGCTGACCGAACTGGAACGGCTTGACGGACTGCCTTGGGGGGTTTGGCTGGCCAACCGGCGGCGGGACTGCCTGATTCTGGCCGTGGCCGTATACACGGGTCTGCGCCGGCGAAATTTATCTGGCCTGGTTATTGGTCGCACTTTCATCCGGGGTTCTGTCACATGGAGCATTCGCTACGACGCTGGCGAGAGTAAGACTGGGGCACCGATCCTGATGAAGCTGCCCCCTCTGCTGGTTTGCCATATCGACCACTATGTCGAGGTAGATCGGCCACGTCTGATCGGGAACCGGTCATGTAACGCCCTCTGGGTGTCCCGCAGCAAACTGGGGCCAGCCTTGAAGCCGTCGTCAATCTCCGACGCTTGTAGCCGGCTGGGCCAGGAGATGATCGGTCAACGGATCTCTTCTCATCAGCCCCGCTACTCGGCGGCGACAACGTGGATGAGGATGGATCCACGCGCCGCCGCAAATGTGAGCGGCTTGTTGGTGCACTCCGATGCCAACACCTTATTCGAATTCTATGACCAGTCCGGGGATGCCGCCGCGCAGGCAATCTGGCGTGACGTCGTGCGGAAAATCCGTAATCCCAAGCCATAAGGGATTGCGGGGAGACCGTGACCGATACCCGCCCCACTTTGGTGCAGGGTGGCAATATCTGCTCCTCCTGTATGCCGCGGTCAGGCGAGTGAGCGGACCGCATAGGTGGCCCTTATTCCGGAGGAGTTTGGTCTCATAACCTTGCCCCGCTTCATTGAAATTGGCAGCAACGCTGCGCCGTGCCCAAACGAAGCCGCGCGCGGAGCAGTCAACGCTGTTTGCTCTCCGGCAGGATTGTCGCCCTCCCGGTGAGGGCATCACCGCCGAGCTACCGCGAGTCGGACCTGTTCACCCGGCTGGAACGACCTGACTGAGGCCCATTCCCTCGGGAATCCTGCATAAGCGAATCGTACGAGCGGGCTTGTCAGCCCCGTGTCTGTCATGCTTCCCACGAAGCAGCCGCCTCGTGTTCACTCCCCTCCCCGCTATGAGCCTACCGGATTCTCACATTTCACTCTCGCTGCAAGTTCACAGCGATAGAGAACCCGATGACCATGGTTTCGAGTTGCGCCCACCCCGCTCTCATGGTCTTGGGTCCGGGCGGTCTATAGTAGCAGTTCCACCCGCCCAAACGTGCAACGATCCAGGCCATCCAAGCGAGGGAATACAGCGGATGAGGGTTTCTCTGCCGCTCGGTTTTGCCTTGCAGGGTCGCGCCGATCGCTTCGACAGCGGGGAGCAACGCCGGATCGATCACGTCCGTGGCTGGTCTCGGGCTGCCGTCGCGGGCATCCACCAGCTGGATGGTTCGACAGGCCGCCGCCATGCCGACCACCGCCAGTTTGAGCAGCCGTGCCGCTTCGTGCAGTTGAGTTTCCTCCAGACGCATGCCGTCGCTTTTCAGCGCCCGGAACACTTCCTCGATCCGCCAGCGCAGGCGATAAAGACGCACGATCTCGCACGCCGCCTCGGCATCGTTCACCGCGATGGTGGTCAACAGACGCCAAAGCAACGGCTTTTCGCCCGCCGGAGGGTCGATCTCCCGTACCTCGACCAGCGTCATGGTCACCGTGTCGGGGTCGGACTTGTCAAAGCCGCTGCCCGGTTTCCTGATCGTGACCGGGCCGGCACGCAGCGCCACCGTCGCGATGCGCCCTGGATCGCCCACCCGGCGCGGCGCGACCTTGACCTGCATCCGTTTCAGGTCCGGCCAGTTGGCCGGGATGGCGAACAACGAGGGACCTTCGCTCAACGCGCGGTCCTGGGCGGCACGAATGATCAAATCGACCCCGGCTGGTCGGCGCGCGAAACAACCGTAAATGTCGTTCTCCCGGTCGCCAACCACCACGATCGAGGCCGCTTGCGTCAACAAATCGCCCGCCCGCCGAGCACCCCACAGCCAGCGAATGCTTTCTTTGTCTTCGAAGGCACGGTGTTCGTCGGCCGCCACTTTGCCATCCCGGGTCCAGATATGGGCGTCGAGCAGGCCGAGAACCGCTTCCGTCTCGCTGTCGATGGCAACCAGGGGGTGAATGAAAAACCCAGCGGATACGCCATCGCCGGCGGGACCGAGACCGCGACGATTGACCTGGCGACCGGAAAAATTGATCTCGGTGGTGTCCTGTGCGACCACGATCCGCCGCCCGGCGCAGGCCGCCTGGGTGCGGCCGGCGAGGGTGCGCAGCATCTCGGCGCATGTGACCGACGGGGCCTTCAGAAACCGATGGATCGCCTGCTCCCCGGCTCGCGTTTGCCCGAGCTTGCGGATCACCAGAGACCCGGTCGCCGTGGCGCGATCCAGCAAAAACGTGCCGGTATCCGCCCGCCGCGCATCCCCGAAATAGCCAAGCGCACCGCATTGCTCCGACATACTGACCCTCCTCGTTCGTCCGGGTCAGAGAATCGCGCGAAGCACCACAAGTCAAATTTGAGGATACGGTAGGCTATGAGCGCGGTCTTGCGGCATTCCCTGAGCGGACGCGTATCTCTCGTTCGCATTGCTTCTTGCCAGCAAAAAGGCAACACGGCAGAGAGAATTGCTGGCAATTTTCTGTTTTGGCTGGTGCGAACGAAGGCTTCATGGTAATTGCTGGCAAGATGGCAATATGAATTGCCATCAGATAGTTATTGCCAGCAACGCGGCAATTCGCCGAGGGGGAGCATGTACACTGTCGCGATTCTCAGCCAGAAAGGGGGCACCGGAAAAACTACGCTCACCTTGCACCTTGCGGTCGCATCGGAGCGAGCCGGGCAGACCGCTGTCGTGATCGATCTCGACCCGCAGGCGAGTGCCGCAGGCTGGAAAGACAGCCGGCCCGCGGAAACTCCGGTTGTTGTGCCTGTGCCACCCACACGGCTTCCGCAAGCCCTCGAGGCGGCGAAGGCGGGTGGGGTGGGGCTTGCCCTGATCGACACCGCCCCGCACGCGACAGACGCTGCCTTGGCAGCGGCCGAAGCAGCTGACTTGGTATTGATACCCTGCCGGGCGGGTATACTCGACCTACGGGCGATTGGCACCACGGCCCGCGCCGTCAAGCTGGCCGGTAAACCGGCCTATGTGGTGCTGAACGCCTTGCCGCCACGTGCGCTTCATGTATTAGCCGACGCGCGGGCAGCCGTCGCAGTCCACGGCCTTCAGGTGGCACCCTTCACCCTCCAGCAACGGGCGGCCTACGCCCACTCTCTGATCGCTGGGCAGACCGCTCAGGAATACGACCCCGAGGGAAAGGCCGCAGATGAGATCGCCCAACTTTATGCCTGGCTCGGGCGTCAATTGCGCCCCCCTGCCGTATTGCCGGCAATACGGCAATTCAGCAATAAGGCAAATCGTAAGAAGGTGGCGGTATGAGCAAAAGACCCAGTTTGGCGGAAACAATGCGTCAAGCTGCGGTTCTTCCCGAGGCCATCCCCGTGCCTCCGGCGCCGACAATTGCCCAGGCGAAGCCATCTGAGCCGAGCAGCGGTGAACGCGGCTTCTATGCGGCCACGCGAGTCGGCAGGAAGAAGGTCACCACGACCCTGGCCCCAGTCGACCATAAGCGCCTTCGCCAGCTTGCCCTGGAGCGCGACGCGACCACTGAAGCCCTGCTGAACGAGGCTATCAGTGACCTGTTCGCCAAATACGGTAAAGCGACAATCGGGGAGGGGACAGGCGCTTCATGAAAACAAAGCCGCCCCCGGATCCCCAATTTGATCTGTTCGTTCCTTACCTCTCCGACTTGCCGCTGCGGGATCAGCGGGAGACGATGGAGCGGCCGTTTTTCTCGCTGGCAAAACGTAAGCGCCTTAAGCCGATCGACTACGTCAGTCCGGACGGCAAAATCTGGGTCAAGGTCGCCGGGCATCAGGATTACGGCATGGCGACCATTTGGGATGCTGACATCCTTATCTGGGCGGCATCCGCTCTTGTGGAAATGCGCGAGCAGGGCGCAAACGACCTCCCGCGAACTCTGCAATTCCATCCCTACAACCTGTTGAAAGCCATCCGTCGGCAGACAGGTCGCAGCGCCGGTGGGGAACATTATGATCGCCTCCGGGCCGCCCTCGACCGCCTCACCCATACCGCTGTTCACACCAACATTCGCGGTTTCGGGAAGAAGGACACCGCGAGTTTTCACTGGTTGGATAAGTGGACTGAGCGGGTCGATGAGGTCTCCGGCAACATCGGGCACATGACCCTCACCCTTTCGGATTGGCTATACGAGGGAATCAAGCAGGACGGTGGCGTCCTCTCCGTGGACCCTGACTATTTCCTTCTCACGGGCGGGCTGGAGCGCTGGCTCTATCGTATCGCCCGCAAGCACGCGGGCAATCAGTCCGCCGGCTGGGCCTGTTCCATTCCCACCCTTTATGAAAAGTCAGGAGCGGAGGACCGGCAGCCGAAATTCAAGGCTGCACTCAAGCGCATTGTCGCAGAGAATCCTCTGCCCGAATATTACCTCACCTGGCAGGACGATACCCAGAGCGGTGAGCCAGCCCTCTATATGGTCCGTCGCAGCTACCTTTCCGCCGACCATCCGGGCCATCGATGGCAGAGAAAACGGGATAAGCGCCTGCCCCAACACGGCCTATTGCGGACGCCAAACTGGCGGCCTCTGTGATTTTCCGCCCATTCATTCCCTGTGCGGTCACCCAAATGGAGTAGAACAGCACCTGATTTCTGTCGGAATAAGCCCAACGCAACGCGTTAGACGCCTCTTTGGTGACATTCATCAGCACGGCCTATCAAGGATTAAAGCCTATTCGCCCCCTGAACGACGATCCGCAACCTGTGGATAACTATGGCGCAGACCATTTTCGACACGGCCTATTGCGGACGAACAACACGGCCTATCGAGGACGCGAGTCACGGCCTATCAGGGACGATTACACGGCCTATCAGGGACGAGGCAGATCAATAAGGCGCTGACAAGTCACCCTATTCTCCGAGTCGCGCCCCCAGTAACTTTGTAACTTCACTCTTTAAATTTTTCTCTTAACGGTAAGTGCCGTGAAACAGCTCTTCGCAGTTGCCTCTTTCTAACCCAGTCCTCAAGGCATAGCGAACCTTTCAGACCCCCAAGGACGGGGGTACCCCATCTCTCATTGAAAACGACAAGAGAAGAGGGGGCAATGAAACACATCCCGTGACCAACCAAGACCTGCCAAGTGGCTTAGGAATAGGAGATCCTTTGCCGTTCTGGGCCTCCATCCAACCGACAGACCTTGCCCGGCCGGTCAATGCGGGCGGATCAGCCTGTCCGAAAACGGACGTTTGCGGACAGCTCTCCCAACTCTGTCCTAAACACAGCCTTACAGAGTTCCGGACGCGATTTATTAACGGACGTCACTTACGGACAGAGTGCCATCACCAATGGCCCGCCCGTTCGCCTATGTCCGCGTCTCCACCGCCGGTCAGACCACCGGGAACCAGATCCAGGAAATCGAGGCCGCAGGCTTCACCATCACACCACGGCGCATCGGGTCCGAAACCGTCTCGGGACCCCTCCTTCGGCGCGGTGATCACGTATCAACCGTGTTGTTGTTCCGCGGACCCTGACGTGCCTCAGTCCGCCGCTGCTGCATGGGCGTGGGGACGGACGATACCTCCTTCTGACGCGGCGGTGCCGGGCCGAGCGGGAGGTCGTCACGGTCGTGACGGTGACCCGCATGCCATCCGGGGATCAGCCGACACCTTGATTTCTATAACACTTAGTGTTAGCATACATTTGCTTGATGGGGCTTGGGGCGGGGCATGTGCGGATATTCAAGACCAAGCCGTTCGCACGATTCGCGCGGAAGGCCCGCATTCCGGATGCGAGCCTACGGGAAGCGATCGACCGGGCGTCACGGGGATTGATCGATGCCGACCTGGGTGGCGGCGTGTTGAAGCAACGCATCGCGCGCCCGGGGGCCGGGAAGTCTGGCGGCTTCCGCACCATCATTCTGTTCCGGGCAGGCGAACGTGCCTTTTTCGCGCATGGCTTCGCCAAGAACGAACAGGCCAACATCCGCGACGATGAACTCGTGGCTTTCCGGATGTTGGCGGGTGCCATGATGGCTTACGACGACGCGGCGATCGCTCAAGCGATGACCAATGGGACCTTGATGGAGGTGAAGGGCGATGGCTAAGCAATACCGTAGTCCGGTGATGGCCTCGATCCACGAAACGGCGGAGGGGCTGCACGCGGCCGGCGTCATGGACAAGCAGACCATGCGCCGCTTCGACGAAGCCTGCCTGACGCCGGTGCGGCCGCTGTCACCGGTGGAGATCCGCGCGCTGCGCGAGCGTGAAGGGGCCAGCCAGGCTGTTTTCGCTCGCTATCTCAATGTCACCCCGGGCCTCATCAGCCAGTGGGAGCGCGGCGAGAAGCATCCGCAGGGCGCCTCACTCAAGCTCCTCTCCCTCGTGCGGCGGCATGGTCTCGAGACGGTCGCGTAGAGTTCGATAACGTATAGCGTTTTTCGCTTGGCGGCGCGGCGCACGAACCCTTCTTCCGGGACTCCATCGCTGGAATCCGCGCCGGTGAGCGAAAAACGCTATACGTTATGGTAAGTTGACGTGCGTAGGAACTGCATCAGGCGATTTCACTTGAACCGAGGGCACCGCGGAAACCAATGGGTGTGAACCTTTTTCTTCTCGACCGACGCACCGTCACGCTTGTGATTGGCGGCAGCCGGCACACGGTCGGCACCCTTCGCCGCTTTTTCAAGCTCACCGAACTGGATGAAGAACGCGGAGCGGAACTCGATGCCGCCGCGCGCATCAAGCCATCACCGGCAGCGGCACTGATCGTGGACATCTCGGAATTACCGCTCGTCGACATGCCAAGCAAACCCGTCCCGGCACATCTGGTGCTGGGCTGGGATGACGGCAGAAGCTCGGTGACGGATTTCGGCTGGGACTATCTGCCTCACCTTGGTTATGCGGTTCGTGACCGAACGACTGGGCATTACACCCTTTATGAGAAGCGCTGCGGCATTCTTCATCTGATCGATGATCCCCGTGCGCGTGATCTTGGCCTCGTGACAGCCACCGGTGAACTCGTTCGCCATGGTCAGCCGCGCATCGTCGCTTGCCGGTCAGTCATGCCTTATATCCCTGGTTATGCTGAAGCGGATTGCACGTTCGACAGCGGCGCCACCGACAAACTGCTCATAGCCACCCCTGATGGCGAGACCCCACCAAAGGCTTGGTTCTTCGGCAAGCGACCGATGGATGTGGAACGTTATCGGGCCAACCTCACCGGACCGACCCCATAGCAGGCCGGATGCCAAGTCTCGAATATATAAGGGAGTCTGCTTGTATGTATTACTGAAATAGTAGTGTACCCCCGGATCATGTTTCTTCAAGAGTGGGTTTGAAGCGAAGATTGCCACGGTCTGGTGAAGCCCCGCAGGCCCTCCCAGAAGCTTCGGCCATTGGCCTGAGCCTGTTCCCCTATCCACGTGAGTTTTGGCATATCCGGTACAGACCGGCCCACCCCACAAGATCCGTAACTCGCACAACATTTAAAACCATGATACCGTCATTGGTGAACCGAATATGTCGATCGTAGTCTGGGGACAGTGACGGAGTGTTGGGCAAAATCGGAGTTGAACTACCCCCCGTCGCACCAATGCTGATGCAGTCGCTCAGGGCGGTCGGATACACCACCCAAGCTGCACTCGCGGACCTGATTGACAACAGCATTGCGGCCGGCGCCACGACCGTCGCAATCAATTTCGACGCCGCTGCAGAGGGTTACCTGGCGACCGTGGATGATGGCCGGGGGATGGACGAAGCCACGCTTGTGGCTGCCATGCGCTTCGGCAGCCGCGACCCGAGAGAGATCAGGTCGGGGATGGATCTTGGTCGCTTTGGTCTGGGTCTCAAGACCGCCTCACTCTCGCAGTGCCGACGCTTCACCATCGCCTCGGTTCAGGCCGGCACACTGTCGTTGGCGCGATGGGACCTCGACGAGTGCGAGCGGCGCGGGACATGGTGGCTGGAACGTCCCCCTTCTTCCGATCTGCCGCGCGAGGTTCTCGATGCGCTGATGGCCCAGGCTACCGGGACGGCCGTCGTATGGGAGCGGCTTGATCGCTTGCCCACGGTCGGGGTGGATATAGCACGAGCGTTCGACCGCATCATGGACGAGGCGGCGGATCATCTTGCCTTGACGTTTCACCGCTTCCTCGCCGGTGAAATCGTTGGCCCCTTCGATATCGTGCTGAATGGTCGTCCCCTGCCGCGGCTGGACCCCTTCCTGGCGGGCCATGCACGGGGGCAGACACTCCACGCGGAGACCTTCGAGATCGAGGGACAGCCGGTCTCCGTGTCCCCCTTCGTCCTGCCGTTCCCGTCCCGCCTGAAGCAGGGTGAAATCGAGCGGGCAGGGGGCAGGGATACCCTGAAAACTGGCCATGGATTCTACGTGTATCGAGGCGGCCGGCTGGTCGTGACTGGTGGCTGGTTCCGGATCGTACCTGCCGACGAACTGGTCCGGCTCGCACGGGTCCGTGTCGATGTACCTGTGGCACTCGACCACATCTGGAAGGTGGATATCCGCAAGACCATCGCCGAACCGCCACCGGCACTCCGCCCCCATCTCCGTCGCATTGTCGGCGACGTCACCACCCGCAGCAGGCGAGTCTACACCCACAAAGGGACGCCCCGGCATGACGGTGACCGCGTACCGCTCTGGAGGCGTCGCGACGACCGCGACGGGGCAGCCTCCTGGGTGGTGAATCGCGAACATCCAGCGGTCGCGGCGATGCTGGCCGTATACCGCACCGACGGCGATGTGGAGCGGCTGCTTCGCTTGGTCGAGGAGACGCTCCCCGCTCATGATATCCACCTTCACATCAGCAACGATCTACCGATCGTAGAACTGGAGATGCCGCAGTACAGTGAGCTGCGCGCCATGGCCGAGCGTATGGTAGCCGCATTCGCTGACCAACCGTCCGTCGTCCGTTCGCTGCTTGCCCACCTCCCGGTAACGGACCCGTTCAACCGCGACCCGGACACTGCCCGCCGAATCGCTGAGGAACTTGCCGCATGATCGATGCCACACCCGAGAGCTTGGCCGCGATGGCGGCGCGGGCGCTCCCGAAGGAGCCGCCGCCCACCGAGGCGCAGATCGACGACTTCCTCGCCCGCATGGCAGTCGCTTTCCAGCTCCCGGCTGGCTTGGTCGCGGAGGCGCGGAAGCTCATCCATGCCCGCTTCGCGATCCGGATGGACAAGGGCGAGACGCTCACGTCCGAGGACGACCATGCCCCTTGGCTGGATGCACGGCGCGCGTCGATCGATCCCTTTTACTGGACACGCTACCGAGAGCTCCTGGTCGGGAACGGATGGCCGCCACTCGTCGCGGCGACGCTCGACCGCGCGACCGACGAACTGCTCGACCTCCTCGGCAACCCCGCAGAGGCGCAGGCCTGGGAACGGCGCGGCCTCGTCATGGGCGACGTGCAGTCCGGCAAGACGGCGACGTACGCGGCGCTCGTCTGCAAGGCAGCGGACGCGGGCTACCGGATGGTCATCCTCCTCACCGGCATGCTGGAGAACGTGCGCCGGCAGACGCAGGAGCGGCTCGACGAGGCGTTCATCGGCTTCGACAGCAGCGACTTTCTCGGCAGCGCCAAGCTCCGGCACAAGCGCCACATCGGGGTCGGACTCATCGACGGGCGCCGCGACGGCGTGGTCTTCACGTCGCGGGAGCACGACTTCCGCAAGAACGCCGCGTCGGCCCTGAACGTGTCGTTGAGCGCCCTCAACGAGCCGGTGCTCGTCGTCGCCAAGAAGAACAAGGCCGTGCTGGAGCGGCTCGCCACTTGGCTGCGCGCGCGCAACGCGGACCGACGGCGCGGCAGCATCGACCTGCCGATGCTCCTGATCGACGACGAGGCGGACAATGCCTCCATCAACACCAAAAAGGATCCCAACGAGACGACGGCGATCAACAAGGCCATCCGCGACCTGCTCGGCCTGTTCGAGCGGTCGAGCTACGTGGGCTTCACCGCGACGCCGTTCGCCAACATCTTCGTCGACCCGTCCTCGACCGACGAGATGCTCGGCGACGACCTGTTTCCCCGCGACTTCATCCACGTGCTTCGCCCACCCGACAACTACGTCGGCATGGATCGGCTATTCCCGACCGCGGAGGACGAACCCGCAGCCGATGACACCGCCGTCCGGACCGTCGACGACGCAGAGGACTGGCTCCCAGGAGGGCACAAGAAGGACGACGAGCCTGGGCCGATGCCGGGTTCCCTGCTGCTGGCCCTCCGCTGCTTCCTCATCGCCTGCGCGGTGCGGGACCTGCGCGCGCAGCGCGGCGAGCCGGGCAGGGGTGGCGGCATCCACCGCTCCATGCTCGTCAACGTGTCACGCTTCACCGGCGTCCAGAACAGGGTCGCGGACGCGCTGCACCTCGAGCTCGAGGACGTCCGACGCGCGGTGCGCCTGCATGGGGGGCACGGACCTGCGAGGGGCGCGGAGCGGTCGCCAGAGATCGCCGCCCTGGAGCGGACCTTCCAGGACGAGTTCGACGACGCCGACGTGGCTTGGCCAGAGGTCCTGGCTGCGCTGCACGACGCGATCGCGCCGGTCAGGGTACAGCCGGTCAACCAGAGCACCGGCGCGAAGAGCCTGGACTACCGCGCCATGACAGTGCCACCGGGGGTCCGGGTGATCGCCGTTGGGGGCAACAGCCTATCCCGGGGCCTGACGCTTGAGGGGCTGAGCACCAGCTACTTCCTCCGCGACGCGAGGGCCTACGATACGCTCCTCCAGATGGGGCGGTGGTTCGGGTACCGCGACGGCTACGTGGACTTGTGCAGGCTCTGGCTGACGGACGAGGCAAGGGGCTGGTACGAGCACGTCGCCGAGGCAACCGGGGAGCTGAAGCGCGACTTCGCGCGCATGAAGCGCCGGCAGGCGACGCCGCGGGAGTTCGGCCTGCGCGTCAGGACCCACCCGGACACGCTGCTCATCACGGCGCGGAATAAGATGGCCAGCGGCCTCGACGTCGTGGTCCAGCGCGACATCTCGCTGATGGGGCGCGGTATCGAATCCTCACGGCTCTACGCGGACAAGCGCCGTAACGAAACCAATGCGCAGCAGATCGACCGCTTCCTCGCCGCCCTCCGCGACAGTGGCTCGGCGCCCGAGCCCTCGCCGCATGGCGGCGCCCTCGTCTGGCGGAACGTGCCCGCCGCAGCCGTGGCGACCATGCTCGACGAGTTCCTGGTCCACCCCCTGAACTTCGACTTCCAGGGCGACGCGATCGCGGAGTTCCTGCGGACCCGAGCCACCCCGGGCGACGCCCTCTCGACCTGGACGGTGGCCCTTCCGGCCGAAGGACGCACCGCGCCGGTGACCGAGGTGACGGCGCTCGCCGGGTTGGAGGTGAAGGCGGGCAGGAGGAAGGTGAAGAGCGGGCGCGAGGACGGATCGCTCCTGGTCTCAGGGAAAAGCGCACGGGTCGGCGGACGGCCCGACCTCCGTCACGCCTTCGGCAAGGAGGAGTACGAGGCCCTCAGGGCGGCGGACCGCACGTCCAAAGAGGACGATCTGCGGGAGGCGATGCGGGCGCCCCTGCTCGTCATCTATCTGCTGCGCGGTGTCCAGGCGACCGACCCCGGCACCGAGGAGATTCCGTATCGGGACGGGTTGCTGCTCCCGGCGCTCGGCATGCACTTTCCGGGCGCGCCCGATCCCGACGCTCCCCGTCACTTGGTCCGCTACCGGCTGAACCGCGTGGCGCAGCGGGAGCTGCTGCCCGAGGACGAGGTGGAGGACGACGTCGTGGACGGTAACGACGACGATGTCGATTGAGGAGCTCTGGTGGCAGCTGGGCACCGTCGTGGTAGGCGGCGCCCAGACCCGGGTCGATGCCGCGCATCCGCTGGACATCTACGCCGACATGCAGCCTCCCGATCGCGTCGGCCTCGTCGCCGTCTGCGGCGCGAGACCGCCTGAAGTCCGGCCGATGCGTGCGCTGTCGGTCGAGCAGGGGAAGCGTGCGGACGGACGCTGGACGCTGAGGCTCTCGCTGCTGGAGCGCCAGCTGATGCCGGTCTTCGCGGCGCTTTGCCGGGACGTCATCTCCTGTACGCGCTCCGGGGTCGATGAGGCCCGGCTCGGGCAGGTGGTCGTGCAGCGCCTCGTACACTGGCGTTCGCTCCTCGACCGGGACGCTGCAGGCCTGGGCGAAGCCACTCTGCGTGGCCTGATCGGCGAGTTGCTGATGCTGCGCGACAGGCTGCTGCCGATACTGCGTCCGGCGGAGGCGATCGGCGCGTGGCGCGGTCCGTTGGGCGCGCCGCAGGACTTCGTCCTGCCGGACGGGCGCCGCATCGAGGTGAAGACGGTCGGCCCCCACGCCGACCAAGTTCGAATCAACGGCCTCGCGCAGCTCGATGCGTGTGGCGATCCGTTGACCCTGGTGGTCGTCAGGGGGGAGGGTTCCCCGCCCGACGCGCGCAGGGCCGTCAGCGCGCCGACGCTGATCGTGGAGCTGCGCAGCCTGCTGGCCGCCGAGCCTGAGACCCTCGCAGCATTCGAGGCCGCGCTGAGCGGACTGGGGTGGCACGAACACCCGTCCCACGACGCGGTCGCGCTCCGGGTTGTCCCTCCGTGCCAATGATGATGAGACATCTACCCCCCGGGAGTTTAGACCCTGAGGTGCTGAAGGATCGTCTTTCTCATGCCCATGCTCG
>CAMATI010000164.1 GCA_945861095.1 Asaia bogorensis | reverse complement strand
AGGCAGCCATTCATCGATAGACGGCGGCATCAGGAAGCCGGTTAGGCGATCGGTGGGGCGGAAGTTGCTCATTGGCGGCATCCGGGGAGGGAGCGAATCGACGTTACGATTCTAACATGAGCCTCCGGTGGGCGTAAGTCCGACAGGCTGCTAGATACCGATGCTGCACGATCTTTTCCGCCCCAACTGGTTGTCGGCCTTGCTGACATGCCGACATATGTCGTGCAAGACACCGAATGTAACGAAACCGTTGGGTTCAGATGCGGATCGATGGCGGGGACGCTTTCAACCTGCCTGCCGGCCATTCACGACCGGGGCTGGCGGCTCCCTTGGCGGCTCCCTTGGCGGCTCCCTTGGCGGTCCCGGCGCTCGCCCAGCCCCGAGCGCAGGTCTTTTATGCCCTTACCGCCTCCATCCATCATGCGATGAAGGGACGCCGCGCGGGTGCCTGCCCCCCCGGCTCAGCGACGGCGGGCCTGACGAGCGGCGTAGCGTTCGTCGCGGGCAGCCTTGCGTTCGGCCGCGATCGTCGCCGCTTCCGCCGCGCGCTTGGCGGCTCGGACGGCCTCTTCCTCGGCCTTCGCCATCAGTTCCGCGGCCTGGGCGACCTTTTCGGCCGCCAGCCTGGCTGCATCGGCTTCCCGTGCGAGTTTACGCTCCTGAGTGCGCGCTTCCCGCGCCGCCGCGATGGCCATCTGGGCCGCCTGGCGTTCGATGACGGCAGGATCGTCAGGGCCAGGGCGCGCCTGGAATTTCTCCCGCATGGCGGTCTTCGCCTTCGCGGCCACGGTCAGTCGATCCTGAAAATTGGTGTTCTTCGGAGGTTTCATAGGCTGGATTTACCGCCTAGCGGCCGGCGCGCATAGCCCGTTGTGGGTGTCGGGTATGATGTTCGCTTCCTGCAGCGTGTCGGATGGTCGCCTTCACGCCACCATCATCGCCGCCTTTGGGGTCGACTGGCGTGCGGATCCAGCTACCGGCGGCGCTCCCTCTGCGCGGTATAAAGCCCGCTGCCGGCGATGATCGCCGCCCCCGCCAGGGTCCATCCATCCGGCAGCACACCGAAGGCCAGGAACCCGGCCACCGTCATCCACAGAAGCTGCATGTAGGAGTAAGGCGCCAGGGTCGACACCGGCGTGAAGCGAAGCGACAGGATCACCAGCCACTGCCCCAGCGACGATAGCACCCCCTGCCCGACCGACAGCCACAACTGCATCGCGGTGGGCCGCACGAAATGGAACGGGATGATCGCGGTCAGCACCACCAGGCCCGAGACCGCGGACCAGAACATCGTGGTCTCCGCCCGCTCCGTCTTGGTCATGCGCCGGGTCAGGATCACGCCAATGGCCCAGAACATGGCGGAGGCGACGCGATACAGCCCCTCCGGCTGGAATGTCCCGGAGCCGGGCCGCAGCACCACCAGCACGCCCACCACGCCGGCGGCCAGCGCGATCCAGCGGCGGGCATCCACTTTTTCCCCCAGCAGGGGGATCGACAGGACAGTCACCAGGATCGGGCCGATGAAACCGATGGTGGCGGCCTCGGCCAGGCCTACGTCGCGAATGCCGAGCACGAAGAGGAGAGAGGAGCATACGAGGCACATGCCGCGGGCGAGTTGCAACCAGGGCGCCCGAACACAAAAAGATGCCCCACTGATGCGCGTCGTAAGCAGAGCGGCCATCAGGACGAAGACGATGTAGCGGGTCCAGGTGATCTGTACGATCGCCACTTCGCTGGCCAGCTGCTTGGCGATCGTGTCGGCCACACAGAAGATGATCCCGGCGAGCAGGTTGAGCACGATCCCGCGCAGCGGGTTATCCACATGTCCACTCAAGGGTCTCTGGTCTCCTGAACTTCCGACAACAGACCACTTCAATTCCACGCCGACCAGACCTGCCGGGCTTGCCGCACCGTGCGGAGCGTCAAATTGGGCATCGGCGCTGCAATCGTCGCGCCCGCCGGGACGTGTGTCGCCGAGGGCGAATCGATCACGGGGCGGCTTCGCCGCATGGTGAGGACGATGGGTGGTCTGGCCTTGCCAATTCAGACCAGACCAACTAACCTGACCAAGTGAAAAAACCCTCGCGCGTTAACATGTCGTCAACCCGGTGCCGCTATGTCTGAGCTCGTGAACCTCTACGATGCAAAAACCCAACTGTCCCGCCTGATCGACCGTGCGACATCGGGCGAAGAAATCCTGATTGGCCGGTCCGGCAAAGCCCTGGTGCGCCTGGTGCCGGTGGAAGACGCGTTGCCGCGGGAACCGGGACTGTTGAAAGGGTTGGTCATCCCCGACGCCTTGTTCGATCCGCTGACCGACGACGAACTGGCCAAATGGGAATGAAACCATCCGCAATCCGAAGGTCGGCATGAAGCTGCTGCTGGATACGCATACCCTGGTCTGGTGGTGGACCGATGACCGGCGCCTGCCGGCAACCGCGCGGGCCGCTATCGCCGCCCCCGGCAACGCGGTCCATGTCAGCGCCGCTACGGCGTGGGAAATCGCCACCAAGTTCCGCCTGGGAAAATGGCCCGAAGTCGCGACCATCATAGAGGGCTTCGACGCTCATCTCCGCCGCTCCCGCTTCATCCCCCTCCCCGTCAGCATGGAACACGCTCGGCTTGCGGGATCGCTGGAAAGCCCGCACCGCGACCCGTTCGACCGGATGCTGGCCGGGCAGGCATTGCGGGAACAGATGCCGATCATCAGCGGCGACGCGATTTTTCATACCCTGGGCCCGACGGTCGTATGGAACGCGGAGGCGACGGTTTCATAACGGCAGGTCGCGCTCGTTCGAGGCGATTGGTCGTTCGCACTTGACTCGGACGCCGATCGTTCTATGTCTCCCCTCGTGTCCTACCTCCGGACAGACGTTACCCATCGTTCACCCGGCCCGCGCTGATCCGCGGGCAAGCCGTGTTTCAACCATAGGAAGCGCGCATACCACGGCAACCCCCGGCGATAAGCCGGACATCCGTAACGGAAACCAACCGCCACATGGCACTATCCGCCACCGCACGCGCCCCGGCGCCCGCGCAAGACCACTTTGCAGGCGAGGACTTCGCCTCTCTCCTTGATGAAACCCTCGGTCGGGATACCGGATTTGACGGCTCTGTCGTCACCGGGCGCGTCCTTCGACTGACCGACGATTACGCGGTCGTCGATGTCGGATTGAAGTCCGAGGGTCGGGTCCTGCTGAAGGAATTCGGCCCGCCCGGCGTCAAGCCGGAAGTCAAGCCCGGCGACCTGATCGAGCTTTATGTCGAGCGCTATGAGGACCGTGACGGTTCCATCGTGCTGTCCCGTGAAAAGGCGCGCCGCGAGGAAGCCTGGACGAACCTGGAAAAGGCGTTCGAGGGTCAGCAGCGCGTCAACGGCACCATATATGGCCGGGTCAAGGGCGGCTTTACCGTCGATCTCGGCGGCGCCGTGGCGTTCCTGCCAGGCAGCCAGGTCGATATCCGCCCCGTGCGCGACGTCGGCCCGCTGATGGGCAGCCCGCAGCCATTCCAGATTCTGAAGATGGACCGCGCCCGCGGCAACATCGTCGTCTCCCGGCGAGCCGTTCTGGAAGAGACCCGCGCCGAACAGCGCAGTGAGCTGATCCAGGGCCTCAAGGAAGGCATGATCCTCGACGGCGTGGTCAAGAACATCACCGACTACGGTGCGTTCGTCGATCTCGGCGGCGTGGACGGGCTGCTGCACGTTACCGACGTTGCCTGGCGCCGCATCAACCACCCGTCGGAAGCCTTGCAGATCGGCCAGCAGGTCAAGGTGCAGGTGATCCGCTTCAACTCCGACACCCAGCGCATCAGCCTGGGCATGAAGCAGTTGGAAACCGATCCCTGGGAAGGCGTGGCGGCGAAATACCCGCCGGGCGCCAAATACAGCGGCCGCGTCACCAACATCACCGACTACGGCGCATTCGTCGAACTGGAACCGGGCGTCGAAGGCCTGGTCCATGTGTCGGAAATGTCCTGGACCAAGAAGAACGTCCATCCTGGCAAGATCGTTTCCACCAGCCAGGAAGTCGATGTCACGGTGCTCGATGTCGACAGCTCCAAGCGCCGTATTTCGCTGGGTATCAAGCAGGTCCAGCGCAATCCGTGGGAGCAGTTCGTCGAGGAGCATCCGATCGGCACCGAGGTCGAGGGCGAAATCCGCAACATCACGGAATTCGGCCTGTTCATCGGCCTGTCGGCGGATATCGACGGCATGGTCCATATGTCCGACCTGTCCTGGGACGAACCCGGCGAACTGGCGATGGCCAAGTTCGAGAAGGGATCGAACGTCAAGGCGAAGGTGCTCGACGTCGATGTCGAGAAGGAACGGATCAGCCTGGGCATCAAGCAGCTTCGCGACGATCCGGCGGCAACCGTGCTCGACACCGTCCACAAGGGCGATGTCGTGACCTGCGTGGTCAGCGCGGTGCAGGCCAACGGGATCGAGGTGAAGGTCAACGACGTGCTGACGGGCTTCATCCGTCGTGCCGAACTGGCGCGTGACAAGGGCGATCAGCGGCCCGACCGGTTCGCCGTTGGCGAAAAGGTCGATGCCAAGATCACCGCGGTCGATCGTGCGGCTCGCAAGCTGACCCTGACCATCAAGGGCAAGGAAGTCGAGGAAGAGAAGCAGGCCATGGCCGAATTCGGTTCTTCGGACTCCGGCGCTTCGCTGGGCGACATTCTGGGGGCCGCGATCCGTCGTCGCAACCAGTTGGCGCAAGAGAACAACTGACCGACGGTCGGTGTCTCTCGAAACCGACCTGCTACTGGACAGGCGGCGCCTCAAGCGCCGCCTTGTCTTTTGGCGGAGTTTTTCCGTCCTCGCGATCATGGCCGCCGCGATGGCCGTGCTGTTGGACCGGGGCCTTGCGTTCGGCGGCGATTACGTTGCTCGGCTGTCGATCAGCGGGATCATCACTGAAGATCGAAAGCTGATCGCGGCCCTGGACGACGTCGCCGACGATCCGCACGCGAAAGCCCTTGTGGTCTCGATCAACAGCCCCGGCGGCAGCGTCGCGGGGGCCGAAAGCCTGCACCACGCCATCGCTCGGTTCGCCCGGAACAAGCCGGTCGTCGCGGTGATGGGGGGTGTGGCGGCCTCGGCCGGTTACATGATCGCCATGCCGGCCGAACGGGTGTTCGCCCGCGAAGCGACCCTGACCGGATCCATCGGCGTCTTGATGGAAACGGCGGAAGTCTCCGGCCTGCTCTCCACACTGGGCATCACGACGGAGGCGATCACGTCTGGACCGCTGAAAGACCAGCCCAGCCTGACGAAGCCCACGTCCCCGGCCGGACGGGAGGTTCTGCGTGGCCTGGTGCTGGACATGTACGACCAGTTTGTCGGCATGGTCGCCAAGGGCCGCAAGATGGATCCGGACAAGGTGCGCGAACTGGCGGATGGACGCGCTTATACGGGACGGCAGGCGCTCGCCGTGGGCCTGATCGACGCCATCGGCGGGGAGCCGGAGGCACGAATTTGGCTGGCGTCGGAAAAGGATGTTTCCGCGGACCTGCCGATCGAAACGATCACGACGGTTGGACTGGCCGAACGGGCGATCTCTGGCAGTCTGGGGCAGATTGTCGAATCTATTTGGAAAACACTGATTTCACAAAGCGTTAGGATTGACGGGGGATGGGCCATCTGGCAACGTTCGGGTAATTGAACCGCGGAACAACGCCCGTGACAAAGTCAGAACTGATAGCCCAGATCGCCGAAGCCAATTCCCATCTCCGCGGCGCGGATGTGGAACTGATTGTCGGAACCATCTTCGACCAGATTGCCCAGGCTCTGGCGGAAGGGTCTCGCGTGGAACTGCGCGGCTTTGGCGCTTTCACCATCAAGCACCGCAACGCCCGCACCGGCCGCAACCCCCGCACCGGGGAGGCCGTGCCGGTGGACGAAAAATCGGTGCCGTTCTTCAAGGCCGGCAAGGAACTGCGCGAGCGGGTCAATCGCGGCGGCAAGCCGGCCCGTCGGGAACCGAAGCGCAAAACCGCCTGACAGGCCGCCTGTCCAGAAGCAGGATCGCGGCGAACGCACACCGGCGAGATCCTGGTTCACACTGTCAGACCAACGACGCTGACCATTGACCGATGTGCCGTCGCTCTCGTCAATGCCGCCTTCCCGGAAAGCCTCGCGTCAACGGCAGGAGGCGGGTTGCCCGAACAAGCCCGGCAATGACGATAAGGCCACGCTATCGGCCAAGCTTTCGGAGGGTTAGTATCAGGCAATCGGTCGAAGCGCTGTGCCGGTTCATAGTCAGGTTGAGCGCGCCTTAGGAGCCGTGATCGAACCCATGCGCCTTTTGATCTCCGTCCCGCTTCTGCTGTTTCTGGTGCTGTTCGCGCTGTCGAACACCTCGCCGGTGCGTCTGGCCCTCTGGCCGACCGACTTCGCCCTGGAACTGCCGCTGTCGCTGGCCATGATCGGCGCCACCGGGCTTGCCCTGCTGATCGGCGGCGTTCTCGTCTGGCTCAATGAACTCAGCCAGCGCCACCGCGCCCGCCGAGCGGAACAGGCGGTGCGGCTTCTGGAAGCGCAGGTGCGGGAATTGAAGGCGCGTTTGCCGATCCCCGCCATGCCGCCGCCATCCACATGACGTCGCAATCGGCATCGGAACGACTGATCGTCGCCCTGGACACGACCGATCCGAATCAGGCCGCCGGTTGGGCGGCGGCCACCGCGCCACATGTCGGGTTGTTCAAACTGGGGTTGGAGTTCTTCCTGGCGAACGGCGCGATCGGCTACCGCGCGGTGCGGGGGCGGCCGATCTTCCTGGATCTGAAACTGCACGACATCCCGAACACGGTGGCCGGGGCGATGCGCGCGGTGCTGGCATTGCAGCCCCGGATGGTGACGATCCACGCCGCCGGTGGGCCCGCGATGATCCGTGCGGCGCGCGATGCCGCGGAGACCGCGGGCACACACCGGCCGCTGATCCTGGCGGTGACGGTCCTGACCAGCCTGGACGACTCAACCCTTGCCGGCACCGGCGTGCACGGCGGTGCGGCAGCGCAGGTGATGCGATTGGGCCAGATGGCGCTGGCGTCGGGCGCCGATGGGTTGGTTTGCTCGCCGCTGGAAGTGGCGATGTTGCGGCAACATCTCGGACCGACCGCCAGGCTCGTGGTGCCCGGGATTCGCCCCGCCGGCGCCGATACCGGCGATCAGGCACGGACCATGACCCCCGCTCAGGCGGTCGAGGCCGGCGCGGATTGGATCGTTGTCGGCCGCCCGATCACAACCCAGGCCGATCCGGGCGCCGCGGCCGCCGCGATCGTGGCATCCCTGCCATGACCGATGCCCAGGTCAAGATCTGCGGCATCAACGATCCGGCCGCCTTCGATACCTCGATCGAAGCCGGGGCCGACTGGATTGGTTTCGTGTTTTTCCCGCCATCGCCGCGCTGCGTCACCCCGGCGGCGGCGGCCACGTTGTCCGCGCGCCATCCAGGAGGTCCGCCCCGCGTCGGGCTGTTCGTCGATCCGACCGAAGCCGCGATCGCCGCGGCATTGGACGCGCTGCGATTGGATGTCCTGCAGCTTTACGGCAACTTGCCCCCGCTCGATCGCCTGCGGGCGCGGTTTGGCCTGCCGATCTGGCGGGCGGTGGCCATCGACACCGCCGCCGACCTGCCAACCGACGATCGTGGTGCCGATCGGCTGCTGCTGGAGGCCAAGCCTCCACCCGATGCGACCCGGCCCGGCGGCAACGCGGTGTCCTTCGACTGGTCTCTGCTGCGCGATTGGACCGCGCCCGCTCCGTGGGTGCTGGCCGGGGGCCTGACCCCCGCGAATGTCGCATCCGCGATCCGTGCGACGGGGGCTTCCGCCGTTGACGTGTCATCCGGGGTGGAGCGGAGCCGTGGGGTCAAGGACCCTGATCTGATCCGCGCCTTCATCGCGAACGCGCGCGGCGTGCGGAGCTAGGGCATGATCACGATGAGCGGACCGTAACAGCGTGTGAATCATGCGATCAAACACAGAGCTAGAGCGGCCTGGCGTTTCCAGTCAGCCTGAAACCGCTCTGGCCAGTGTCCGAGCGTCGATGCGCCAAGGACCCGCCCCGCACGGCCGTTACCGGCTAATCCGACCACTGTTGATTGAGCCTTGAGTGCCGATGCAGACGACAGTCAGGGCCGAGCGTCGCAACCGACACCCTGATCGGGATGCCCGCTGTTCCAACAGGCACAAGCGTGGCTGACCGACCCCGACACTGGTGGTGTCTCGGCGGGGTCGCGGTGACTCGCCGTTGGCAAAGCGCGCGATCGCCGTGTCCCTAAACCTTCACGCTGGCCTTCGCATCCGCGAGTTCCTTGCGCAAGCGATCGATCTCGGCTCGCAAGGCGTCGATTTCCCGTAACGCGGGATCGTTGGGCTGCCCGGCGCCCCCCTCATCGGGGCGACGAAACGGTGCGAACAGGCTGAACGCCCGTTCCATCATCGCCATGTTCTGGCGGCTGACTTCCTCTATATTACCGAACGGAAACAACGTGCCGACGGTCTTTTGCATCGCGGTTCGCATCTGGTCCTGCTGCTGGGCGAAGACCGACAGCGTCTGTTCCAGGTATTTCGGCACCACGCCCTGCATGGAGCCGCCATAAAACCCGATCAATTGGCGCAGAAACGCGGTGGGGAGCAGATTCTGGCCTTTGCCTTCTTCCTCGACGATGATCTGGGTCAGCACGCCACGGGTGATGTCGTCACCGGTCTTCGCGTCATAGACCACGAAATCCCGCCCGTTGCGGATCATCTCGGCCAGATTGTCCAGGGTGATGTAGCTGGAGCTTTCCGTATTGTACAAGCGGCGGTTGGCGTATTTTTTCACCACCACCGGCGGCACCTGGCCGGATCGGTGGTCCGGCTCTGTCTGGATGGGGTCGGCCATGCATTCCTCGCGATCGGCGCTGCGCCCTGTATCCCGGATAGGGTACCACGAGGGAAGGTGCAGGGGGAAGGTGCAGGGGGAAGACGCGCGCCATCGTATCCGCGACCGCGGGGACCATATCCCCCGTTCGACCGCGATGTTTGGGTTTGGACACGGAAGTCGGAACCGCCGAGCCGGCTGTTCGCAAGGTATCCGAAGCGGCTATGCGTTGGACGGTCATCGGTTTGCCGTTCCGCGATCCCCCCATCGGCCCTATGGTCGCGGCCGCAAGGAGGGGTGATGAGGCATGACCGATGGCGTCGGCCGGACGGATGGTCGAACCGACACGGACAGTCCCGCGGGGGCCGCGCCAACCCAGCCCGACTCGGGGGACCTGGTGCGCGACTGGATCACCGTGTGGCAGAGCGAACTGGCCGCCATCGCGGCGGACCGCGAAGTGCGGGAAAATTGGCAGGCGGCGGTCAATGTCTGGGCCGGTCTGGCTGGCGCGATCATGCGCGCCCCATCGCCATCGAAGCACGCCTCACCGGCGTATGATCCCGCACCCCGACACGCCTCCGCCGGAGGAGCCGCCCCCGGGGACGCCGGACCGCGATCGGCCGGGACCGCTGATGCGACGGGGGCCCCGGCCGCTGCTGCTGCATCTGATGCTCGCGACGCTGAAATCGAGCGACTCGGTCGCCATGTCGCGGCCCTGGAAGCCAGACTGGCCGCCGCCGGGCATGCCCCCCCAAAGGATGGACCCTTTTTGGGAGGATCTTTGCGCCGGCCTCGCAAACGGAAGGCTTGACGATCTGGTGACGCCGGACCGGCTGGCGGAAGCGATTCAACGGAATGCCGATCTGATCCACGGCATCGCCGCCTATCGGCGCCACCCCTGGCGGCGCGACCTGCGCGACCCGCCGACCATCTGGACCGAGGGAGACAGCCGACTGTTGGACTACGGGGGCACCGGTCCGACCGTGCTGGTGGTGCCGAGCCTGGTCAATCGGGCGTATGTGGTGGATTTGGGGGCGGAGTGGTCGATGCTGCGGTGGCTGGCCGCGCGCGGGGTCCGACCGGTCCTGCTGGACTGGGGCTGGCCGGGGGAGGCCGAACGCCGTTTCACTCTGTCCGATTACGTCGCCGGACGGTTGGAGCGGGCGATGGCCGCGCTGCCCGGGCCATTGGTGCTCACCGGGTATTGCATGGGCGGCCTGCTGACCCTGGCCGCGGCGCTGCGCCGACCGGAGCAGGTGCGGGCGCTGGCCTTGCTGGCAACACCGTGGGATTTTCACGCTGGCACCGATGGCCGCGGCCGGCACGCCGAATCCTGCCTGGCGCTGCTGGAGCCGGTGTTGTCGGCAACGCATACATTGCCTGTGGATGTGTTGCAGGCCCTGTTTGCCTCACTGGACCCTTGGGGGGTTGGCGCGAAATATCGGGCCTTCGCGCGATTGGATCAGACCAGCCTGAGCGCCGAACGCTTTGTCGCTCTGGAAGACTGGTTGAACGACGGGGTGCCGCTGGCCGAACCGGTCGCGCGGGCCTGTCTCGGTGGCTGGTATGGCCGCAACGAACCGGCGCTCGGGTCTTGGCGTATCGCGGGGCTGCCGGTGGACCCGTCGGAATTGCGATGCCCGACTTTCGTCGTTGTGCCTGGGCGGGACCGCATCGTCCCGCCGGAGAGTGCCGGTCCGCTGGTTCGACTGATCCAAGGGGCCGTGCTGCATGAACCTCGGGCCGGCCATGTCGGAATGGTCGCGGGGCCACGGGCGGAAGCCGAGTTGTGGCAGCCGATGTTGACCTGGCTGCACGGGTTGGATCTGGCGCCGCGAAAAGCTAGACGCACCCGCCGGACGGCATAACCGCGAGCGCCGTCGCGAGAACCTGATCAGGTGCGCATTCGCGACAATCCGACCAAGTGCGCATTCGCGACAACGTAACCCCAGGGTCATCACAGCCCGCTTCCGCACATGCGAAGGGGGCGGTATTCTACGTCCGGTCACGGGAACATCCCGTGCAGGAAGGAGCCACACATGGACGACATCGTCATCGTCTCCGCGGCCCGCACGCCCGTGGGAAGCTTCAACGGCGCGCTCAGCACTCTGTCCGCGCACGAACTCGGCGCCATCGCGTTGCAGGCGGCTTTTGCCCGCGCGGGCGTGGAGGCCGCGGATGTGGACGAAGTGATCCTGGGCCAGGTGCTGGCCGCCGGAGAGGGTCAGAACCCAACTCGCCAGGCTGCGCGCGCCGCCGGTGTGCCGGACTCCAAGACCGCGTTCGGCATCAACCAGGTCTGCGGGTCGGGCCTGCGCGCCGTGGCCCTGGCCGCCCAACAGATCCGCACCGGGGAAAGCGCCATCGTCGCCGCCGGCGGGATGGAGAGCATGTCGCTGTCGCAGCACGCCTCCTATCTGCGGGCCGGCACCAAGATGGGCGGGGTCGAGTTCATCGACACCATGCTCAAGGACGGGTTGTGGGACGCCTTCCACGGCTACCACATGGGCAACACGGCGGAAAACGTCGCCACCAAATACCAACTGACGCGAGACGACCAGGACCGATTCGCCCTGGGATCGCAGCAGAAGGCCTCGGCGGCGCAAAAATCCGGCCGCTTCCAGGACGAGATCGCCCCGGTCACGATCAAGGGCCGCAAGGGCGATACCGTGGTCTCGGACGACGAGTATATCCGCCACGACGCCAGCATCGAGACCATGACGCGGTTGCGCCCGGCGTTCAGCAAGGATGGGACGGTGACCGCCGGCAATGCCTCCGGCATCAACGACGGTGCGGCGGCCCTGGTGCTGATGACCGCGGCCGAAGCGTCCCGGCGTGGACTGACGCCGATGGCGCGGATCGCGGCGTTCGCCACGGCGGGCGTGGACCCGGCGGTGATGGGCACGGGCCCGATCCCGGCCACGCGGAAGGCGCTGTCTCGCGCCGGTTGGACGGTCGACGATCTGGACCTGATAGAGGCCAACGAGGCATTCGCGGCCCAGGCGCTGGCGGTCAACAAGGACCTGGGCTGGGATACCGCCAAGGTGAACGTGAATGGCGGTGCCATCGCGATCGGCCACCCGATCGGGGCGTCCGGTGCCCGCGTGCTGATTACCTTGCTGCATGAGATGCAGAAGCGGGACGCGAAGAAGGGCCTGGCCACGCTTTGCATCGGCGGCGGGATGGGCGTGGCGATGTGTGTCGAGAGGTAGTGCCGCGGGACTTGCCTCTCGGATCCGGCTAACGCCAGGCGACCTTGGATCCGGGCAATTGGCGTTTGCAACTCGGGGCCCGCGCGGACCTTTCCCGGGCCGCGCGCCCTTCCCCCGCGCCCCTCGCCCCGTGCTAAGCTCTCCCCGGGTCGAAGCACACACAAACGGGAGGCACACCCATGACACGCGTTGCATTGGTCACCGGCGGTACACGCGGGATCGGAGCAGCGATCAGCCTTGCGCTACGAACGCAGGGACGGATCGTGATCGCGAACTACGCGGGAAACGACCTGGCGGCGGAGGCCTTTCAACAGGAACACGGCATCCGAGTCGCCAAATTCGACGTCAGCAAGATGGAAGCCTGTGTGGACGGGATCGCGCGCATCGTCGACGATGTCGGCCCCATCGAAGTCCTGGTCAACAACGCCGGCATCACCCGCGACGGCACGCTGGGCCGGATGAACCGCGACATGTGGGACGCGGTGATCGATACCAATCTCGGCTCCTGCTACAACCTGTGCAAGCTGACGTTCGACGGCATGCGGGAACGTAAGTTCGGCCGTGTCGTGAATGTCGGCAGTATCAACGGCCAGTCCGGCCAGTATGGCCAGGTCAACTATGCCGCCGCGAAATCGGGCATCCATGGCTTTACCAAGGCACTGGCACAAGAAGGTGCGCGCTACGGCATCACGGTGAACGCGATCGCACCCGGCTATGTGGATACCGAGATGGTGCGCGCCGTGCCTGGCGAAGTGCTGCGCAAGATTGTCGCCAAGATCCCCGTCGGTCGCCTGGGTCACGCCGAGGATATCGCCCGCGGCGTGGCCTTCCTGACCGCCGATGAAGCGGGTTTCGTCACCGGATCGACCCTGTCGATCAACGGCGGACAACACATGTATTGACGCGAGGCCCCTGACGACAGGCCGCCGCCGCCCGGATCAGGAGTTCCGGCGGCGGCGCGCCAGCAATCCCGCCAACGCCATTCCGAATGTGGCCAGGCTTCCCGGTTCGGGCACGTCGGCGACAAGGTTGTCGATCCCGGTGTTGACCGAACTGCCCAGGGTGGCTGTCCAGACAAAAGACGAGATCCCGGTCGGACTGGTGAAACCCAGGAACGCCTTGTCGTTCTGGGCATCCGGGAATGCGAAACTGCCCAACAGCGTCATGCCGCCAAAGACGTCCACCGTCGCCGGCCCCAATCCATTGAGATAGGCGTCAAAACCGACGGCATGACGAGCGGCGTCGAACGTGACGGCAAAATGCTCCTCGCCATTGCTGGTCAGCACCGTCGTCATCAACGGCTGCGGTACACCCGCGCCAAATTCAGACCCGCCGGGGCTATACAGATAAACATTCGGGAACGGCACGCCGCCGATCAAGCCCTGATAGGTCACCCCGTTGTGACTGAACCCAGAGATGGGTGCATCGGTCGTGGCGCCGGTGTTCTCAAAATCCTCGACCAGTCCGGTGGCGGCCGCCGCGTCGAACGCGATCTGGCTGGTGTAGAAGGTAACCGCGGCCTGCCCAGGAAAGGCTAGTGCCGCGCGCCGGAAATTTCGACGCCAATTCCCTCAAGCGGCAAGCGGCTTTCCCGTCTTGGTCCACTTGAACGGCTTCGCCATGGTCCGGTTGAAGTAGGCGATGAAGCGCTCGATCCGCTCCTTGAGGTCTTCTTGGGAGGT
>CAMATI010000163.1 GCA_945861095.1 Asaia bogorensis | reverse complement strand
GCTCGATGCCAGGCGGTTCGCTTATTCCCGGGCGTCGCCTTAACACCACGCCCCGGCCCGGCTAGAACCGCCCTTGCAACCAGGTTTGGAAACCGAGATGACCGATAAAGTTCTGGGCACGGGCGATCTTGCCGAAAGCGGCAAGGATGTCGTCGTGCACTACACGGGCTGGCTGTTCGACGCGGCGGCGCCGGACAACAAGGGCCGGAAATTCGACAGCTCCCGCGATCGCGACGACCCGTTCGTGTTCTCCCTCGGCGCCGGGCAGGTGATCCGCGGCTGGGACGTGGGCGTTGCCGGTATGCGCGTCGGCGGTCATCGCACCCTGGTGATCGCGCCGGAGGACGGTTACGGCGCGCGCGGCGCCGGCGGTGTTATTCCACCCAACGCCACACTCGTTTTCGACGTCGAACTGCTCGCTATCCAATAAGCGACACCGGCCCGGGCCGCTCAGGCCTGGGCCGAAGCGGGACACAACCGCGAACCATAAACGGGAGACCGCCCATGCGTAGCGCCGTCATCGTATCCACCGCCCGCACCCCGATCGGGCGCGCCTATCGCGGGGCGTTCAACGACACCCAGTCCCAGGCCCTCGCCGGCCACGCGATCGCACAGGCGGTCAAGCGTGCCGGCATCGCACCGGCCGAAGTCGATGACGTGATCCTCGGCGCCGCGCTGCAACAGGGCGCGCAAGGGTCCAATATCGCGCGTCAGGCGGCGTTGCGGGCGGGGCTGCCGACGTCGGTCGCCGGCATGTCGCTGGATCGGCAATGCGCGTCCGGCATGATGGCCATCGCCACGGCGGCCAAGCAAATCATCCACGACGACATGACCATCACGGTCGGCGGCGGCGTGGAATCGATCTCTCTGGTGCAGACCAACGACATGAACCTGGTCCGCTCGCAGGACCCGGAACTGGTCCGCGAGGTCCCCGGACTTTACATGTCCATGCTGGAAACCGCCGAACTGGTGGCCGAACGCTACAACGTGACGCGGGAAGCGCAGGACGAATACGCGCTCCGTTCCCAGCAGCGCACCGCCGCCGCGCAGCAGGCCGGCGCGTTCGACGATGAAATCGTGGCGCTGCCGTCGGAAATGCTGGTGACCGATCGCGCGACCGGAGAGACCAGCCGGCGCAAGGTCGCGCTGGGCAAGGATGAGGGCAACCGTCCGGAGACCAACCTGGAAGGATTGTCGTCGCTGAAGCCGGTGTTCGCGGATGGGATCGTTGTCCAGAAGGGCAAATACATCACCGCGGGGAACGCGTCCCAGTTGTCGGATGGTGCGTCTGCCTGCGTGCTGATGGAGGAATCCGAAGCGTCCCGTCGCGGTCTGGCGCCTCTGGGTATCTATCGCGGCATGGCCGTGGCCGGCTGCGATCCAGACGAAATGGGCATTGGCCCGGTGTTCGCGGTGCCGAAGCTGCTGGCGAAGCATGGGCTGAAGATCGACGACATCGACCTGTGGGAACTGAACGAGGCGTTCGCCTGCCAGGTCCTTTACTGCCGCGACCGGCTCGGTATTCCGCATGACCGGCTGAACGTGAACGGCGGCGCGATCTCGATCGGTCACCCCTACGGCATGTCGGGCGCACGGATGGTCGGGCACGCGCTGATCGAGGGCAAGCGCCGCGGTGCGAAGTTGGTCGTGGTAACCATGTGCGTCGGTGGCGGCATGGGCGCCGCCGGCCTGTTCGAGGTGGCGTGATATGCCGGTCGATCGTCAGATCGCGGGGGGTGTCGATCGTCAGATCGCGGGGGGTGTCGACCCCCAGATTGCTGCTCTGCTGCAAGCGCGCTCCAAGCTGGCGCCGCTGCATACGCTGACGGTGCCCGAGGCGAGGGATCAGATGGCCGCCCGCGCCATTCCCGGCCTGCGCATCCCCGAGGTTGCCTCGGTCGTGAACCGAGACATGCAGGCGCCGCATGGCTCCCTGCCGCTGCGGATCTACACGCCGCTCGGCGTCGGGCCGTTCCCGCTGATGGTCTTCTTCCATGGCAGCGGCTTCGTGGTGTGTAGCCTGGATACGCATGATGCGATGTGCCGCAACCTGTGTGAGGGCGGTGGCTGCGTCGTTGTCTCGGTCGATTACCGCCTGGCGCCGGAGGCCAAATTCCCCGCCGCGCCGGACGATTGCCTGGCCGCGACCCGTTGGGCGGCGGAAAACGCCGGCGCGCTGAACGCCGATCCCTCGAACATCGTGGTGGCGGGCGACAGCGCCGGCGGCAACCTCGCCGCGGTGACGGCGCTGCGCATCCGCGATGAGGGCGGGCCGAAGCTGGCCGGTCAGTTGCTGATCTATCCGGTCACCGACTACCACACGCCGGGCACGCCATCGTACCAGGAGAACGCCGACGGCTACGGCCTGACGCGCCTGGGCATGGAATGGTTCTGGAACCATTACCTCGCCGATGCGGGGGATGCGGCACATCCGCATGCCTCGCCGCTGCGGGCCAACAACCTGGGCGGGCTGCCCCCCGCGCTGGTGATCACGGCGGAATACGACCCGTTGCGCGATGAGGGCGAGGTCTATGGCGACAAATTGCGCCAGTCCGGCGTGCCCACGGAGATCGTGCGGTGGGACGGCATGAACCACGGGTTCTTCTTCTTCGTGGGCATCGTCGACAAATCGGGTGCGGCGATGGACGGCGCGTGCGACTGGCTGAAGCGGGTGTTCGCGGGATAGGCGACCCACCCGATCGATGCCCAACAGAGATTTGACGGCCGTCATGCTAAGTCCATGGCGGCCGTCGCCGATTCGGTGGACCGCCGTTCGCGAGCATTTCGGCCGCGACGCACCGGGGTCGTGACGCACCGGGGTACTGACAAAACCCCGGCGCATTAACCAAATGGCAGCATTCTCCTGACACCATCCGCATATGCGGATACTCACCAAACCTGGCTGGGATGTCGCGGCAGGTCTGGCGACCCTTGCCGTTATGGTCCTTCTCGCCGCCCATGCCGGGGCGCAGGTCCTGTCGACCCTGTTCCCGGAAGGCGTGCCCGGATACGCGACCCAGCCCGGCGTCACCGTGCTGTCTCGCAATCGATCGGCGTTGGAGCCGCCGGGCATCCATGCCGGCACCTTCCTGCTGTCGCCGCGTTGGGAGCAGGCGATTGGTTATGATTCCAACGTCCTGGGCGGCAGTTCTCGCAAGGGAAGTTGGGTACTAGGCACACGCGCATCCCTGTTGCTTGGCAGTGATTGGTCGCGTGACGCGTTCGGCGCCTATGTCTCTCTGAGTGACACACGGTACCTGAACCTGCCCGCGCAGAGCCGCACGGACGGGACCATTTCGGCCGGCGGCACGATCGAAATCGGCCGCGACAAGCTGACCCTGGGTGCGGCGCATGTAGAGACGCACCAGGACCGCACCCAGATCGATGCACTGCCGAGCGACCGGCCGGTTCCGGTGCGGGTGGATGATGTAAGGGCGGCGTATGATGCCTCGTTCGGACGGTGGACCTGGTCGCCGAACCTGTCCGCCGCGCGCTGGCATTACGGCGACACGACGATCCTGGGGGTGCCCACCAGCCAGGCCTATCGCGATCGCGACGTGCTGCGCGGCGGCGTTACCATGCGCTACGAACTGGCTCCGCGACGCAATGTGGTGGTCGTGCTGCGTGCCACCAACCAGCACTACACCAGAACGACGCCGGGACAGGCCAGCCCGGATTCCGTCGGCTATCAGGTGCTGGCCGGGCTCGATTACGACGACAACGCGATGTGGCGGTATCGGCTGCTGCTGGGCGGCGAATCCCGCCGCTATGCGTCCGCCACCTTCAATACGAACAACGCGTTCATTGCCGAGGGCGAGGTCACCTGGACGCCGACCGGCCTGACCACGGTCCGTGGGTCGCTGGTGCGCGGCATCCAGGACGCGGCACAGGAGGGGGTGTCCGGCTACACCTATACCGCCGGTCGCCTGACCATCGACCACGAATACATGCGCGACATCCTGCTGCGCGCGTCGGCCGAAATTCGCCAGGCGACCTTCCTGCAAGGGGGCGGCCGGCAATGGGGCTACAATGTCGGGGCGGGCATCGTCTGGATGGTTAATCGCTCGGTCCGGATTTCCGCGACCCAGGATTTCAGCGCCATTCAGGGCACGCAGGTGACCGCCGGCCCTATCAACGGCGACTACACCAGAAGCCTCAGCATGCTCACCCTGCGGTTGGGCCTATGAGCGCGCCGGTCCGGTTGTTGGGCCTGGATTTTGCGGCCACCGATCTGGTCCAGGCCGTGGATCGACTGCTGGCGCGTCCGATCGACGCAGCATTTGGGTATGTGGTGACGCCCAATGCCGATCATCTGGTGCGGCTTTGCGCGGACCCGGGTCTGGCGGAGATTTACGACGACGCCTGGCTCCGGCTGCTGGATTCCAGGGTTGTTGCCGGATTGGCGCATCTGTGTCGACTGCCGGTGCCGCCGGTCGTGCCGGGAAGCGATCTGTCCGCGCTTTTGCTGTCGCGGTTGCGCGGGCAGCGGGTGACGATCATCGGCCTTTCCCCGGCCTTCCTGCCGCGTCTGGTGGACCGCTTTGGCCTGGCGGACCCGGTGCATTTCGATCCGCCGATGAACTTCGACCGCGATCCCGCCGCGTTCGCCGCGACCGTCGCATTCGCGTTGCGCCACCCGGCCCGGTTCACGTTCCTCGCCGTGGGATCCCCGCGTCAGGAGCGTCTGGCGGCGGCCATCGCGGCGGCGGGGACCGGACAAGGGATCGGACTTTGCGTCGGCGCCAGCCTGGATTTCCTGAGCGGGGCGCGCCGGCGGGCCCCGGTCTGGATGCGGCGATCGGGGCTGGAGTGGTTGCATCGGCTGGCGGGCGATCCGCGCCGCATGGCCCGTCGCTACTTGGTTGATAGTCCGGCCATCATCCCGTTGCTTCTGCGGGAACGGGCCGAACGAGCGCGGTTGTCGGTGTCGGCGGAGGGATCGGGCAGTACGGCGAGCACCTCGCGCCCCAGGCGTTCGATCAAATTGCCGCGGTGAATGGTGTCGTTGCGGCGGATGTAATCGCGCGCGGCGGCTGGCAGGCGGTGGGGCGATGTGGTTCGGCTCATGCGGATCGCGGCGGCGATCGCGGTCAGGGTCTGTCCGGGCATGGCGTTATGCAGGCCGCGGATCAGATAGCCGCAGATTCGCGGCGTCAATGTCAGCCACGCCGCGCCGTGCTTGCGGCCGATATAGAGCCGGTTGCGGACGAAATGGAACCAGCGTTGGCCTGACCAGTTCATCCGCTGTTCGGTGCTGACCTTGTGGCGAACGACGATGTCGCCGCGATAGCGGACCCGCCAGCCCCGCGCGATCGCCCGCAGGCAAAAGTCGAACTCCTCCCAACAGAAGAACAGCGCTGGGTCGTAGCCTCCCAGTTCGATCCAGGCGGTACGTCGGATGGCGTGACCGGCCCCGACGAAGGTGGTGGCATCGAAGCTTTCCGCCGCGGCGGGCAGCAGCGACAGCGGGTAGCCCCAGGACAGCAGGTCGTCGGTATCATCGGCGAAGCGCAGGATGCGGCAGCCGACCGCGGCGAGGGCGGGCTCGTTGTCCAGCGCACCGACCATGCGGGCCACGGTGTCCGGCGTCGCGAACTCCGCGTCATTGTCCAGCACTGCGATCGTTCGCCCGCGCCCGGGCGCCGATGCCAGGTTTCGCCCGCCGGCCACCCCGAAATTGCCGTCGGCGGCAAACAGGCAGGCATCGGGCCGGCCATCCAGCGTCGCGGCCAACCGGGTCAGGTTGGCGGGCGCGGAACCCTGGTCGAGCACGGTAAGGTGCCACGACACGCCGGTCTGACGGAACACGGACGCGATCGCGGCCAAGGTCTCCTCGATCCGATCCACGGCCAGCATGACGATGTCGGCGTCGTAACCGCTCCGGCGGGACGGCGAGGTTCCGGCAATCAGTTGCATTCGCCGCTCCGTTGCGTCGCGGGGATGGCCAGATAGGCCAGCCGCTTCATTTCCTTGCGGCCGCGGGCCACGGCGTCCAGCACCAGGCCGCAGCCGAGCGAGAGGGTCCCCATCAGGACCAACCCGGTGGCCAGAAGCGCGGTCGGTAGACGCGGCACCAGGCCGGAGTTCACGAATTCCACGATCACCGGCGTGCCGAGCGCGACGCCGATACCTGTCATCGCCACCGCCAGCAGGCCGAACACGGGCAGCGGACGTTCCTGCTCGACCAAGGTCAGGATCGCGCGCAGGATGCGCAGGCCGTCGGAGATGGTGTTCAGCTTGGAACTGGATCCCGCGGCCCGTCCGCGATAGGCGGTGCGCACTTCCTGCATCGGCATGTTCAGGGCCAAGGCATGGATGGTGAACTCGGCTTCCGTTTCGAACCCGGCGGCCAGGGCGGGGAAGGACTTCACGAAGCGGCGGCTGAAGACTCGATAGCCCGACAGCAGGTCGCTGATGCCGCGCCCGAACACGGCACGCACGATGCCGGTCAGCAGAATGTTGCCGAAGCGATGGCCGAACCGATAGGCGTCGGTCTGGTGCGACCCGCGGGAGGCGCTGACCATATCGAGCTGGCGGTCGAGCATTACCCGCAGCATCCGTGGAGATGCCGCCGCGTCGTAGGTGTCGTCGCCGTCCACCAGGATATAGGCATCGGCGTCGATGTCGGCGAACATCCGCCGCACCACATGGCCCTTGCCCTGCAAGGTTTCGTGGCGCACCGCAGCCCCCGCCGCGCGTGCGTGCAAGGCCGTGCGATCCGTGGAGTTGTTGTCGTAGACATAGACCGTCGCGTCCGGCAGTGCTGTGCGGAAATCCGTGACCACTTTGGCGATCGCGGCTTCCTCGTTGAAGCAGGGAATCAGTACGGCGATTCTGTAATCGAGTCTGGGTTGCCGGGGGGTTTCAACAATGTGTCCGTTCACGACGCGCCCGTTCGCGACACGGCCGTCCGCAACACGCCCATCCGCGACACGCCCGTCCGCAATATGCCCATCTGCAATATGCCCATCTGGCGGGGTGCCTTCGTTTCGCTTGCCATTGTCTCGCCTGACCGCGTCCGGCCCGCGACCCTCCGGCCCGATTGTTTCCGGACGCGCATCGGCAAGCCAGCCAGGCGCGGTGCTGGGCAGCGCGGCGGCGGCGGCGAGCTTATCAATGGCGTCGGACACCGTGGTTTGCGACATGGTCTGGTCCGATCAGTAAGCGTTGCGCATGCGGAGCAGGCACCAAGCCGTCCGCCAGATGATCTGCAAATCCAGCGCCAGCGACCAGTTCGCGATATATTCCAGATCGCTTTCGATCCGGAGTAGGAGTTTTTCCTCTGTATCGGTTTCCCCGCGCCAACCGCGGATCTGGGCCAACCCGGTCATGCCCGGCCGGATCTGATGGCGGGCGGCATAGCGGTGGGTGACATCCTCGAACAGGCGACGGCCGGCGCGGGTGCCGGGTGCGTGTGGACGCGGCCCGACCATCGACATGTCGCCGGTCAGGACGTTCAGCAATTGCGGCAATTCGTCGAGCGAGGTGCGCCGCAGCCAGGCGCCGAACCGCGTGATGCGTGGGTCCTGCCGGGTGGCCTGGCGGAAGCCGGGCTCGTGGCATGCGTCGTGGTGCATGGTGCGGAATTTCCACATGGCGAAGCGTGTGCCGTTCAGTCCGATCCGTGTCTGGCGAAACAGCGGCGCACCGGGGCTGTCGAGGCGGATCAGCAGCGCGATCGCCAGCATCGGGACGGCGCCGACGATGAGGCCGGCTGTTGCGATCAGGATATCGAGACCGCGCTTGACGACACCCGGAAACCCGGCGAGCGGGGACCGATACGGAAGCGCCCAGGGTGCGGCGTCCCGGGCCGAGCGTGGGATCGAACGGGAGGGAGTCCAGGGGGTGTGGTGGTGATTGCGGCGGGAAATTGCATCGCCGCCGGATCTGCCGGGACCGGTGGCCGCGTGGATTCCCAAAGCCCCAGGAAGTGCCTCCGGCGCGATCGATGCCTGTTCGGCCGAAGATGAACCACGGGCGGCGGATGCCAGGGTGGAGGGCGCGAAGACGACATCGCCGGCAGGCGCGGGCGGGCGGTCAAGGGCTCTGGGTTGGACATCGAGCATGGTTCGGCCGGGTGAGGTGACGTGAGGCCACCATCACAACCCGCAGGTGCTGAGCGAGGGGTTAACGCGGCATGCGTCCGCATTTCTGGCGCGTGATTTTTCGTGAAATCGACGCCGGGGAGCGAACACACAACGAACAAAACCTAACTGTATGCGGGGATCATCCGGGTCTGGTCGGTCGCATCCGCGCGGACCGACCGGCCGGGCGGTCGCCGCATCCGAGCGGGCGGCATCGGTCCGTCAGCGAAACACCATCCGGCGCGACAGATAGAAATTCACCGCCATGCCCATGATCGAACCGGCGACGATGGCGATCACGGGTTCCCTGGCCGCCACTGGCCACCAGGTGATCAGGATGGCGTAGGTGCCGCGGTTCAGGACAAATCCCACGGAATTGGCCGCGATGAAGCGCGCCCATTGTCGGTGGGCGGGACCGCTGCCCTGGCCGCGGAAGGTCCAAACGCGGTTCAGAACCCAGTTGCCCGTCGCGGCGACAACATAGGCAACTACCCCGGCCGCGTAGAGGCCCATCATGCCCCGCAGCCCATAAACCGTCGCTGTATCCAGCATCAGGCCGAACAGGCCGACCGTGCAAAACATCGCGAACTCGCTGAGCATGCGGATGCGCGCCTCCGTGGCCAGTGCCCGCCACCGACCGGGCAGCAGCCAGACGAGCCGGCGCAGGATTGGTTCCATGTCGGTCGATCCGTTCGGTCTGGGTTTCGCTCGCCGCACACAACACCGAAGCTTGCTCCCCCCGCAACCCGGCGCCACCCTGGCGTTGACGCCGGTGGGACCAGCTTCCTACCGCGATCACCCACCCTGGGCCCGTCACGCAGGAGACCGCCATGCCCCCGCCCATCGGCCCAGAGGTCGACAGTACCCCGCGCACCCTCCCGGCTCGGATCCCGATTCGCGGACATAATGTGGTCCTGGAACCGCTGCACCGGCGTCATGCGCCGGAGCTCTGGCATGCGGCGCAGGGTGCGGACGACAGTTGGGCCTATCTCGGTGTCGGACCGTTCGCCTCGGAGGAGGCGATGACCCGCCATGTCGCCGACTTCGGCACCCAGCATGATCCGATGGCCTGGGCGGTGCGTCCGGTGGCGACGGGTGTGGTATCCGGTTGGCTGGCGCTGATGGATATTCAGCCGAAGAATGCCTCGATCGAGCTGGGCAGTATCTGGTTCGCGCCGCGCATGCAGCGCACCAAGGCGGCGACCGAGGCGATCTACCTGATGCTGAAGCTCGCGGCGGACGACCTGGGCTACCGGCGGTTGGTCTGGAAGTGCAATGCGCTGAACGCCCCGTCCAAACGCGCGGCGGCGCGGCTGGGATTCACCTATGAGGGCCAGCACCGCAAGCATATGGTCACCAAGGGGCGCCAGCGCGACACCGATTGGTACAGTATCATCGACGACGAATGGCCACGCTGCCGCGACGCGTTGTTGACCTGGCTCGACCCGGCCAATTTCGATCCGAACGGAACCGCTCGCCGGGGTTTGGCCGAGATCAGGGCGGCTACCCCGGCGGCTTGATTGTGGTCCCAAGGGGCTGGATGAAGAATATTCTCCCCCTCCCGCAAGGGTAGGGGGAGAATTCTTTCTGCCGCCGGGATATGGGAACGCCGAGCAACGCACTCCCGATTGGCCGCCAAACTATCGCTTGTTGACAGCCTGTCCTGGGCGATAATGACTTGGCGATGGCCGACAGAACGCGCCGTGCCACGCCGGATTCGCACCCCGCTCGGCTTATGAAAGCGGCTCCGTCAGGAGCCAAAGGTGGAGAACCACGATGCGCCTGCCGATCCTTGCCGCCCTGCTGCTCGCAACCACGGCCCAGCCGCTGCCGGTGGCGGCGCAGACGAAGCCCGTCGCATCCGTGGGCACGGTGCCTGCGGAACGCCGAGCGGTGGCGCAGAAGACGGAGTTCGTGGGGCGGGTGGAGGCGGTCGAACGGGTCGAACTTCGTGCGCGCGTGACCGGCTTCCTGCAAGAGGTGCTGTTCAAGGAAGGCGACGAGGTCAAAGAGAAAGCGGTGCTATATCGGATCGAGCCGGAGAGCTTCCAGGCCGCCGTGCAGGATGCCCGCGGCTCGCTGCTGCAGGCGCAGGCCCGCTACGTCAACGCAACCGCCCAGCGGGAACGGACGGAGGAACTGGTCAAGACCAATGTGGCCTCCCGGGCGACCTTCGACGAGCGGGTCGCTGCCGAGAAAAGCGCCCAGGGCGACGTGGTGACCGCCGATGCCAATCTGAAGACAGCCCAGATCAACCTCGGTTACACGGAGATCATGGCGCCGATCGGCGGCGAGATTGGGCGATCCAAATTGACGCGCGGCAACGTGGTCGGCCCCGATGCCGGCCCACTGGCCGTGATCGTCAGCCGGGAACCGATGTATGTGACGTTCCCGGTCAGCCAGCGGGACTTGCTCAATCTGGGCACCGAGGAACTTCGCAAGGCGAAGGGGCAGGCGGTCTCCGCGTCCATGCGGGTGCAGATCCGCTTTTCCGACGGTTCGGCTTATGACCAGATCGGGCGGATCGATTTCATCGATGTCACGGTGGACCGCTCGACTGACACGGTGATGGTGCGGGCCACGATCGCCAATCCGCGCGGCGTGCTGATCGACGGGCAACTGGTCCGGGTGTCGGTGGAAGACGCCAAGCCGGAGGCGAAGGTCCTGGTGCCGCAATCGGCGCTGATCGTCGATCAGCAAGGGACCTATGTGTTCGTCGTCGTCGACGGCAAGGCGGCGGTCCGGCGGGTCAAGCTGGGTGGCGAGGCCGGCGCCAATATGATCGTGGATGAGGGTTTGCAGGGCGGCGAGCAGGTGGTCGTGCAGGGCATGCAGACCCTGCGCCCAGGAACCCCTGTGCTAGCCAGCCCGATGCCGCCGCCGAACCGGAGCTGACCCCGTGTTTTCAGCCATCTTCATCGACCGGCCGAGGCTGGCGAGCGTCATTGCGATTTTCACCACCATCGCCGGGCTGCTGTCGCTGCTGTCGATCCCGATCGCGCAGTACCCGGACATCGTGCCGCCGCAGGTGTCCGTCACCACGATGTATCCGGGCGCGTCCGCCGCGGTGGTGGAAGCCACCATCGCGCAGCCGATCGAAAGCCAGATCGTCGGCGTCGACAAGATGATGTATATGAAGAGTGTCAGCGGCAACGACGGCAGCTACTCGCTGCGGGTGTCGTTTGAGCTCGGCACCGATCCCGACATCAACACCGTCAACGTCAACAACCGGGTCCAGGTGGCGCTGTCGAAGCTGCCGGAGGACGTGCGCAAGCAGGGCTTGCAGGTGAAGAAGCAATCCTCCGCCCTGCTGGGGGTGGTGGCGCTGTATTCGCCGAAGCGGTCTTATGACGAGCTGTTCATTTCCAACTACGCCACGATCAACCTGGTCGATGAGATCAGAAGCACGCCCGGGATCGGCGACGCGGCTCTGTTCGGACCGCAGGATTATGCGATGCGCGCCTGGGTGCGCACCGACCGGCTGACCGGCCTGGGGCTGACCTCCGCCGACGTCATCAAGGCGATCCAGTCGCAGAACATGCAGGCCGCCGTGGGCCGGATCGGCGCTCGGCCGATGCCCGACGACCAGCAGTTGCAACTGAACATCCAGACCAAGGGGCGACTGACCTCGGTCGCCGAATTCGAGAAAATCGCCATTCGCACCAACCAGGACGGATCCGTCCTCCGGCTGGGCGATATCGCCCGCCTGGAACTGGGGGCCGCGAATCTCGACCGCGCGACGCGGCTGAATGGTGCCCCGGCGGCGCTGATCGCGATCTATCAGTCGCCCGGCGCCAACGCCCTGGATGCGCTGGGGGCCGTGAAGACGATGATGGCGGAGGCGGCCCGGAATTTCCCGGACGATCTGGCCTGGAAGGTCACCTACGACCCGACCACCTTCGTGTCCGCGACGATCCATGAGGTGCAGAAGACCCTGATCGAGGCTTTTGTTCTGGTCGTGCTGGTCGTCTATCTGTTCCTGGGCAACCTCCGGGCCACCCTGATCCCGACGATCGCGGTGCCGGTCAGCCTGATCGGCACGTTCGTCGTGCTGAATGCCATCGGCTATTCGGCCAATACCGTGTCTCTGCTGGCCATCGTGCTGGCGATCGGCATCGTCGTCGATGACGCGATCGTGGTGGTCGAGGCGGTGGAACAGGTGATGGAGGAGCATCCCGAACTGTCGCCGGCGGAAGCCACGAAGCGGGCGATGGGACAGATCTTCGCTCCGATCATCGCCATCACCCTGGTGCTGCTGTCGGTGTTCGTGCCGATCGCGTTCATCCCGGGCATTTCCGGGGAGTTGTTTCGCCAGTTCGCGGTCACCGTCGCCGTGTCGATGCTGCTGTCGGCGATCAACGCATTGACCCTGTCGCCGGCGTTGTGCGCGCTGCTGCTGCGACCGCATCACGGGCCACGGCGTGGGCCGATCGGCGTGGTCATGCGCTCCATCGACCGCGTCAGGGACGCCTATGGCGCGGTCGTTGCCCGCATGGTGCGGTTCGCGCTGATCGGGATGGCCATGGTCGCGGTATCCATGGGCGGCATCTGGAGCCTGGGCAAAATCACGCCGACCGGATTCCTGCCGGAGGACGATCAGGGCGCTTTTTTCGTGGTCGTGCAGTTGCCTGACGGGGCCTCGATCGGCCGCACAACCGATGTCGTTCGTCAGGTGGAGGACATCGTCAAGTCGGAGCCCGCGGTCGCCAATCAGTCGTCCACCATCGGTCTGAACTTCATCGACAACTACTCGCAGCCCAATGCGGCGTTCCTGATCGTGTCCTTGAAGCCGTTTTCGGAACGCGACAGAACCCAGTCGGCGGATGCGGTGATCGCCAGTCTGGCGGACAAGCTGAAGGCGGTTCGCGGCGGTTTCGCGATTCCGCTGGCGCCGCCGCCGATCATCGGTCTGGGGAGCGGTGGCGGCTTCAGCTATGTGCTGCAGGATTCGGGGGGCGGCACCGCTCAGACCCTGGCGCAGGTGTTGCGCGGGCTGCTGGTGGCGGCGAACCAGGACCCGCGCCTGGCCGGCGTGTTCAGCACGTTCTCGGCGACGACACCATCCATCTATCTCGATATCGACCGCGACAAGGCGCAGATCCTGAAGGTCGATCTGGCGGCTGTGTTCCAGGCGTTGCAGGCGTCCCTGGGTGGGTTTTATGTCAACGACATGAACCTGTTCGGTCGTTCCTGGCAGGTGCAGGTGCAGGCCGAGGCCGACGACCGCCGCTCGGTCGACGATATCTACCGCATCAATGTCCGCAGCGAGGACGGCAAGATGATCCCGCTGCGCAGCCTGGTGGAAGTCCGCCCGGTGATCGGGCCGCAGGCGTTGATTCGCTACAACAACCGGTTGGCGGTCACCATCCAGGGATCGCCCGCGCCCGGGGTGTCTTCGGGCCAGTCCCTGGCGGCGATGGACCAGATCGCGGCAGCGACCTTGCCGACCGGATACCGCGGCCTGTGGACCGATGTGTCGTTCCAGGAGAAGCGGGCCGAGGGCAAGACCGCCATCATCCTGGCCTTCGCGGTGCTGTTCGCCTACCTGTTCCTGGTTGCCCTTTATGAAAGCTGGACGATCCCGGTGCCGGTCCTGCTGTCGGTGTCGGTGGGTGTGCTGGGGGCCTATATCGGCATGGTCATGGCCGGTTTGACGTTGGACCTTTATGCGCAGATCGGCATGGTCGTGCTGATCGGCCTGGCCGCCAAGAACGGCATTCTGATCGTCGAGTTCGCCAAGGCACGCCG
>CAMATI010000162.1 GCA_945861095.1 Asaia bogorensis | reverse complement strand
ACGACCTTGTTGTAGCGTTCGCCGGCGGTGATCAGCCCGTCCTGATACTGCTGCTCGAACTCCTTCACCTCGGCCTGGGTGGAGCGGATCATGCCGCCCTTTTCCTTCGGGATGATCATGTCATCCTTGCCGAAGGAAATCCCGGCCTTGGCCGCCTGGCTGAAGCCCAGCCCCATCAGGCGATCGGCGAAGATCACGCATTCCTTCTGGCCGCAATGGCGATAGACCATGTCGATCACGTCGGAGACGTTCTTCTTGGTCAACTGGCGGTTGATCAGATCGAACGGGACGTTCGGATGCTTCGGCAGGATCTGCGCGATCATCATCCGGCCGGGCGTCGTTACCACGATCGAGCGCACGGGATTGCCGCCGGCATCGATCGTCTCGAACCGTGCCTTGATCTTGTCGTGCAGGCTGACCGTCTTGGCGAACAGCGCGTGCTCGATCTCGCCGATCGTGCCGAGGGCCGGTGCCTTCTGGTCTTCCATCTCCCGGAACGCAAAGGTTTCCAGCGACAGGTAATAGATACCCAGCACGATGTCCTGGCTGGGCACGATGATCGGCTTGCCGTTCGCCGGGCTGAGGATGTTGTTAGTGGACATCATCAGCACGCGGCCTTCGAGCTGCGCTTCCATCGACAGCGGCACATGCACCGCCATCTGGTCGCCGTCGAAGTCAGCGTTGAACGCGGTGCAAACCAGCGGATGCAACTGGATGGCCTTGCCCTCGATCAGCACCGGCTCAAAGGCCTGGATGCCGAGGCGGTGCAAGGTCGGCGCGCGGTTCAGCATCACCGGATGCTCGCGGATCACCTCTTCCAGGATGTCCCACACTTCTGGACGCTCCTTTTCCACCATCCGCTTGGCGGCCTTGATGGTGGTGGCGTGGCCGTATTTTTCCAGCTTCGAGTAGATGAACGGCTTGAACAGTTCGAGCGCCATCTTCTTCGGCAGCCCGCACTGGTGCAGCTTCAGTTCCGGTCCGACCACGATGACCGAACGGCCGGAGTAATCGACGCGCTTGCCCAGCAGGTTCTGGCGGAACCGGCCCTGCTTGCCCTTCAGCATGTCGGACAGCGACTTCAGCGGCCGCTTGTTGGCGCCCGTAATCGCGCGCCCGCGGCGGCCATTGTCGAACAGCGCATCGACGGATTCCTGCAACATGCGCTTCTCGTTGCGCACGATGATATCGGGCGCGCGCAGTTCGATCAGCCGCTTCAGACGGTTGTTGCGGTTGATCACCCGGCGATACAGGTCGTTCAGGTCCGATGTCGCGAAGCGGCCGCCATCCAGCGGCACCAGCGGGCGCAGTTCCGGCGGGATCACCGGCACCACGTCCAGGATCATCCAGCCGGGATGGCAGCCCGATTCGCCAAACGCCTCGATCAGCTTCAGGCGCTTGACCAGCTTCTTGCGCTTGGCCTCGCTGGTGGTTTCCTTCAACTCGGCCCGCAGCTTCACCCGTTCGGCATCGGTGTCGATGCGGTGCAGCAGCTTCTTGATCGCCTCGGCGCCGATCCCGACCTCAAACTGGTCGTCGCCAAACTCGTCCTGCTTGGACAGCAGTTGGTCTTCGGTCAGCAGTTGCAGCATCTTGAGGTCGGTGGTGCCGGGTTCCAGCACCACATAGCTCTCAAAATACAGGATCTTTTCGAGTTCCTTCAGAGTAAGGTCGACCATCAGGCCGATCCGGCTGGGCAGCGACTTCAGGAACCAGATATGCGCGACGGGGGAGGCCAGCTCGATATGGCCCATGCGTTCACGACGTACCTTGGCAAGCGTGACCTCGACGCCGCATTTCTCGCAGATAATGCCGCGGAACTTCATGCGCTTGTACTTGCCGCACAGGCACTCATAGTCCTTGATCGGGCCAAAGATGCGGGCGCAGAACAGCCCGTCCCGCTCTGGCTTGAAGGTGCGGTAGTTGATGGTCTCGGGCTTCTTGATCTCGCCATAGGACCAAGAGCGGATCTGCTCCGGGCTCGCGATCTGAATTCTGATCTGGTCGAATGTCATCGCCTGGCCGGTCTGGCCGAGGATCTTCATAAGCTCGTTCATGCGTTTGTTACCTCACGTGGGTGCGTAACGCGTGTGTCGTCGTCAAATGCGATGCGCCCACCCCAGGGCGGGCGCATCGATCTCAGGCCGCCCGGTTGTCCAGATCGACGTTCAGGCCGAGGGATTTCAATTCCTTGACCAGCACGTTGAAGCTTTCCGGAATGCCCGCCTCGAAATTGTCCTGCTCGCGCACGATCGCTTCGTAGACCTTGGTGCGGCCGGACACGTCGTCCGACTTCACCGTCAGCATTTCCTGCAAGGTGTAGGCGGCGCCATAGGCTTCCAGCGCCCAGACCTCCATCTCCCCGAAACGCTGCCCGCCGAACTGCGCCTTGCCGCCCAACGGCTGTTGGGTGACCAGGGAGTACGGCCCGATCGAGCGCGCGTGGATCTTGTCGTCGACGAGGTGATGCAGCTTCAGCATATAGATGTAGCCGACCGTCACCTTGCGCTCGAACGGCTCGCCGGTGCGACCGTCCGTCAGCCAGACCTGGCCCGAGGTGGCCAGCCCGGCGCGGGTCAGCATGTCCTCGATATCGGACATGCGGGCGCCGTCGAACACTGGCGTCGCGATCGGGATGCCCTTGCGCAGGTTCTCGCACAGCTCGATCAGTTGGTCGGTGGTCAGATCGGCGATCTGATCCTCGAACACCTCATCACCATAGACTTCCCGCAAACGCGCCAGCAGATCGGCATGACGCGCGCCTGTGCGCTGGTATTCGTCCACCAGCGCCCCGATCTGCTTGCCGACCGCCGCGCAGGCCCATCCCAGATGCGTCTCCAGAATCTGCCCCACATTCATCCGGCTGGGCACGCCCAGCGGATTGAGCACGAGGTCCACATGCGTGCCGTCATCGAGGAACGGCATGTCCTCCACCGGCACAACCCGGGACACCACACCCTTGTTGCCGTGGCGACCGGCCATCTTGTCGCCAGGTTGCAGCTTGCGCTTCACCGCGATGAACACTTTCACCATTTTCATCACGCCAGGCGGCAGTTCGTCGCCCCGCTGGAGCTTCTCGACCTTGCTGTCGAAGCGGGCCTGCAAGCGGCCGACCGCGGCATCGAATTCGCGCTTCAGGACCTCGATTTCCGCCATCACAGCGTCGTCCTGCACGCCGATATGGCGCCATGACCCGCGCGGATGTTCGGCGAGCACCGCCTCATCCAGGATCGTGCCGGATTTCAGGCCACGGAACCCGCCGGCGGCCTTGTGGCCCAACAGCTTCTCGCGAAGACGGTTGAGGAAGCTCCGCTCCTGGATGGCCTTCTCGTCGTCGCGGTCCTTGGCGAGACGTTCGATCTCCGACCGCTCGATCGCCATCGCGCGTTCGTCCTTGTCGACGCCGCGGCGGCTGAACACGCGCACATCCACGACCGTGCCGGTCACGCCGGGCGGCAGTTTCAGCGAGGTGTCGCGCACGTCCGAGGCCTTTTCGCCGAAGATCGCGCGCAGCAGCTTTTCTTCCGGCGTCATCGGGCTTTCGCCCTTCGGCGTGACCTTGCCGACCAGGATGTCGCCCGGGTTCACTTCGGCGCCGATATAGACGATGCCAGCTTCGTCGAGGTTCTTCAGCGCTTCCTCGCCCACGTTCGGAATGTCGCGGGTGATTTCCTCCTGCCCCAGCTTGGTGTCGCGCGCCATCACCTCGAATTCCTCGATGTGGATGGAGGTGAACACGTCGTCGCGCGCGATGCGCTCGCTGATCAGGATCGAGTCTTCGAAGTTGTAGCCGTTCCAGGGCATGAACGCGACCAGCGCGTTGCGGCCCAGGGCCAGTTCGCCGAGTTCCGTGGACGGACCGTCGGCGATGATGTCGCCCTCGTCGACGCGGTCGCCCACTTTCACCAAGGGCCGCTGGTTGATGCAGGTGGACTGGTTCGACCGCATGAACTTGCGCAGACGATAGATGTCCACACCCTTGGTCGTCGCGTCCTCGTTCGTCGCGCGCACCACGATGCGGGCGCCGTCGATCTGATCGACGATCCCCGGGCGGCGGGCCACGATAGTCGCCCCGGAGTCGCGCGCCACGGCGGCTTCCATGCCGGTGCCGACCAGCGGCGCGTCGGCGCGGATCAACGGCACCGCCTGCCGCTGCATGTTGGAGCCCATCAGCGCGCGGTTGGCGTCATCGTTCTCCAGGAACGGGATCAGCGCCGCGGCCACCGAGACCAACTGCTTCGGCGAGACGTCGATCGCCGTCACGTCTTCCGGCTTGACCAGCCGGAAATCGCCCTGCTTGCGGACGGAGACCAAGTCCTGCGTGAAGCGGCCATCGGCATCCATCGGCGCGTCGGCCTGGGCAACGACCAGACGCTCCTCCTGCATCGCGGACAGATACTGGGCGCCCTTCTGCACGACGCCGTCCTTGACCAGCATGTACGGCGTCTCGATGAAGCCGTATTTGTTGACCTTGGCATAGGTCGCCAGCGAGTTGATCAGGCCGATATTCGGGCCTTCCGGCGTTTCGATCGGGCAGATGCGGCCGTAATGGGTCGGGTGCACGTCACGCACTTCGAACCCGGCGCGTTCCCGCGTCAGACCGCCCGGCCCGAGCGCGGACAGGCGGCGCTTATGCGTCACTTCCGACAGCGGGTTGGTCTGGTCCATGAACTGGCTGAGCTGGGAGGATCCGAAGAATTCCCGCACCGCCGCGGCCGCCGGCTTGGCGTTGATCAGGTCGTGCGGCATGACGGTGTCGATATCGACGCTGCCCATGCGCTCCCGGATCGCGCGTTCCATGCGCAACAGGCCGATTCGGTACTGGTTCTCCATCAGTTCGCCGACCGAACGGACCCGGCGATTGCCGAGATTGTCGATGTCGTCGATCTGCCCGCGCCCGTCCTTCAGGTCGCACAGGGTCTTCACCGTGCGCAGCAGGTCTTCCTTGCGCAGGGTGCGGACCGTGTCGGCGACATCGGTGAAGTTCAGGCGCATGTTCATCTTCACGCGCCCGACGGCCGACAGGTCGTAGCGATCGTTGTCGAAGAACAACCCACGGAACAGCGCCTCGGCGGTTTCCGGCGTCGGCGGTTCGCCCGGGCGCATCACGCGATAGATGTCGATCAGCGCGTCGTCGCGATTGCTGTTCTTGTCCACCGTCAGGGTGTTGCGCATCCACGGACCGTTCGACTGATCGACGGCGAGCGTGGGCAGGGTGGTCACGCCGGCGTCTTCCAGCGCGGCGAGGCGGGCCTCGACCAGTTCCTCCCCGGCTTCGGCGTAGATTTCGCCGGTATCCAGGTTCACGAGATCCTCGGCCACGTAACGGCCCAGCAGATCGGCGCGCCCGACCAGCACTTCCTTGGTGTTCTCGGCGATGCGCCGGGCCTGGCGCGCGGTCAGTTTGGCTTCGGCCTCGGCGACGACCTCTCCGGTCGCGGCGTCGATCAACGGTTCCAGCAGCTTGACGCCGCGGAACGCATCCGGCTCGAACGGGCGGGCCCAGCCCTTGGCGGTTCGGTCGAACACGACCTGGCCATAGAAATAGGTCAGGATCTCTTCCTGATCCATGCCGCGGATTTCGCCGGGTTCGACCACTTCGCCCTTGGCTTCGCGGGCGGCACGCAAAGCCTCCGTGTGCGCGCCTTCCAGCGCATACAGCAAGGTGGTGACCGGCAACTTCCGCTTGCGGTCGATGCGGACGTAAACGAGGTCCTTGCTGTCGAATTCGAAATCGAGCCACGACCCGCGATACGGGATCACCCGCGCGGCGAACAGGTATTTGCCGCTGCTGTGGGTCTTGCCCTTGTCATGATCGAAGAACACGCCGGGGGAGCGGTGCATCTGGCTGACGATGACGCGTTCCGTGCCGTTGATGATGAACGTGCCGTTATCCGTCATCAGGGGCATGTCGCCCATATAGACGGGCTGCTCCTTGATGTCGCGGATCGACCGGGCGCCGGTGTCCTCATCCACGTCCCACACGATCAGTCGCAGGATCACCTTCAACGGCGCGGCATAGGTCATGCCCCGCTGGATGCATTCCTCGACATCGTATTTGGGTTCTTCAAGTTCGTAATAGACGAACTCCAGACGGCCGCGACCGGCGAAATCGTCGATCGGGAAGACCGATTTGAACACTTCCTGCAGGCCGGTATGGGTCCGGTTGTCCGGGTGGACATTCATCTGCAGGAACGCTTCATAGCTGGAGCGTTGCACATCGATCAGATTTGGCATCGGCGCCACTTCGGGAATGCGTCCGAAGCTCTTTCGGATCCGCTTGCGCCCGGTAAACGACCTGCTGATCGCGTTCATGGCCTGTCCTGCCTTAGCTGTGTCTGTGTCCGTGCCGTCAATCCAACCCGCGATGAGCCATTCTGGTCTACACGGGTCGTTCCGCCGAAAACGGGAAAGCGGGCGGGAATCATGCGATTCCCACCCAATCCCGGCTCAAACGCGCGAACAGTCCGGCGGACCCGTTCGTGCGGTCTGTGATGCGTCCGGACCGCGTTACTTGACCTCCACGGTGGCGCCCGCGTCTTCGAGCATCTTCTTGATCTTCGCCACTTCGTCCTTGCCAACAGCTTCCTTGACCGCCTTCGGCGCTGCTTCGACCAGGTCCTTGGCTTCCTTCAGGCCGAGCCCGGTGATCGTGCGGACTTCCTTGATGACGTTGATCTTCTTGTCCCCGGCGGAAGCCAGGATCACGGTGAACTCGGTCTGTTCCTCCACCACCGCGGCGACGGCGGCAACCGGAGCGGCGGCGGCGGCGGCCGGCGCGGCGGCGGAAACGCCCCACTTCTCTTCCAGCAGCTTCGACAGTTCCGCCGCTTCGAGCACGGTGAGGGTGGAAAGCTGGTCCACCAGGTTCTGCAAGTCAGCCATTGTCTGTATCCCTTAATCTAGCGCTTGATAGGTTCCATGCAAGCCGTTGTTTTCGGCTGCGTTCGGTCTTGTTGGCGGTCTGATCGACGATCAGGCTGCCTCGGCTGTCTCATCCTTCTTGGCGAAGGCCCCAAAGACCCGGGCGAGTTGTGCGGCCGGCGCCTGCAGAATCCCCGCGATCCGCGTGGCGGGGGTCGAAATCATCCCCACCAACCTAGCGCGCAGTTCATCCAGCGACGGCAATTCGGCCAGTGCCTTGATCCCATCCGCATCCAGCGTCTGGGTCCCAAGCGCGCCGCCGATCAGCACGAACTTGTCGTTGGTCTTGGCGAACTCGACGGCCGTCTTCGCCACCGCCACCGGATCCATCGACCACGCAAGCGCGATCGGACCGGTCAGCATCGGCGCGATGCCTTCGAATCGGGTCCCTTCCAAGGCGAGGTGGGTCAGCCGGTTCTTCGCGACTTTGTAAGTTGCGCCCGCCGCTCTCATCTTGACCCTGAGCGCCGTTGCGTCGGCGACCGTCAGGCCCGCATTGCGGGTGACGACGATCATCGACGTGGCGGACAGGGCCTGATTGAGCTCGGTGACGAACTCCCGCTTCTCCGTACGGTCCACGTATCGTCTCCGTCCCCCGAAAATCGCTCGGGGGCTTGCTTGGCCCGCCACGATCGAAACCGTGCCGGACCGGGTTGCCCAAGGACCATGACGCCTGCCGAGGATGCCCCCCTGCCCGTGACATGGTCCGGTTCGCCTGTCCTGGAGTCCTCACCACCGAACGGTGGCGACGTCCCCTGCAAGCCGGAACCACCAAGTCTGCGCCGGAAACCGGTCCACTTGGGTTTCGCCCCGAGCGGCCGTGTCCGTCATGCCTTGGCTTCCCCGTCTCCCACGCGCGGACCGAAGTCCCTTAAGATACCCGATCGGGGATCACGTGCGGTCTCGGACAGGTTCGGGAACGCCGAAGCGTTCCCTGCCCGCGGAGCAAACCTGCTCCGCGAATTTCGTCAGACGCCGATCGAACCGACATCCACGCGCACGCCCGGCCCCATGGTGGAGCTGACGGACACGCGCTGCACATAGGTGCCCTTGGCGCCGGTCGGCTTGGCCCGCTGGATCGCATCGGCCAGGGCGCGCGCGTTTTCCAGCAGCTTGTCGTCGTCGAAGCTGACCTTGCCGATACCGGCATGGATGATCCCGGCCTTTTCGGCGCGGAATTCCACCTGACCGGCACGGGCGGCGGTGACCGCCCCGCGGACATCCATGGTCACGGTTCCCAGGCGCGGGTTCGGCATCAGGCCGCGCGGCCCCAGGATTTTACCCAGTCGCCCGACGATGCCCATCATATCAGGGGTGGCGATGCAGCGGTCGAAGTCGATCTGACCGCCCTGGATCTTTTCCATCAGGTCTTCCGCGCCGACCACGTCGGCTCCGGCGGCCAAAGCCTCCTCCGCCTTCGCGCCGCGCGCGAACACGCCTATCCGCACGTTCTTGCCGGTGCCGTTCGGCAGGCTGGTCAGCCCGCGCACCATCTGGTCTGCATGGCGCGGATCGATGCCCAGGTTCATCGACATTTCGACGGTTTCGTCGAACTTCGCCTTCGCGGTGGATTTCACCAGCTTGATCGCGTCGGCCAGGGTGTAAGCCTTTGCCGGATCAACCATCGCCGCCGCCGCGGTCAGTCGCTTGTTCTTCGCCATGGATCAGCCCTCCACCACGGTCAGACCCATCGACCGCGCCGATCCGGCCAACATGCGGACCGCGCCGTCGATATCGTTCGCGTTCATGTCCTTCATTTTGATCTCGGCGATCTCCCGCAGCTGGGTCATGGTGACCTGCCCGGCCGACGCGCCCTTCCCGACGGTTGGGCTGCCCTTGTCGATCTTGGCGGCCCGCTTCAGGAAATACGTGTTCGGCGGCGTCTTCGTGATGAAGGTGAAGCTGCGATCCGCGAAGGCCGTGATCACCACCGGGGTCGGGGTGCCAGGTTCCATGTTCTGCGTGAAGGCGTTGAATTCCTTCACGAAAGCCATGATGTTCAGGCCGCGTTGGCCGAGCGCCGGGCCGACGGGGGGAGATGGGTTGGCCTTGCCGGCCGGAATCTGCAGCTTGATGTAACCGACAATTTTCTTCGCCATTATCCCTGGTCCTTACCGTGCCGAGGGACCGCGGTGCATACGAAACCCGCCGCCTTACGGGCGGTTCGGTCTCTCCCACGTTCCGATTGAGCGGCGGCGTTTACCGGGTGGGGTCGTCGCTGTCCAGCGGAATCTCCGCGTCCGCCGTTTCGTGCGGCGTCAGTCGGGACACCAGGTCCCATGCGAACGCGTCGAGTTCCCTGCGCAGGGCGGCGACGGTGGCGGTGGCGGACATATCATAGGTGTGGGGAGACGATGGGAATTGAAACATGGGCGCGGACCTCCGGGGCACTGTGCATTCAGCATCATCGGCAAAGTCCCATCGGGCGGCGTCGATCGGCATCGGGGACCTCCTCTCCGTAATGTCTACGATCCCTAACCCAGTTTGGATCGCCGGCGATGATGTGGATCACCGGTTCCGTGCCGAGGCCAAAAATCATTTTCCGCCAGGTGCGGCGGGACTGCTCGGCATCATCCAGGTCCGTCTCGTTGCGCGGCGGCCAGGCCCGATCCCCATCCTTCGCTTACCGCCCGCGACAATCCAACCCGTCCCTTAACAATACGCTTGGCGGGCTGTCACTTGGGTTTCAATTCATGACGACTCGTAAAACCGGATTAACCGACTGCCTCAAACCGTTCCGTCCATGAGCTTTTCTGTCGCGCACAATCAGGGCATGCTGCATGGTCTCACGCTCTGGGACCAGTCCATGGCTTTCGCCCATACCATCGGCGGCACACGCCACGTCTTTGCAGACCTTCGTACCCTGCTGGCCCGGGCGACGCCCTTGCGGTCTGGCGATGTGCTGGCCGGAGTCGCCGCGACCAGCGCCGCCGAACGGGTCGCCGCGCAGATGGCGCTGGCGGACACGCCGCTATCGGCGATCGTCGACGAACCGGTCGTTCCCTATGAAGACGACGAGGTGACCAGGCTCATCCTGGACAGCCACGACCGGATCGGCTTCGCGCCGATCGCGGCGATGACAGTGGGCGCGTTCAGAGAGTTCCTGCTGGCGGCCGAACCAGCGGACCTGACCGCGTTGCGCCCCGCGCTGACACCGGAGATCGTGGCGGCGGTCAGTAAGATCATGCGATTGCAGGACCTGGTGGCGGTCGCCGCGAAATGCCACGTGACCACACGCTTCCGCAACACGATCGGCCTGCCCGGCCGCCTGTCGGTCCGGCTGCAACCCAACCATCCCACCGACGATCCGCGGGGGGTCGCCGCGTCCACATTGGACGGGCTGCTGATGGGGGCGGGAGATGCGGTCATCGGCGTCAATCCGGCCACCGACAATGTGGACGCCACGATCACCCTGCTGACCATGCTGGATACGATCCGCGAGCGCTATTGCATTCCCACCCAGACCTGCGTGCTGGCCCATGTCACAACCACACTGCGTGCGATCGAGGCCGGCGCGCCCGTCGACCTGGTGTTCCAGTCGATCGGCGGGACCGAGGCGGTCAACCGCAGCTTCGGCGTCTCCCTCTCCCTGTTGCACGAGGCCCACCAGGCCGCGCTGTCGCTGAAACGCGGCACGATCGGCGACAACGTCATGTATTTCGAGACCGGTCAGGGCAGCGCCCTCTCCGCCGAAGCCCATCACAGTGTCGACCAGCAGACCATCGAGGCCCGCGCCTACGCCGTCGCCCGGGCGTTCTCGCCGCTGCTGGTGAACTCCGTGGTCGGGTTCATCGGCCCGGAATACCTGTATGACGGCAAGCAAATCACCCGCGCCGGCCTAGAAGACCATTTCTGCGGCAAGCTGCTCGGCCTGCCGATGGGTGTCGACGTTTGCTACACCAACCACGCCGAGGCGGACCAGGACGACATGGACGCGCTGCTGACCCTGCTGGGCGTCGCGGGAGTCACTTATGTTATGGGCGTGCCCGGCGCGGACGACGTGATGCTGTCCTACCAGAGCACCTCCTTCCACGACGCGCTCTATGTCCGCCACGCGCTCGGCTTGAAACCCGCGCCGGAGTTCGATGCCTGGCTGACCGAGATGGGCGTCAACGCCATGACCGGGACCGAGCGGATCCCCTTGTCCTTGACGCCGGCGCTGATCGGACTGGAATAGGCCCCGGAGGAGCGAACGACATGACCGAGACATTGCGTGCCCGCATCGGCATCGACCTGGGCCGGAAGCTGCGGCTGGAGGACGGGATCGCATGGGCCGTGCGCAACGACGTCCAGCGGATCGACGTTCAGCTCGACACCGGGGAGAATGCTTTCACCCGCCTGGATGCTGCCCGGTCGGCCGCGATCCAGGCCGAACGAGAGCGGCATGGCATCCATCTGGGACTGCATACGTCCTCGGCCGTGAACGTCGCGGAATACGCGCCGTTGGTGGGTGACGCGGTCGAGGCGTATCTGCGCGCCTATGTCGATGCCTCGGTTCGGTTGGGGGCGGAATGGATCGTGGTGCATGCCGGGTTCCACTTCACCGCCGATGTCGAGCAGCGGATGCAGGCCGGGCTGGACCGCCTGCAACGGGTTGTTGCCTATGCGGAGGGTTGCGGTGCTCGGTTGTTGCTGGAGAACCTGAACAAGGAGCCGGCGGACGCGGAGGTGCGTTACCTGGCGCATAACTTGGACGAATGGCGCTGGTACTACGAACGCATCCAGTCACCGGCGTTTGCTCTGTCCTTCACCGCCAACCATGCTCATCTGGTGCCGGAGGGGGTGGAGGGGTTCGTCAACGCCATGCCGTTGGATCGGGTGGCGGAGGTGCGGCTGGCGGATTGCTTCCGGAATGGCAAGGAAGAGCATTTGCGGCCGGGTGAAGGCGATTTTGATTTTCCGGGGTTGTTCCGGATGTTGGAGGGGCGTGGGTTCACGGGGCACTACACGAATGCGTTTGGGTCGTTGGAGGATATGTTGGCGGCTCGGGAGGCGTTTGCCCGGATGGGGTGAGTGGGGGTGTATCCATGGAAATCTCTGACGCCGAGGTTCAACAAGCCGAACAGCGCCTGCAGCAACGCTTGGCGTCCACACCCCACGCGGTCGCGGCGCGCTACGATCGGCGCGTGTCCCGGATCATGGTCACTCTGAACAGTGGTCTGGAATTGGCGTTTTCCTCGCATCTCGTGGAAGGGCTGGCGGCTGCGAGGCCCGCCGATCTGGCCATTATCGAAATCACGCCGACCGGGCTGGGTCTGCATTGGCCGACCCTGGGTGCAGACCTGTATTTGCCGGCACCGTTGGACGGCGTTTTTGGATCGCCGCGCTGGATGGCTGGACTTCTGGGCCGCCGTGGCGGCTTGGCGCGCACTCCGGTCAAGGCTTCCTCCGTCCGCGCAAATGGCCGCCAAGGAGGCCGGCCGGGCTCGGTGGCAACCGTATAGACGAAAGTGCATATGCGTCCGGGACTAGACTTGGTGCGTTGCCCAGCATCCAAGATTTGGCCAGCCGACGAAAGTCTATCGAAAGAGAAAATTTTTCAGAAGACTGGATTGGGCAGGTTGATCAGGTCAGAATAGAGTGGGAAAGCCACGCAACACTCACATTCCATTGACTATTCTCGAAACCTGTGATATGCGCGAAGGCTAGAGAGGCGATTACATGACACAGGATGAAAAGGAAAAGCTGCTGCGGCAATACGCCGCCGGTGAGATCACATGGACATCGCTGCGTGGGCGCGGCATTGAGAATTATCGCGATGTGCTGGCAGGTCTTGGAAGACTTCAGCTTCGCCCGCCCATGGCCCCGATGGACGGGCCAAACGTCGCCGCACGCCTGCGAGGTCGTGAGATTATTCGCGAAGCTCTTCGACAGGCCCATGGGTGACGAGGCGGCTGGGCCTTCTCGTTACGGACGCCTCGCCGCTCATCACGCTTGCGGCGGCGGAGGCCCTTGAGTGCCTGACCATGCCGGGGCTTCGCGTTCTGATTCCCGACATGGTGTATTATGAGGTGACGCAAGACCTCGCCAAGACGGGTGCCGAGGACATCGTCCAGTGGGTTCGGCGGCACCAGGGACAGGTTGAGCTAGTCGTGACATCGGTCTTCGCGGAGTTTCAGGTCCTGCGGGCCGCCGATGAGAGAACGCGATCCAAGGGGCGCGGTGAGCAGTCGGCGCTTGAAGTGCTGAATGTCGAGATCGACAAGGATCCGGACATCGAAGCGATTTTGTTGTTCGAGGACAACGATGTCAGGAAGCGTGGATTTGTGCGCGGTCTGCCCGAACGCGTCACAGCGCTTTCGACGGGTGACCTGCTTCGTGAATTGGAAGCGGCGGGGCGCATCCAGTCAGCCGATCGGATTCTCGGTGTGGCCGTCGAGAAGGAACGCAACGTCGCGGCACTGAGGGAAGCGCGGGGCGATGACGATGCCGCGGCGGCTTTGCGTGCGCATTTGGCGGGCCGTGACAACACGTCGGGGGAGATATAGACGCGATCCAGATCGGCCAGACGCTTATTTCGGCACCGCCGACTCGACCCGCGGCGTAATGTGCAGAGCGAAGCGAGGTGCGGGGATATCTACAGGGAGCCGACATCACCGCCGGTCAGGGATCGTCCTGAGCAAAGTGCGACGATTCGTTATGCGTGCTCCGACAATTTGCCGATGGTACGCAATCTCGACCGGCTCACGTAATCGAATAATTATGCCTTTGGAATTACGGATATTTTTGGACTTCCTGTCACTCCACGTAGTGTCGGCCGCTTCGTCGTGACGACGGAAGGGTTGTAAGCGCAACGTAACTGCAATCGTGATATGCGGGGGAGCAAATTGGAGTTGGCGAATGAAGGAGTGGCATACTCACGAATCCCCTCATTTTCATTGTCCCAGATACGGTGTGAGAACGGCATGTTATCCTACAATATGTTGATTGCTGTCGGATGCGAGGGATTTCGTGGGGAAAGTGGATCGTTGGCTTGGCACGCGTCTGCACGACGTTCGGGCGTTC
>CAMATI010000161.1 GCA_945861095.1 Asaia bogorensis | reverse complement strand
AGCGTCCGGATTGACCCCCTTTCGCCCCCGACCCCATTAACGGCATCCAAGGCCCAGCCTTGGTGAGGGTCGAGGGGGCAACGCCCCTCGCGAGGTTTGGGGCAGAGCCCCAAGGCTTCCTTTCCCTCCCCCGCTTGCCCCGACCAAGTTGTGTCCTTCGTCCGGCTGGTGTTCAGTCCCGCCAGGAAATGTCTCGGAAGGATCAGAAAATGGCGGGCAAGGTCGGTTTCGTCGGTCTCGGCAACATGGGGGGGCCGATGGCCCGCAACCTGCTGAAGGCCGGGGTGAGTTTGGTCGTGCACGACCTCGATCCGCGCAAGGTGCAGTCGCTGGCGGAAGCCGGGGCCGAGGTCGCCGCCTCCCCCCAGGCCGTCGCCAAGGAAACCACACGGTCCATCTGCATGGTGGAAACCACCGCCCAGGCGGAATCCGTCATCCTGGGGGAACATGGCTTCGCCCATGGCGCCGGAAGCGGCCACATCGTCATCTGCATGAGCACCGTCGATCCCTTCAAACTCCGCGACATGGCCGCTCGGTTGTCCGACCGCGGCATCGCGGTGCTGGACGCCCCGGTCAGCGGCGGCACCAAGGGCGCGGCCGAGGCCACGTTGTCCATCATCGTCGGTGGCGACAAAGCCGTGTTCACCGCCTGTCAGGACCTGTTCAACGCGATGGGCGGCAACGTCTTTCACGCCGGGGCCTTGGGCAACGGCATCGCCATGAAGCTCATCAACAACATGCTGTTGCAGGTGAACACCGTCGCCGTGGCGGAAGGGCTGGTGATGGGCGTGAAGGCGGGCCTCGACATCCAGCAGTTGTTCGACGTGATCAGCGCCAGTTCCGGCAATTCCTACGCCTTCGCCAATCGCGGCCACCGCATGATCACCCGCAATTTCGCCCCGTCCGGAACGGTCGACATCTCCTACAAGGACCAGGAGTTGGAGACCGCGTTTGCCAAGCAGTTGGGCGTGCCGGTGCTGCTCGCGAACGTGACGCAGCAGGTCTATCAGATGGCGCGCGCCGCCGGGCTGAACAAGGAAGAAGGCGCCGCGGTGGTGAAAGTGTATGAGCGGATGACCGGGGTCACGGTGGGGTAGGTTCGGCGGCATTCCCGTGCCCTGCGAAGGCGGGGCGACGCCGAAAGACGAGTGCCAATACGCTGATCCAACCTTGAAAGGTTCGACGACACGCCATGCTGCTCGCCAAAGTCCGCGCTTTCCTCCCCGTTATCCTTCTGGCCGTCCCCAGCGCGGCACGCTCGGCCGATCTGCCGGGCGTGACGGTCGAGACCCTGATGAAGACCGGTGCGTCATGGGATGGCGCCCCCTACCAGGCCTATCCGGCGGGGCCGCCGGAACTGACGGTGCTGAAAATCGCCATCGCGCCCAACACCGCCCTGCCCTGGCACACGCATCCGATGCCGAATGCCGCCTATGTCGTGTCCGGAGCGCTGCTGGTCGAAAAGCAGGAGGGCGGCGCGACGAAACGCCTGGTCGCGGGGGATGTCCTGCCAGAGATGGTGCATGCTCGCCACCGCGGCGTCACCGGCGCGGACGGCGTCGTGCTGATCGTCTTCTACGCCGGCACAAAGGGCATGCCCCTGTCCGAGTGACCCGAGTGGCGGGCAAGCGCCGCACGGCCCCCTGCCCCGTCCGCCTCGACGTGCCCGCTTCGACCTGCCCTGGGCCACCTGCCCGAGCCGACCTGCCCGAGCCAACCTGCCCGAGCCGGCCTGCGCGAGCCGGCCTGCCCGAGCCGACCTGCCCGAGCCGGCCTGCCCGAGCCAACCTGATTGACACAACATCCGGGCCCGGCGCAGTTTTCTCCGCTCGCAAGTTCCGACCTGGGAATTGCGCAAAGTGCCGCACCGAACGGGGAGGATGCCGACTTGGCCATCGACTACGAAAAGCGCGACGGGGTCGCCTATATCACCCTCAACAACCCCTCCAAGGCGAACATCCTCGACAAGGCGACCTCGGACGCGATCTCCGAGGCGTGGATCGATCTGTGGGAAGACCGCTCGATCCGTTGCGCCATCCTGACCGGGAAAGGCGACACGCATTTCTGCGGCGGCCACAACCTGGCGCCTCGGCCCGACATCACGGCCGAGGAACGGGAATACCTGCGCACCCAGCGCATCTTCTGGCCGCTGGCCGGCACCGTCCACGGACAAAAGACCGGCGTCGACGGGCGGATGGGCGACCATTACCCCCGCGTTTGGAAACCGGTGATCGCGGCGGTGAACGGGTGGGCGGCGGGAGCCGGGCTTTATATCCTGCTCGCGTCGACCGACATCCGCATCGCCAGCGCCGAACACGCCCGCTTCAAATTCGCCCTCACCACCCAGGGCTGGCTCGGCCATGGCCCTGGCGCATCCCTGCTGGCCAAGCAGCTTCGCTACATCGACGCCATGAAGATCATGCTGACCGACGATCCGTTCGATGCGCAGGAAGCACTGCGGATCGGCGTCGTCAACGAGGTCGTCCCCCACGCGCAACTGCTGGAACGGGCGGAGAAGATCGCTCGTCACATCTGCACCCTGCCCCCGGTCGCGGTGCGCATGATGAAGGAATTCCTGGTCCGCTTTGGCGACTTGCCGACCGACCAGGCCTGGCATGTGCAGAACCTGATCAACTCCCTGCTGATCCAGACCACGATCGACGGAGAGGAAGGACGGCAGGCCTTCAACGAAAAGCGCAAGCCGAACTTCACGGGCACCCTGCGCCGCCGCGGGGAGGCCTGGCCCGCGTTGTCGGAAGAAGATGCCAAACGGCTCGACGCGGCCTATCGCAGCGGGGAGTTCTGATCCAAGCCACTAAGGCCTCGTTCGGAAACAACCGAGCCGGGGTGGCCGAACGCACCGGCCTTTCGCCGTCATGGCGGGCGCGGGCCCGCCACCCACGACGTGCGATGCTGACCAAAAGAAAATCGTGGATGGCGGGCCGGCGCCCGCCATGACGGTGTTTGGCGTCAGTGACCCTATTGAAGCGGTTACTGACAGCCGCCGCCAAACGATCGAGCGGCGTTTCAGCGCCGCTCGATATTCGGCAGGAAGGCGGTCATCAGCCCCATGATCGGCAGGAAGGAACAAAGCTGATAGACCAGCTCGATGCTGGTCATATCGGCGACCTTGCCCAGCGCGGCGGCGCCGAGACCGCCGAGGCCGAACGAAAATCCGAACATCATGCCGGCGACCATGCCGACCCGGCCGGGCATCAGTTCCTGCGCATAGACGATGATGGCGGAAAAGGCGGAGGCCATGATCAGCCCGATAACGACCGTCAGCACACCGGTCCACATCAGCCCGGCATAAGGCAGCATCAGCGCAAACGGCAGCGCCCCCAGGATCGAGAACCAGATCACCGGCTTGCGCCCGAAACGGTCGCCGATGATGCCGCCGGCGAAGGTGCCGACAGCGCTCGCGCCCAGGAACACGAACAGATGCATCTGCGCGTTCTGCACCGAGACGTGGAATTTCTCGATCAGATAGAACGTGTAGTACGAACTGAGACTCGCCGTATAGACGTTCTTCGAGAACAGCAGGATCAGCACCACCGTCAGCGCCGTGATCACCGTGGCGCGCGGCCAGGGAGATGCCGCGGCGACCGGCGCGGCGCGTTTGCCGCGACGGGCCGCCATGGCCGGGTGGCGGCTGTACCAGATGCTGACATAGGTCAGCAGCGCCATCGCCAGCAGAGCCGCCGCCGAAAACCAGGCAATGCTGGTCTGCCCGCGCGGGGCCACGACGAAGGCCGCCAGCAACGGGCCGATCGCCGACCCCGTGCTGCCGCCGACCTGGAACAGCGACTGGGCAAATCCGTAGCGCCCGCCAGACGCCATCCGCGCGACTCGAGACGATTCGGGATGGAACACCGAGGATCCAATGCCCACCAGGGCCGCGGCGAACAGGATCACGCCATAGGAATTCGCGACCGCCAGCAGCAGCAGACCGACCAGGCTGCAACACATCGCGACCGGCAGCGAATACGGCTGCGGATGCTTGTCGGTGACGAAGCCGACGACCGGTTGCAGCATCGATGCCGTCAACTGGAACGCCAGCGTGATCAAGCCGATCTGGGCGAAATCAAGCTGGTAGCTATCCTTCAGGATCGGATACAGCGCCGGCACCAGCGATTGGTTCATGTCGTTCAGCAGATGGCAGATGCTGAGCGACACCAGGATGGCGAAGGTCGTGTTGCTGTCGGCCGGTTTCGACTCGGCGATGTTCGTCGCGCCCGGGCGTTGGGCCGCAATCGCGCCCGGGAGGTTGGCCGGGGTCGGGAGCGGGATCGCGGCGGCGGCTGGAATTCCGGGCGCCGCCGCGGCGGTTCCGGCACTGCCCATGCCGGCGGATAAGGTGTTCTCGCTCAAGCGCCCGTCCTGACCTGTCTGCTGTCGCGGCGAAGTATGACAATTATCGCGGCGCCGACCTATGCGTCACCGTTCTACCTGCCATCCAGACTATCGCCGCGACGCAACAATTCTGGCTAACATCCGCCCCAATTGGTGACGACAGTCACCTAGCCGCGCGTTGGGTCAACCGACTTTCGACGCCGAGGCGATAGCTGGAGGTTGGTATGCCTACGACGAGACGGGAACCCAGTACCGGCCGCAAATTCGCGGTCCCGGTTGCGGTAATCCTGGGATTGCTGGCCGTTCATTGGATCATTTCGGATTGGAGCGCGCTGCCGCGGCTCATTTCCTCAACCCTTGCCTCCATGCACTAAACCCAACCGACGTTACCATCGACCGGTCGCCGTCCCCTCGGCGTGGTTGCCGAGCTTGATCCGGCAACGAGTACGCGTGATCGCGGGACGGAATCGGCACTGATCTCCTTGCGGGATCAGGCGGGCAGCGGCCGAAGATAGGCGGCCCCCAGGACTCGCAGCTTGCTGTCCCGCACCAGCAGCACGGCCCCCTGATCGGCCATGACACCTGGCAGCATCGCCCGCCCTTCGAACCGCGCGACCGCCCGTTCCTCCCGCACGATGCGGAATTCCCGCAAGCGACGGCCGGAATTTTCACCCGCCCGCACGGGCGTCTCCCTCTCCGGATCATACACCACCAGCGCCATGGTTGCGTCGGTCGGCAAGCCGCCGGCCTCGGCAAGCAGACCGGATGGACCGCGTCGCAGCGAAAGGGTCAGCGCCAGCGCGGACGCCGAACGGATGGCGGTCTGCACGGCGCGCCGGTCGGATCCGACGACCATGGTCGATCCGTTGACGACCAGGGCGGGGGTGTAGACCTCGGTCCGCAGCGATGCCGCATAGGCGCGCTGGCGGTTGGTCCAATCCCGGCTGGCATAGGGATCGCGCCAGCCGAGTCTGTCCCAGTAATCGACATGCCAGGCCAGGCCGATCACCTCAGGCGCGCGTGACAGTTCACCCAGCAGCGCATCGGCCGGCGGGCAGGATGAGCAACCCTGAGAGGTGAACAATTCCAATACCACGGGGGCGGGGGCCGCCCGCGCGGAACCCGCCGTGAAGGCCGCGAGCCCGGCCAGAATAGCCGTTCTGCGTCGCATGACGTGGCGCATGACCTGGCGCATCCCGTGGCCCATCGCGTGGCGCATACCGAGTCCTCCATGGTGTCCTGGATCGGACTCCGGTAGGGCGCGGGCATTACACCGGATCAGGTAACGGCGATGGGCGAGCCGTTGGAGCCGGTGGCGCCTTTGATCGGGGCGGGACAGAAAATGTAGACGAACCGGTATTTCTGTTCGGCGATCAAGGCATCGAAGATCAGGTTTTCGTGGTTCAGGATGCCATGTTTGGCGATCAGCATCCCGTGCACCGGGAAGGCCAGGGTCTTGTCGGGGTTCGGCACGACCTCGGTCGCCCAGGTATCGGCCCCGGTTACCGTCAGGTCCTTCTGGATGATCCAATTGGCCGCTTCGACGCCGATCCCAGGCTCTCCGGCATTGTAGCGGTCGTTGTTCTTCATCCACAGCGAGCCCCAGCCGGTGTGGAAGAAAATACCATCGCCAGGTTTGATGTCGGCTTCGGACATGTTCTGGCGTTGCAGGGCGGCCCGGATATCGGCAACCGAGATTTCCTGGCCGGCATCCATCATGCCGCCCTTCAGCCCGGCCATGTCGATCAAATGGGCGCGGGTCAGGATCGGCTTCAGCTTCTCGACGCCGAGTTTCTGAAGGCCGTAGGCACCACCGATTTCCTGTTCGGTGAAGCCGTTGTAATAGCGCATCTCGTTCTTGTCGCCGTCCCTGCCCTGCTGAACCCCGATATGGCCAAGGCCGTCGAACTGGGTGCCGGTTTGGCCGATTTCAGCGGCCAGGAATTCATCGTTGTAGATCAGCTTGTTGGCACCGAACGGCCCGCCGGTGGGACCGCCCGGGATGCGCAGGCTGAATGCCCGGACGCCGAACATGGGCATGCCTGCCTCGTAAACCCGGCCGATCTTGTAGGTCTTGCCGTCCTTGATCCAGGAGATCGCATCCAGGGTCTTGGCTGGGGTCATGTGGTTGGAGGCACCGGCCTCGTCCGCGGCCCCCCATTTGGACGGCCACCATTTATCCTGCGCGGCGGGCGCGGTCCCTTGCGCCTGAGCTGGCGTGATCGGGGCGAGGCCGAATTTGCCGTGCGTGGCCCCGGCCACCGCGCCGAGCGCGCCGAGACCGGCGGTTTTGAGGAAACCGCGCCGGTCTTCGCCGGTCGACTTCGCATTGGTCGGTTTGCCATCGGGCAGGTTGCCGTTGGATGATGTCATGGGTGTTTCCTACCGGGTCAGGTTGGACGTCAGGCGGACTATCCACCATGCTATGGTCTGTCGTCCATTGTTGGCTTGAACCGACATCGGATCGTCGTCCATGGTCGTGTGCCGGCGGGAAGCCGCCACCGATCGAGCCGGAGGGCCAACCCTGTCACTGTTTGACCGCGACAAGTCCGCCGAACGCACCCCGGTATCGCTGATCACCGGGTTTCTGGGCAGCGGCAAGACCACGTTGCTCAACGCCTTGCTGCGCCATGCGGACATGGCGGACAGCGCCGTGATCGTGAACGAATTCGGCGAGATCGGGCTGGACCATCTGCTGATCGAGCAGGTCAGCGGCGAAGTCGCGATCATGGCCAATGGCTGCATCTGCTGCACCGTGCGGAGCGATCTGGCGGACACGATCCGCGACCTGCTGGCGCGCCGGGATGCCGGCGACGTGCCGCCATTCCGCCGGGTGTTGATCGAGACCACGGGGCTCGCGGACCCGGCACCGATCGTGCAGATGCTGCTGAACAATCCGCTGGTCAGTCATTTCGCGCGCCTGGACGCGGTGGTGACGACGGTCGACGCGGTGAATGCCGGCCGGCAGTTGGATGAGCATCCCCAGGCGATCAAGCAGGTGGCGATCGCGGATCGGTTGCTGTTGACGAAGACGGATTTGGCGGACGGGGCGGTGACGGCCGAACGGCTGGCGGCGATCAACCCGGGGGCGGCGATCATACGGGTGGCGGGGGGCGACGTGGCGCCGGATCTGCTGTTCGGGGCGGCGCTGTTCGACCCGGCCGGAAAGAGCCTCGATGTCCAACGCTGGCTGAACGAGGCGGCCTATCAGGATCGCGACGCACGGTTTGATGCGGATCGTGTCGCGGGGGCGCATGCCGAGGGGGCGCATAACGGGCAGCGGCATGGCGACGGGCGGCGAGACGATGGGCGGCATGACGACGGGCGAGCGCATGGCGGGCAGCGGCTTGACGACGGGCGGCATGACGACGGGCGGCATGACGACGGGTGGGCGGCGGGTGCCGGTCATGGCGATCACGATCATGGCGCGGGACATCCTGGGCACTCGGACGACGCGCATCATGGCGGTCATGCGCATGGGGACGGGATCGATGCATTCTGCCTCACCTTCGCGGAACCGCTCGACTGGGACGCGGTATCAGGGTGGTTGGCGATGCTGCGCGGCGCACGCGGACCGGACCTGCTGCGGGTCAAGGGGATTCTGCATCTGCGCGAGGAGGCCGGCCCCGTGGTCATCCATGGCGTGCACCACGTGTTTCACCCTCCGGTGCGCCTGGATGGATGGCCGGACCCGGATCGGCGGTCCCGGATCGTCTTCATCACGCGTGACCTGCCGCGCGCGGAGATCGAGGCCGCGGCTTCCCGCTTCGGGCTTTGATGGGTTGGCCGGTCCGGAAGCGCCATGGTAAGGAGCGCTTGGAGCGCCGTACCAAGAAGACGGGTCGGCGGGACGGTTCAACAAGTCCGGGCAGGTTTCCCGGCGGTTAGCAGAAAGGAAACGGGCCATGGCCGTAAAGGTCGCGATCAATGGGTTTGGACGCATCGGGCGCCTCGTGCTGCGCGCCATCGTCGAGAGCGGACGGGACGATGTGGTCCCCGTCGCGATCAACGACCTGGGCAGCGTGGAGGCCAACGCGCATCTGTTCGCCTATGACAGCGTGCATGGCCGTTTCCCCGGCCAGATCGAGGTGTCCGGCAACACCATCACCATCCGCCACAATGGCAAGGTGTATGGTCCGCTGACGGTTTCCGCCGAACGCGACCCGACCAAGGTGCCCTACCAGGGCGTCGACGTGGCGCTGGAATGCACCGGCATTTTCGCGAGCAAGGCAAAAGCGTCCGCCCTGCTGACGGCCGGCGCGCGCAAGGTGCTGATCTCGGCCCCGGCCGATGAAGTGGACGCGACCATCGTTTATGGCGTGAACCACAAGATTCTGACGAAGGACATGACCGTCATCTCGAACGCGTCATGCACGACCAACTGCCTGGCGCCGATGGCCAAGATCCTGCACGACCGGTTTGGCATCCTGCGTGGCTACATGGTCACCATCCATGCCTACACGGGCGATCAGAACACCGTCGACACCTTGCATAGCGACCTGCATCGCGCTCGCGCGGCGGCGGTGTCCGCGATCCCGACATCCACCGGCGCGGCGCGCGCGGTGGGCCTGGTGCTGCCGGAGCTGAAGGGCAAGCTGGACGGCACCGCCATCCGCATCCCGACCCCGAACGTGTCGCTGGTATCGCTGGACGTGAACCTGGCGAAGCAGGCCACCAAGGAAGAGATCAACGCGGCCATGCTGGAAGCCTCGAAGGGCGAACTGGCCGGGATCCTGGAGTACAACACCGCCAAGCTGGTCAGCATCGACTTCAACCACAACCCGGCGTCCTGCACGTTCGATTCAACGCAGACCGCGGTGGTCGATGGCGCCATGGCCCGGGTGATGGGCTGGTATGACAATGAATGGGGCTTCTCCAACCGCATGTCGGACACGGCGGCCCTGTTCGGCAGCCTGTGACGATCGCTCCGGTCCCGGTTCGCGCCGGGGCCGGTCCGTTGCACCAAACGCGGCCCCGGTCCGATCCTGGGCCGAACCGCGCCCGCGGTAATCCCGCCCTTTTGTCCTCGACGGGAGCCTGAGATGGCCTTCAAGACCCTGGATAACCTCGACGTCGCGGGCAAGACCGTGCTGATGCGCGCCGATCTGAACGTGCCGGTGCGGGACGGCAAGATATCCGACCTGACCCGCATCGAGCGGTTGTCGCCGACCATCCGCGAGTTGTCCGGCAAGGGTGCAAAGGTCGTCGTTTGCAGCCATTTCGACCGGCCAAAGGGCAAGCGCGTGCCGGGCATGTCGCTGGCGCCCATGGCTGTGGCGCTGGGCCAAGTGCTGGGCCGGCAGGTGCGCTTCGCCGAAGACTGCATCGGCATCCCAGCCGAACAGGCGGTCGAGCGGATGGCGGATGGCGATGTGCTGGTTCTGGAAAACACCCGCTTCCATGCCAGCGAGGAAAAGAACGATCCGACCTTCGCGGCCGCCCTGGCCGGATTGGCCGACATCTTCGTCAACGACGCGTTCTCGGCCGCCCATCGCGCGCATGCCAGCACGGAGGGGGTCGCGCATATCCTGCCATCCTATGCCGGCCGCCTGATGCAGGCCGAACTGGAGGCGCTGGATGCTGCCCTGGGCAACCCGGTGCGACCGGTCGCCGCCGTCGTCGGCGGGTCGAAAGTGTCCACCAAACTGGAATTGCTGGGCAACCTGGTGGGGCGGGTCGATATTCTGCTGATCGGCGGGGCCATGGCCAACACCTTCCTGGCCGCGCAGGGCATCAGCGTCGGCAAGTCCCTGCAAGAGGCCGAGATGCATGACATGGCCCGCACCATCCTGGCCCAAGCCAAAACCGCGGGCTGTGAGGTGATGCTGCCCACGGATGGCGTCGTCGCGGCCGAGTTCCGACCCAATCCGCCGACCCAGATCGTGGCGATCGACTCGGTGCCGGCGGATTCGATGATCCTGGATGTCGGTCCGGTGTCCGTGGCGGCTTTGATCTCTCGGATGGGGAGCCTGCGGACCTTGGTATGGAACGGGCCGTTGGGCGCGTTCGAAACGCCGCCCTTCGACGCTTCAACCGTGGCGCTGGCGAAGGCCGTCGCGGCCACGACCGCGAAAGGGACACTGCGCAGCGTGGCTGGTGGCGGCGATACAGTGTCGGCGCTGCGCCAGGCCGGGGTGTTGGACCAGATGAGCTATGTGTCCACCGCGGGCGGGGCGTTTTTGGAATGGTTGGAGGGGAAGGTTCTGCCTGGGGTGGCCGCTTTGGGGTGAGGTTCGCTATCTGAAGCGGCGGCGACGGAGGATGGGGTAGCCATCCTCCGTCTGGCCGACGATCTCATGGGTCGCGCCCGGTGGCAGGGCACCATTCCCATCCGCTTTGGCGGCTTGGCCGCGAGTGACCAAGCCATCCACGAAATAGCGGCTTTCCGGATCGGTGGGGACGATGTCTCCGGGTTCCGGGGTCGGGGTAGGCTGCGAATCTGTCATGACGCATCCTACAGCCTGACTGCTCACTTGCGTCAATCGCCGTGAAGGCCGCAGTCGAAGCACTTCCGGTGCAGAAGCGCGACGCCTCCATCCGCGACCAACTTGTGTGTGGTAAAGAGGCGCTCGAGGTGCAGTTGCGGTACCTTCCAGTCCCCGAAATCCACCCTGCCACGTCGCATGATATCGGCCATGAACGACTGCGCCGACGTCTGTGAACTGGCTGGATTCAAAGCCCATCCCTCGGGAGATGCTGAGCTGGCGGCATAGGCACGAGGGCTGGATGACGCTTCGACGCCGAACGGCCTATCCAAACCATACTGATCCGCCTCGATAAGGATGGGCATTGCTTCGGCGGCTGTGTCGGGTTCCTGGTTGTATCGGTCGTCCAGCGCCAGCCACGCCGATGCCGCGGTCGCACTGCGGACCGAGAGAATGGAGCGGCGGATGAAGACCCCGCGAAGCACGCCGGCAGCCTGATCGTCGCGGTCGGCGACCGCGGCACGCACCATCCCCGCCGCGATCTGAGCGAAGAAATTCGACACCACCGGCGCTCGGCGGATCGAGCGGACCAGCAATGTTGACAGTCGCTCCGCCAACGCCAGCAGCCGGTCTGGTCGGTCCGCTTCATTGGGCGTACTGACTGCCAGAAGTACCGCCAATGCCTCGAAATACGCGCCGGTGAACACCCGCGAGAACGAGTGCGGCTCCGACGATAGCCGTGAGGCGGTTGCCTGGTGCGGCAACGACATCGGATCGGCGTAGACGAACGGGTTCACCGCATTCCGCATGCAGTCGCGGTCGACCTCTTCGGGGCGATCCAACCGGATCGCCGCGCCGAGCTGCTCGGCCATGCGGGACAATCGGGAGCTTCGGTAAAGGCGGCCGCCAGTTTCGTCCAATACCGCGTTCCGTAGGTCCTTCAGGGTAAGGCCGGTCATCAGCGCGCTGATGTCGCCAAACGCCTCATGAAACGCGACGACTTCGGAGTTCGCGGAATTCCACAACTGCGGCTTGATGGCATCCAGAATGGCATGACCGAGTTCATGGCAGAGAATGTCCGGACTTTCGCCCGACCAGACACGGCCCAACCTGGTGTCGGCGTGGAAAAAAGCCAACGACCGGCGGTCGTAATAGGCGTTCATGTCGGAGCCAGCGTCGAGATGGACGGGCAACTGGGGGCCGGATTTCCAGGTCCAGTCAGCGTCGATTTTTTGCCAGAACTTCAGGCAACGATCCAGTGCTGAGGCGGCATTCCAGTAACGGAACTCTCCACTTCCTGGCGGGTATTGGCCGGGGATAGGCTGCGCATGTGTTATCTGGACACTGCCAAGAGCCGGTACCCCTGTTACCGTAAGGATCGGATTTAACGGGTCATCCTCCCACGCAAGGATCGATTTGCCGTCCCCGGCCGGTGCGATCGGAGGGGAAACTGCCGTGGCGGGCGGCTGTCGATGGAGGTTGAGAGTCACGCCTCCGTCGCCGACATATCCCAGGACAAATCCACCTGACGGCGATACAACCCCCGGTACACCACTGTTGGCGGTAACACTGGCCGTCACCCCACTATTGCCAACAATGCTCGCAACCACGCTGCTGTTGCCGATGACGCTGGCGGTCACCCCGCTATTGCCAATAACACTCGCAACGACCCCGCTATTCCCGATGACACTGGCGGTGTTACCGGAGTTGCCGATGACATGTGTGGTCCTATCTATCGGCAGGATGACCGGCGTGGTCTGGCCCCATAAAGGGACCACGCCGACGATGACAGTACCGGGAGGAATAAATGTTGTATTGGTTGCTGTGGGAGAATCACTCATCGTTCTGCTTCCATATCACTATGACGGTTTCAGGCGCCCGAATCGGTACACAGCTCATCCAAACCGCCGGTACGTCGCACGACGCCGTTCTGGTCTTTCTCCAATCCAAAGTTGAACGTGATCGGCTCATACCCAAATGCCAGCGGACGATTGAATGTCTGAGTCATTTCAATTCCCCGTGCAGTTGCACGTACCCCTGAGATGCCAAATCCCGCCCCCCCCTTGCCTGCCGCCACGACATCCTTGATCTCAGACAACTGTTTGTTGAGAGCCGTAATACTCGCAATCAACGCCTTGGTCGCTTTGTCATCGGTCGGAAGATTTTCCGTTGCAGCCGATCCTGTTGATGGAGTTGGCTTCAGTAGGTCAGGCGGAGAGGCCGTGGTCGGCAGCCGTGTATTGAAGGCTGCCGTAGCGATTGCTGACGCGACCGAAGCATCGTTAAATACATACCTGATACCTCTCAAGTAATATACCCGACGCATGACCATCATTTCTGGTTGGAATTTGGGGGGTGAGGAGTTTCCACTTTCGACGATATCATGATTCGCCTTCATGAAATTATACGCCAGTATCTCGGCTGGGTGTCCTGGTCTCCGCTTGCCGAACATTCCGCTGCCATTCAGACACGCCTTTTGAACCACCGATGTGAAATCGGCCAGCGGCAGTTCGGCCATTTGTGTCGCGACAGCTTCCATAGTCAGGTATTTTGACTGCGCGAACCCAAATGCGGCGAGAAAGCTTGCAAATGGCGTGGAACCAGCCCCGCCCAGGCTTGCCTGGTCAATTGAGGCCAGGGAATATTGCGGAATTCCGATTAAACCAAGATCGTCTTTCGGATCTGGCTTGAAGTAGTAAGCCGCATCTTCAGACGGTTTGCCTGTCGCCGGCGTTGCCGCAAACCGGCCTATCTCCTTCAACCGTCGAAGTCGTGCATCCTCCATCGGCCTTACAAGTTCGTCGGTCAGCAACACTGTGGCCTGGTACCCAGGCTTCTGCGTGGCGTTCGGAGTGGCCGCGGAACCGTCTGCTACCAAAATCTGCCCGACGCGCATGGTCTCCCGCAGCGGATAAACCGGAAACACACCGAGTGCGCGAACCCCCTTAGTGAAGGGCTCCCGAACATTTTCGATAGTCGGGCTACAGCCCTCAGCCATCCCCTCATTTTTTCTACCGTGATTCCAAGGTATACCCCGACTCCCCCGAAACCCGAAGGTGTCCCGCGACAATCAAGATGGTGATGCGCGACAATCAGGATGGGAAAGTCGTTGCGGGGTTGGCGGCGTAGGGAGGGCGTAGCCCGACCGGAGACG
>CAMATI010000160.1 GCA_945861095.1 Asaia bogorensis | reverse complement strand
GCCGCAGCAGGCCGATCGCGGCGTTGGTTTCATCGACCGCCCCGATCGCCTCGATCCGGGTGCTGTCCTTGCGGACCCGGCTGCCGTCACCGAGGGAGGTTTCCCCGCGGTCGCCGCCCCGTGTCACCACCCTGTCTATACGCACCATGATCGAGTCCTTTGTAAAATGGCCGATGGGTAACGGCCGCATGGGCCGGGCGAGTTATAGCAACCGCCCAACCACTGACCCATGGGTGGCCTCTGTCATTGCGAGCGTAGCGACGCAATCCAGGGGCCTGGCGCTATCGGTCCTGTTGGTGCCCTGGATTGCTTCGCTACGCTCGCAATGACAGCTTCCATTGTCGCCATGGGTCTCTGGTTCGGTTGGTCGGTTGGTCGGTTGGTCGTATATTAACCGTCCGAAATATCGACCGACAGACCCCCGCTCGTCATTGCCGGCTTGACCAGGCCGTGACGAACAGGGGCGGTGCACCGGTCAATGGCGCCATCGGCCGGTGCTATTCCAGCGCGAACGTGAACCGCATCGGCATATCGAACGGCACCGGCGTGCCATTGCGCACCGCCGGGCGGAACCGCCAGGTCGCGATCGCGTCCAGCGCGGCGCGATCCAGAAGCGGATAGCCGGAGCTTTGCAGCACGTCCGCACCCAAGGACACGCCCAGCGGCGACACGTGGATCAGTAAGGTGACCGTGCCCTGCTGGCCGCGCCGGGTTGCCTCGATGGGATAGATCGGCGGGCGGTTGCGGGACTGGTTGTCCGGACTGGCCGGAATCACGGCGTCGCCCAGCACGATGGCGTTGGACGGACTGTCGGTCCCTCCCAGGTTGAACTCCGGTGCCATCGCTTCCCGGGCCGGCGACGCGTTGGCGGTCGTCGCCTTTGGATCCGGCCGGTCCCGCGCGGGCCGCGGCTGTGGGTCGGGCTGCCTGGGCGGCGGGGCGTCAGGACGTTCCGGCACCGGAGGGGGCTCCGGTGGCGGCGATGGTGGCTCCGGAAGCTCCGGCGCTTCCGGCGGAGGCGGGGGCGGAGGGGGCGGTTCCGGAAGCTCCGACAATTCCGGCGGGGGCGGAGGTGGCGGTTCCGGAAGCTCCGACAATTCCGGCGGGGGCGGGGGCGGAGGCGGCGGTTCCGGAAGCTCCGGCAATTCCGGTGGTGGGAATGGGGGTGGGGGTGGGGGCAACGGCAGCGAGTCGGCGACGGTCGGGGCCGGGGGCGGTGTGGCGGGAGGCTCCGGGGGCGTTTCCTCCCGTGATGGTTCTTGCGGCGCTTCTTGCGGCGGTTCTTGCGGCGCGGTTTGCGGTTCGCCGGCACCCTCCTGCTCGACCATCATCAGTTCCACCGCACCTTGCTCGGTTGGGGGGGGCGGGACCGGTTGCTCCGTGACCATCCGGGCCGGTTCGTGCCACAGCAGGAACGTCACCAGCGGCAGGACATGCAGCAGCAGGGATGCAACGACGGCGATCGCGAAGGACCGGCGCATCAGTCCGGCGGCAACAGGCGCGGCGTCGGGTCCAGACCATAGGGCAGGCCGAACAGGGCGGCGGCTTTGGGCAGAGCCTGGCTCGCCGGCACGTCGGCCTCGATCCGCCCGTCCCGCAGCAGCACAACCCGGTCGGCGTAGCGCAGTGCCAGGTCGATCGCATGCAGCACGACCACCACCGCCGATCCCGCATCGGCGGTCCGGCGCAGCAGGCGCATCACGTCATGGGCCGCGGCCGGATCAAGATCGGCGGTTGGTTCATCCAGCAAGAACACCTCGGGTTCGGTGGCGAAGGCACGGGCGAGCATGGCCCGTCGCATCTCTCCGCCCGAAATGCGATCGATGCGTGTGTCCCGCAATGCCTCGACACCGCAAAGGTGCAGAGCGCGATCGACCGGTTCGGGGCGCCGGTCGCCATGCGGGATGCGGCCCAGTTCGGCGATCTGACGCACCGTCAGGCCCCAGGCCGAGCGGGCGGATTGGGGAAGATAGACGACACGGGTGGGATCGGGGCGAGCGCTGCCCGGGGACATATCCGGCAGCAGGCCAGCCAGGGCGCGCAACAGAGTGGTTTTGCCGGCGCCATTCGGGCCGCACAGCGCGGTCAATGCGCCGGGGCGGGGCGCGAACGTCACATCGCGCAGGATGGTGCGCGTCCCCAGGCTAACGGTCTGCCGGGTCATTCCTACCACGTGCGCTTCCCCACGGTAACCGTCGGAAGGGTCCGTCCGATCACGGTGCCATCCGCCGAGCGATCAGGACCAGGAAGGGCGTGCCGAATAGCGCGGTCAGGGCGCCGAGCGGCGGGGTTTGCGACAGGGGCAGCACCCAGGGCAGCAGGCGCAGCAAGGTGTCGGCGGCGAGCAGCAGGCAGCCTCCGGCCAGGAACGCGGCGGGCAGGATGGCGCTGGGGCGTTCTCCCATCCGGGCGCGCAGCAGATGGGGGACCACCAGGCCGACAAATCCGATGCCGCCGGCGACGGATGCCCCGGCACCGGCGGCCAAGGCGGTGCCGGAAGCAGCCAGGATCAGGGTGCGCCCGACCGGCACGCCAAGGCTGGCGGCGGTGTCCTCGCCCAGGCTGAGCGCGTCCAACCCCGGACCCAACCGCAGCAGGATCGCCGCCCCCAGCAGGATCGGCGGCGCGGCGAGGGCGACATGGAACAGAGTGCGGTTTTCCAGCCCGCCGAGGAGCCAGAATGTCACCTCGGCCAGCGCGAACGGGTTGGGCGCCAGGGTCAGGGCCAGGGTCAGCAACGCGCCCGCGACGGCGGACACGGCGACTCCGGCCAGGATCAGCGACGGGCCGGACGGGGTGCGGCCGGCGAACAGCATCAAACAGCCGGTTCCGGCCACGGCGCCGGCCAGGCCACCCAGCGGCAGGGCGGGCGCGAAGGCGGCGGCGTTGCCCCAATAGAACACCACCACGGCGCCGAGGCCGGCCGACCCGGTGACCCCCAGCAAGCCCGGGTCGGCCAGCGGATTGCGCAGCACGCCCTGCAACACGGCGCCCGACAGGCCCAGCCCGCCACCAACCAGCACCGCGAGCAGGATGCGCGGCAGCCGGATATCGGTCATCACCGGCCAGGGCGCGGTTCCGATAAACCCGTCGCCAACCAGCAGCGACAGCGCCGAGGCTCCGACCAGCAGCACGGCCAGGCGTCCGATCATCGGGCGCGCCAAACAACCGGGGCAGCGTATCGGTGCACCGCCCGGTCGGGGCCTGCCAACGGGTCGATCATCGCGCCAATAACGCCACCGCCCGCGCCGTGAACGGTCCAGCGCAAATCGTCAGCGCGCTGGGCACCACCCGGCGGGGGATTTCGGCCAGCGACGGATGGTCCAGGAGGTCTGTCGCCAGGGACGGAAACGCGGGCATGCCGGACACCACCAGGACGTCGGGCGGCTGGCGGACCAGCGCCTCCAACGCCAGGCGCCGCCCGTTGGAACCGTTGGTCAGTTCGGCCGCCTGAAACACCGCCTGCATCAGGCTGTCCGGCCCGGCGGTGTAGCCGCGCGGCTGCCAGGCGACGGCGGTGATCGGATAGGGTCGGATTGGCGGTTCCGCCAGAACCTGGTCCATGGCGGCGATCAGCGCCTCGCCCCGATCGCCGGCGTCCAACGCGGCGGCCAGGGCGCGGGTGAAGGCGCGGATGCCGGGGAAATCCCGCGGCAGGTCCAGGCGGAGCACGCGCACGCCGCGTTGTTCCAGCAATCCCAGCACGGTCTGCGCGCCATAGGGCCCGGCCAGGACCAGATCCGGACGCAGGCGCAGCACCGCCTCGGCCGAGGGGCGGACGATGGGCAGCGCCTGGGCCTGGGGGGCGACGAACGACAGCGCGGGGTCGCGGGCCAGGATCGACAACGCGGCGGCCTTTTCCGGTGCCAGCAGAACCAGCATCTGGTCGGTGCACAGGTTCAGCGACACGACGCGGGTCGCGGCTTGGGCGGTTGGGAGGAGGTGGGTCGATAGCGCAAGGAGGATCAGCAAACGAACCACCAGGGAGAGCCTAAACCGGTGCCACCCCGTTATGCCCCGCGTTATGCCCCTGCGGTCATCAGACATCCTGGTGTGGGATATGGCCGGAGAAAATCAGGTGCCAGGCAGGTCCGCAGGAGGAATTTCTCCCCCTCCCCTTGTGGGAGGGGGAGAAATTTCTCCAGCCACCGAATCGTGTAACTACCGCGGCCCCTTGCCGACCCAGCCCGGACCCCGCACCCCATCACGTCCGCCACCCCAACGACCGGTCCACCGCCTTCGCCCAGGCCCCCGCCAGTTCCGCGCGCCGGCCAGCGTCCATCCCGGGCACCCAATGGCGAGCCGCGACCCAGTTCTCTCGCAAATCGTCCAGGCCCTGCCAGTAACCCACCGCCAGGCCGGCGGCATAGGCGGCGCCGAGGGCCGTGGTCTCGATCGCGCCTGGGCGCACCACCGGCACGTCCAGGATATCCGACTGGAACTGCATCAGGGTCTCGTTGACCACCATGCCGCCATCCACCCGCAGGCCGCGCAGCGGAAACCCGCAATCCTTCTCCATCGCGCGGACCACATCCATGGTCTGGAACGCCGTCGCCTCCAGCGCCGCCCGCGCCAGATGCCCGGCCGAGGCGAACCGGGTCAGCCCGGCGATCACGCCGCGCGCGTCGGCTCGCCAATAAGGCGCGTACAGGCCGGAAAAGGCCGGGACGAAATACACATCGCCGTTGTCGGGGACCGAATTCGCGAGTGCTTCAATGTCCTCGCTGGCCTTGATGATCCCCAGATTGTCCCGCAGCCATTGCACCAGGGCGCCGGTCACCGCGATGGAGCCTTCCAGAGCATAGGTCGCCGGCGCATCGCCCAGCTTTGCCGCCACCGTGGTCAGCAGCCCGTGGCGAGATTGCGTCGGCTGCGTGCCGGTGTGCATCAGCAAAAAACAGCCAGTGCCGTAGGTGTTCTTGGCCTCCCCCGGTTCGAAACAGGCCTGCCCCATCAGCGCGGCCTGCTGGTCGCCCAGGATGCCGGCGACCGGCACCCCATCCAGCGGCGCGCGCGCCCGCCCATACACCATCGACGATGGAACGATGGACGGCAGCACGGCGCGGGGGATGCCGAACACTGCCAGCAGCGCGTCGTCCCATTCCAGGGTGGCGAGATCCATCAACTGCGTGCGGCTGGCATTGGTGACGTCGGTGATGTGCTGTCCGGTCAGGGTCCACAGGATCCAAGTATCGATGGTGCCGAACAGCAGACCGCCGGCCTCGGCCCTGGCGCGAGCGCCTTGGACGTTGTCCAGCAGCCAGCGCAGTTTCAGGGCCGAGAAATAGCTGGCCAGCGGCAGTCCGGTCTTGGCACGGAATCGGTCCGGGCCGCCCTGACGGGCATATTCGGCGACCAGAGGATCCACCCGCGTATCCTGCCAGACCAGCGCGTTATGCACCGGCCGGCCGGTCGAGCGGTCCCACAGCACCGTGGTTTCCCGCTGGTTGGTCACGCCGACCGCCGCCAGATCGCTCGGCGTCAAGCCCGCCTCCCGCAATGCCTGCTCGATGACGATCAGGATGTTGTCGCGGATTTCCACCGGGTCGTGCTCTACCCAGCCAGGTTGCGGGAAAATCTGCCGGTGTTCCCGGTGGGCATGGGCAACGGTGGTGCCGGCGCGATCGAACACGATGAAACGGCTGGATGTGGTGCCCTGGTCGATGGCACCGATGAAGCGGCTCATGAATCGGCGGTTCCCTGATAAGGCGGGCTGGATCGGCGTCACCATGACTGGAAATGGACGTTCGCTCCAGGTCTGTGCCTGATCGCGGGGAGAGCACGCCGTCACATCGGTTCGGCGTGATCCAAGGGACGGCGTTCCGATCGCGTCAGATCGTGCCGGCCCGTCGGATGCACCGAAAATCCGAACGGAGCAGCTTGATCGCGATCGGTGGCGCCTATCGTTTGCCCGGTGCAGACGGGCGAACCGAAGGACCCGACCGCGACAGACGATGCCCGTCGATCGCGGTTACAGAGCCGAACCCGATCGTTGCCGATCCGCCCCGGGTCCGTGAGGGGCGACGGGGCAATGGCCGCTACTCCGCCGCGTTCGCCGAAGCCTGCCCCTGCACCGTGAAGAACGACGCGGACTTGGGCTGTTGCGGCAGTTCCACCAGCCCGGCCGACAGACGCGCGAACCGAGCCGGCTTGCCGCGGATAATGTCTCCCTCATGCGTGCTGGGCATCGGATTGCGCGCGATGGGCACCGCATCGGCCGCCGAATACACGCAGATATAAAGTCCCCGAGGCTTGTCGCCGCTGTTGGCCGACGACCCATGCGCCAACCGCGTGTGCATCAGGCACACGCTGCCGGCCGCCCCGTAGCAGGGCACGCTCCGTGCCAGCAGGTCCTTCTCCAGGTCCGGTGCCACCGCGCCGGTGAACCGGTCGCCGTCGAACAGCGAATGCACCGGCCCGCGATGCGACCCCGGCACGATCGTCAGCGCGCCGTTGGTTTCATCGATGTCGTCGAGGAACAGGAGCGCGGTGACGACATCGTCGTTGGTGTGCGGCGTGTAGGCGAAGTCCTGGTGATACAGCACCTCGGTCTTCGCCCCGGTCAGTTTCAGGTTGATCTTGCAGTGGTGGAACTTGACGTCCGGGCCGATCAGGTCGGCGACCATGTCGGTCATGCGGCTGTCGCGCATCGCCTGGAGATAGGCCGCGGAAATGTCGGACGGATTGTTGATCCGCCGCAGCGCCGGCCGTTCGGCGCTGTGTTCGGATCCCATGTCGAAGCGCGGCCGCCCATCGACCGTCGGTGGGCCGAACGGCTTGGTGTGCTCTCGGCTGGCTTCGACCCAGCCGGTGATCTCGGCCCGCAGCGCGGCCAGCACGTCGGGGGAAACGGCGTCCGGGACAACCAGGCAGCCATCACGCCAGAACGCGTCTTTCTGATCCTGGGTCAGCACGGTCATGGATGGTCCTTCCTTAAGGGTAGGGGTGGTCTTATCGTGGCCAGAGATCGCCATACGCGAAAGGACTGACGGCCGCATCACGCGCTTTCATCTGGCCAGCCAGTCTACCAGGCCGGATGTCCAGATACACACCGGATCGCTATCGGGGCAATCTCGGCGCTTATACCGACGTGCCGAAACAATGACCAATAGGTGTCCCCTCATCGTCATCGCCGCGCTTGATCCGGCAACCCGCCCCTAGCTATCGGTCACGTGCCAGGTCGGAAGACGACATGGTTGGCGAGCGACCTTATCACCCCAATCTTGCTGTCCGCCGCTGTTGAGGGGTGACCCCACCTTTGCGCCGAATGTCGTCCGGCAGACGAAAAATGTCGGGTACGTCAACCTTGCCGGTTGTTTCTCGCCGCTCAACGACCCCGATCGTCGCCATCGCCGCCAATAGATGGCCTGGGGCCGCGTTCATGTCGTCATCCGCCTCCGATAGCCATCCCGGCATTTTGGATGGTGGCGTGGCGTTCCTAAGCCGCTGGAACACGGATGGATCCCGCCATCGCGCCATCATCTCCTCTGGGTCGCAGGGGACCAGAAGGCCTTTCAGTTGCTCCAGCGCAGGCGGAACCCAGGGATAGTCTTCCTTCAGATCATCAACCCGGTTCTCGGCGGCTTTGTTGACCCCGTGGTAAATCCCTCGGTAGTCGATCGCGGTGTCGGTCGGGGCTGGCTGCCGTTCAGCGGCGAACTTGATCGCGCGCAGGAAGGTTCTCGGCGAAACCTGGTTTCTCGAGTCGGCGAGGTGCAGAACCAGCCAGCTGTAGGTCAAGCCCCGGCGACGATTTGTTCCCATGTAAGGGCCAGCCAGCCGATCGAACACGTGACGTTGAACAACCGCGCTCTGACGCAACGCTTTCAACTTCTCTATCTCGGCTGCCGGGACAGCGGGCGAAACATCGGACTGCCATATTTCATCGACCAGCGTCGTGAACTCCCCGGGAGCCGCTTGCCGCAGGCGGGTGTAGAGCAGGCCGTACAGGTCCTCGGGGCGCCAATCCAGTTCCACCGCCTCCCCAGATATCTTTGACGCGTCCGGGAACTGAAACAGCCGAGCGTCGGCCCGCTGGTCCGGTCTCATGAATATCTTCAACCGAATGTTGCGGTAGCTCTTGTAGGCCAGAGCGAGGCGCAGCACTCCCTGTATCAGGGAGCTTCGGCGCTCCACGTCGTCCGAAAGTTGCTCCAACTGGTCGAACACGAACACGAGGCGCCCTGATTTCGCGGTGAGAGCATGATCCGCCCCACGCAGGACATCGCGGACGTCGCCCGGGTTGGTTTCGATCCATTTCAAACGGTCGGATAGACTGTCTGGAACATGTTTGCGTGACAGTCGCGCGATCGATGGGAGCGTGACGGCGCGCCAGATCGCCTCGACTGATGCGCCCGCGTCCGCTGCTACCTTTAACTCGTCGCGGCTAACGCCGACATTGCCCTCGCCTTCCGCGAAGCCGTACTCAATGTCGATCGGTCCGAGACCCAGCCTCGACTCCGGGAACTGAATTGCAATCTGGCTCCGCGTTGATGGATTGACCAAAGCGTTGGCCCAAAAACTCTTGCCCATCCCCCGGTTGCCGATGACAAGCGACCGTTCCGGGTCCAAAGCCGCGGCATGAGCTCGCGGATAGTAGATCTCGGACAGCTCGATCGGTCGAGCGGCCGTATGGGCTTCCAGGGGCGGGAAGTCCGCCATTGCCGCACGAAGGGCGCTCAGGGTAGCTGGGGGCGTCACCGGGCTCGCTCCAACCCAAGCAATTGCCAGGCCCTGGTCAGGAAATCCTGAAAGGGACCCTGGTAGCCTCCCTCCGCCAGCGTGCTGGGGTCCGACAACGGGTCGAATACCTCATAGCCGGGGTGGTTCTCGACATAGGTAGCGTCATGCGGCACATCCGCCCCATCTTCTCCGAAGGCAAAGTTGAAACCCAGGTCCGATCCCGCGCCGGTATCCTGATCGTACAACATCTCTGCGCATAGATCGTGCAGTCGCTCACGAAACCCTTGTCGTCCGACTGCGGCCATCGGCGCCTTCGCATGGACGAAGCCGATCCTGGACCGCCAATCCTCGGATTCCGGTGCAGCCGGCACGCGCAACGTCCGGAGCAGGTGCGCCAGCACATAGCGATATCCGTGAAATGTTTGCGGTTGATCGATTCCAAACAATAATAATTTTTGTGCCCCAACGCCCAGCCACGTCGAGGCCGTCGATTCCGCCAGCCCAGCCCGCGAATCAACCAGGATCGCGTCGTAGTCCGCCCGCTCGGCGAACCGATCGACCATCTCCCGGATCTGGGCCGACAGCGGACGCGTGCCGAGGTCCGTGACATCTTCGGTTAGAGCCCGCCCCAGCTTGCCAAGCATCTCCGCGGGATTTTCGTCGGTGACCCGACCGACCGCGGGCAGTACATGAATCGCGCCGCCGCCAAACTGGCTGATGCCTATGTGATCGAACAGTTCGTCATCATCCGTCCCCCCGAGGCCATTCTCCACAAGATAATCCACCACGCCGTATTTTGGGCGCAGATCGGCCGGGGCTTCGTGCAACAGCATGCTGCCAATGCCAGGAGCCTCCAAATCCAGGTCGATGCACAGGACCCGCTTGCCCGAATGCGCCAAATCGGCCGCGAGCACCGCAAGTGCCGTGGACCGGCCAACACCGCCCTTGAGCGATCCGAAGACCAGGCGTGGAGGAGGGGGAGGCGGAGCCAGGAAATCCGATAGCCAATCCATGCCGACAACGCGGCGATCCAACATATGAAGTTCCGCATACACGCCATCCACCGGTATCGAGACCGGAATTGGGCCGGCCAGACGCAATGCTTCGAACATGAGCGGTGACAGCAGCGGCTCTGGCAACATTGCGTAACGGCCCAGGGCCGCCTGGAGACACTGCCCCAACCCCTCCGAACGCTTTTTGGTCTGAAAGACGATGGCGAGACGACCCGCACTGTCCCGCACGACGATGGTTTGTTCCGACGCAAGGTCGAGGTCGAACCTACGCGCTGTTCTGATCAGGTTCGGGAGTGCTTCGTCATAGCGGATGCTCATGCTAGTAAACTCCCCCGTTCAGAAGTGCTATCGCATCTGCCTTCCACACGGCAAGGCGGGCGACCGTCACTGGAACCGCCGAATCAGCGTAGCGAATCGTGACCCGCCATTGATCGAACCTTGACGCAAACTGACTTGCCCGCAGGTCCCTGGCGAGACCGCCGCCGAGCCTGCCACTGTTCAGAACGGCGATAATTGCACTCGATGTCTGGATGGCGTCACGCAGGGGCTGGTCGAAATGCCTCCGTAGATCAGGCGTCAATGTCCCGCATGCCAACACAATGGAGTGTTTCACAGCAGTTTCCCCAACAAGGCCATAGTGATAACCGGCATCATCAATTCTGCCCGCGTCCTCCAGAACCTCCGCCGTATCCAAATGGCGGCGTGCCGCGACATCGAACCGGTCTGCCATCCCACCTCCAACGATCCGGCCTTGTACCACGATTTTCACATCCGTGGGGGCACGTGGAGGCACCATTCATCTGCGGAACCATAAACCGTCAAGCCTGCCAACCCAGCGACCGTTCGACGGTCGGCCCCCAATGGGCCGCCAGCAAATCGCAGGGTAGGGCTGGAAGCTCACAGTCCTTTCCCGTCCCAAGCGCGGCAGCTTTAGTCGGAAATGCCGAAGCCCACCGCTCCGTCCGCGCCGGGGCCTGGATATCGTGCTCTGGTCGATGGCACCAAGAATGCAGTTCATGAATTCGGCGACTCCCTTGTCGATACGGGCCGGCGATTATGCACCAACCAAGAAGGGTCCAGGGTTGCGTGCCCGATCTGGTCCTATCGTGATACGCCATCACCCTGGCAGGATGACGCCGCTCAAGGAGACACAGCATGGAAACGGTTCGGGTCGTATGCGCGCATGATTGTCCAGACATGTGCTCCCTGCTGGCGCATGTCGAGAACGGCCGCGTGGTGCGGATCGAGGGCGATCCCGACCATCCCTTCACCGCCGGCTTCGCCTGCGGCAAGGTCAACCGCGACACCGAGCTTGTGCATTCCCCCGAGCGCCTGACCACGCCGCTGCGCCGCACTGGCCCGAAAGGCTCCGGGCAATTCATGCCGATCACCTGGGACCAGGCTCTGGACGAAATCGAGGCGCGCTGGAAGGCGATCATCGCCTCCGCCGGGCCGCTCGCCATCCTGGGCTACGCCTACAGCGCGCATCAGGGACTGATCAACCGAGGCCTCACCAACGGCCTGTTCCATGCGCTGGGCACCAGCCGGCTGTGGGGCGGCACCGTCTGCGATTCCTGCGTCGAAGCCGCGTGGGACGTGACCGTCGGGCCGGTCGGCGGCGCCGACCCGGAATCGATCGTGGAGTCCGATCTGGTGGTCGGGTGGAGTTCGGACCTGCACGCCACCAACATTCATCTGTGGACGAAGATCGAGGCACTCCGCAAACGCGGCGTCAAACTGGTGGTGATCGACCCGCGCCGCACCCGCGCCGCCCGCAACGCCGATCTGTACCTGCCGATCCGGATCGGCACCGACTCGGCGCTGGCCCTCGGCGTGATGCATATCCTGGTGCGCGACGGCCTCGCCGACCGGGCCTATCTGGCCGAACACACGCTGGGCTTCGACCGTGTGGAAGCCGAGGTGCTGCCCCGCTTCACCCCCGATCGCGTGGCCGAGATCACCGGGCTCCCGGTCGGGGATATCGAACGGTTCGCCGCGATGTACGGGGCCGCCCGGAAATCCTTCCTCCGCATCGGCTTCGGCATGAGCCGCTTCACCGATGGCGGTCAGAATCTGCGCACCGTGGCGCTGCTGCCTGGCGTGACCGGCGCCTATGGCCGCTATGGCGGCGGTGCGCTGGCAGCGACCGCCGCCGCCTTCGATCTGAACTACAACGCCGTGCGCAAGCCATCCGGCCCCGCCGCCACCCGCACCATCAACCACTTGAAACTGGGCGAAGCGCTGTTGCGGCAGACCGACACCCCAATCCAGGCGCTGTTCATCGCCGCCAACAACCCGGCCGTGACCAACCCCGACACCGCCCGCATGCGCGCCGGGTTGCTGCGGGACGACCTGTTCACCGTCGTCCACGACCCCTTCCTGTCGGTCACCGCGCGTTACGCCGACATCGTGCTGCCGGCGACGACCTATCTGGAAACCGAGGACTTCTTCCGCTCCTACGGCACCTACTACATGCAATACAGCCACCGCGCCGTGGCGCCGCAGGGGGAGGCGTGGTCGAATGTCCGCCTGACCCAGGAACTGGCGAAGCGCATGGGCCTGACGGATGCGGTGTTCGGCATGGACCCAAAGGACATCGTCAAGGAACTGTTCCGAGGCGCCGGCGGGGCGGCGGCCGCCTTCGATCCGGCCAAACTGATCGACGGCGCGCCCGTGTCCATCGCCACCCGGACCGGACAGGCATTCCGCACCCCGTCCGGCCGGCTGGAATTCTATTCCCAGACCCTGGCGGACCAGGGCTTGCCGCCGATGCCCGACTGGCGCCCAGATCCCGCCGAGGCCGCCCAAAGCGGCAAATACGGCCTGCGACTTCTGACCACCCCGGGCTATTTCCAAAGCCACACCGCGTTCTCGGGCGTCGCCTTCCTGCGCGCGCGGGAAGGGGCACCCTGCGCCGTGCTGCACCCGGATGACGCGGCCAGCCGAGGCCTGGTCGATGGGCAAAAAGTGCGCCTGGTCAACGATATGGGCGAGATCGGCCTGGTGCTGCGGGTTCGCGACGAGGTCCAGCTCGGCGTCGTGCTGGTCCCCGGCCAACGCCCCGATAACGAAGCCGTGTCCGGCACGGTCAACATGCTGTGCGCCGACGGCTATACCGACATGGGCGAAGGCGCGATCTATCAGAGCACCTGGCTGGAGGTCCGCCCCTGGTAGCCGCGTCTGCCAGCCGGCTGCACGCCGGACGGTTTCGCAACAGCCGGTTGCGCCGTGGACCGATGCGCCACCGCCGGCGCGCCGGCCGGGACGACGCCAGGCGGGGTTTGACGCGGTTCCTCCAGCAACCAGAACAGGACGTTGTTGCGAAACGTCGTGTCGCGGGTGATGTCCAGGTGCTCCCGCGGCAGGAACAGGGCGCGCCGGAACCCCATGGGACTGTCGACAAATGGCCCACGGTCGTCCCGCCCCTGGCGGAGGTCCAGCATCACTGAATCGCGCAGCACCGTGCCGTCCCCCGCCGCGGTCCGCCACGGTGTCAGGCGGCCGTTTTCGGGGTCGGCGGCCATGCGCGACGCGGTCTGGATCGCGTCCCCGGCGACCAGCAGCAGTTCGGTCCCCGGCGGTTGCGACACCGGCCGATCCATCGCCGCCGCGAAGGCACGGGCGCGGAGCAGCAGGCGCGCCTGTAGCGCCAGGGCGAAGCGGCGGCGGTCCTGGGCGTCCGGCACGCCCGGCATCAGCGTGGCCAGTTCGACATCGATCCCCGGCGCGGCCAGACCCCAGCCCATGCGCTGCCACACCGCGGGATCGTGCAAATCCAAACTCACATCCGGCGATCCGGCAAGCACCACCGATCCGCTGCCCTGGCGCGGCATCAACTGATACAGTGACGGAAAGGTGCCGAGGATCGACGGCCGGTACCGCGGCACGATCGGCGTGCCGAAATCCCGCCCGTCCACCAGCACGCGGAACCCGTCCAGCGACCCGCCGTTCGGCGTGCCGACCTGGATCAGCCGCCCCATATACTCGGCGCCGTCCCAGTTGACCTTCGGCAGGCTGCCATCCGCCGGCAGATCGCTGTCGCCATAGAGCATGGCATAGCGCGCCACCAACCCGCCCATCGAATGCGCGACGATGTCGAACTTCACCCGCGCATCGCGCACCCCGTAGCGGCGGGCGTATTCCGCCTGCACATAGGCGCGCTTCTCCTTCATGAACGCCATCAGGTTGCGCGCGTTGACGACATTGTCCTGGCGCCAGTCATAGGCGAACTGGAAACAGGTGAAGTGGTCGTTCCCG
>CAMATI010000159.1 GCA_945861095.1 Asaia bogorensis | reverse complement strand
TCCCGCCCAGCCGTCTCGCCTGGTTTCCGGCGTCGGGTTGGACCGAGGTTCCGGTGCTTGACCGCGCTTCCCTATCAGGTTCACCGCGTCCGGGGCCGCTGATCGTGCAGGAATATGATGCAACCTGCCTTGTTCCGCGCGGTATGACTGCTGACCTGGATGGTTTTGGCAATATCCGCCTGCGGGCGATCGAGGCTTCCGTTTCACGCGACGGGTGAAGAACATCTCTCTCGATCAAGCCGCGGACATACGACTTCGCGGGCCAAGCGCAATCCTGGCCGCGCCCGCGGGGTGCGAACCAAAATCGTACGATCGAGTACATGCCTCACCGATAGGGGTAGGGAAGGCTCTCGCCTCCCCTCCCTCCGAACCGTGCTGGCAGTTTTCCCGCACAAGGCTCTCCAGTGGCTGGTTATCCTCATCGGAGGTGTCTCGCGGCGTCCAGGGCCATGGTCAGGGCAAAGAGGCCCTGGGCCGCGAAGAAGGCACTGCGCAACGTCGTGATGTGGGCGTAGCTGTGATGGCCGGACAAATTCTTCGACCATTGGACACTTGGAATTGCTGATGACGACGGGGAACGCGACCAGTCACTGGTTCGGGTAGTCGGCATTGGCTCCGCGTCGATCTCGATCAGGCTGCCGCGATGCCACGCCGCTCGCCCTGATCACGGCATGGCAGGACGCCGGTACATTTCGTTGAACAAATCCGCCATATGCGCCCGCGTGGGCGGCTCGGGCAGAGCGCCGTGCAACCGCTCCCACAATCCCTTCTCGGTGCATGCCCGCCGGATCGCGTCGGCCAGGGCACGGGGGTTGCCCATCTCGAAGTGCAGCCCATCCACATTGTCGCGCACCCGTTCGGCCATGCCGCCAACATTCGAGCAGATCACAGGCTTGCCAAACATCCAGGCCTCGGAGATCACCAAGCCGAAAATTTCCCACCAGATGGATGGGACAATGGACCAGTCGATCGTCGTCATCCGGCGATGGAGCTGATCCAGGTCGTATGCGCCATTTTCAACGACGATACGCTCATTGGGCGGCAACGCGGCCTCGGCGGCGAGGAAATCCTGGATTTCCGCCTGCATCGCGGATGACGCAAAACGGATGTTATCGCCATTGATTTCCACGCGGAAGTCCGTGAAGCCCTCGCTTCGCAGGATGTTCACCGCGCGCAACACCACATGCACGCCTTTGCTGTCGTGCAACTGGCCGAAATAGCCGAACCGGTTGGGCGGCTTGCGCGCCGGGGCGGAGCGGGCGCCGGAAGGTGCGTAAGACTGCTGGCCGTTGGTGACCCAGGAGAGTTTCTGGCGCGGGATTCCCCAGTCGACGTAATGCTCGATCATGAACCGGGTGGGACAGGTGAACGCATCTACCTGGGCGAGGTGCTGGCTGAACCACAGCTTGCGGACCGCGAACTCGTCCGGGTGGCGTTCCGGGAAGCATTGGTGGCAGCGGATCGGCGACGGTCGCCGGCACAGCGACCGGTCGGTCCGGCGCACCATTTGCCCATCCGCTTGGCAGATCGCCAGGAATTCGTGAAACGTGAAGATGATCCGGCAAGATGGAAGAATGCGGCGGGTCAGGCTGATGATATCAACGCCGATGTTCAAAAAATGATGGAAATGCACCACGTCCGGCGCGGTCGCCAGCAGGAAGGCAGCAAAGGCTTCGGTCAGCGCCGGATCGGCGTTCTTCTGCCACCAGTGATCGTAGTCATGGGCCAGGTATAGATACTCGTTGGGCCGTCCGTCGAACCCGGTGATGCGGACATCCGGCCGAAACAGGATCGCATCGCGCCCGTTGGCCGCTGCGAGCAGCACGGGTGCGACATCCGCGCGATCGGACAGTTCCTGGAACAGTTCGTAGGCCACCTGCTGCGATCCACCCTTGACCAGATCCGGGTGGTAGACGGCGACGACCAGGACTTTCAGCGGAGCGCGCGCCATTATGCACCCGCCCCAGACCGGGTGCGGGCGGGTGCGGATCGTCGGGATCGGCTGGGGGCCGGCCGATTGGGTTCGGTATTGTGGGTGGGAGACGCCGAGCCGATCGCCAGCAGCGGATGATTGGGCGTCGGCCCCAGCAACTCCTGGCCCAGCACGGGCTGCCAGGCGCGGGAAAACAGCCATCGATCAACCAGTGCCGCACCACTCTGGGCCGGCGACCGCATGGCGATTCGACCCCCGAGGTGCCACATCGGCAGGTCGTGGGTCCAGGCGGCGGTGCCGGCCGCCAAGCTTCTGAGGCACAGATCGGCATCGGCATGCCCGTGACCGACGTAATCCCCGGAAAACCCGTTCAGACGTTCAAACCAAGCGCGTTCCATGGAGATGAACGCATCGGTGATCGCCAGGATCGGCCGTGACGTGGTCGGCTGGCTTGTGCCTCGGGTCATACCGATCGGCGTACTCGCCTCAAGCGGCTCCACCCGCAGAATCGACCGGCGCGTGATCCCGCTGGCATGCCCCGAGATGCGTTTTTCGGCATCGAGATAACAACCCCCATCGGTCACCGATCCGTCGCCATGATAAAGCAGCGGACCAAACAGCCTTGTCTCGTGCCCCGGACGCTCGGCGATGACGCGCTCATGGGTTCGTGCCCAGTCCGGCGCGCGAGGCAGAATATCGGGGCTGACAAACAGCAGCCGCTTGCTGCCCGCGAATCCGGCGGCGATGTTGTTGGCGCAGGCGATGCCCGCGTTGCCGGGATACATCACCAGCGTCATGGACACCCCGTAAGTTCGCGCCGCGATATGCGCCTCCCGGCACAGTTGCTCGATCAGGTCGGGATTGTTGATCACGTAGATGAATTCGTAGGCGTCGCTCCCCGCCTGCATCGAAAAGGCGCGCGCCTGCACGAACAACGGATTCCGTCGGTCCTCAATGGGAACGATGATGGACCCCAGGAGCTTGGATGGTTTGGGACCGAAGCGTTCGGCGATCGCCCGCGATGTGATGGACTGGGTGATCATCCGGTTCAGCGCGATGACCTGGTCGCCCATGCCGCCGTCCAGGATGGCAAAGCTCTCGATCAACGAATCGCCGTGGTATTCGGCCCGCGCCAGCCCTTCCAGCACCTTGGTCATCAGGGCGACATTCGACACCGGCTCCAGCCGATGTTCGGATGTCTGACTCTTGCCGCTGCGAAAGCAGAGTTGCATCGTGCACTGATCCTCAGGGTTGGAGTCGGGCGTCGAGCGATCCGGGTCGGGACCCGCGAATGCCCAAAAGCCGAACGGATGCAGCGGGGCATCACCCACGGCGACTTCGACATCCGGGCGACGCAGACGGGCGATCGTGCCGGCGGGACGCGGCCGAATGCCAGGTTGATCAACCATGATCTCCGTGAGCGGGTCCGCCCGATCGTCGGTCCAGCCGACAATCAGCATCGCCCCGCTCGGGGCTTGAAGCGGGGAGTCCACGGTGACCGAAGGTGGCGGGCCCATCGCGGCCTCAAAAGCGTGCAGATAGGATGTATGGGTCAGGCGTCCCTCGGCCTGGCCCGCCATGCGATAATGTTCGAGCCCGGACGCGATCTGTCCTTGCTCGATCGCGACTGTGACATCGGGGAAAGCGCGCAGGTAAATCGCTTCATCGAATGGTGGGGCTGTCCGATTCGGGCCTTGTTCGGGCGCGTCGCCAGGAGAGGACCCATCGTCATGGACACTCATGGAAGTCCTCTGTCTTCGGGCGAGTCGCGTCGCATGGTCGGCGGCTTTGCGGCAGTCGGACGGGATATTGTCCTGAATCCGTCCCGTACTCGATCAAAAGTTTTACCACCGGGGATTGAAAAGGTAAATCAGGACGGAACTGGGTGCGTGTAGGCCGGGTCCGCATCGAAAGCCCTAGTCGAGGTGGGTTTGCCAGGATGGATTTACCAGTCGATCAACACACCGAATCGCCGCAAAGTCGGGAACCGGACGCCGATCCGTTGGATGCCGCACGGGCGGTCGCGTATGTCGCCCAGACCGTCGATTTATACGTCACCTTGCTGGACCGTGTTCCCGATGGACCGGAGTTGCGGGACGGGTCCACGGCCTTCATCCGCGGCCTCGGTGCGGCAGTGATGCAACAGCGCATCCTGGCCACCCCTGAATACCGCATCCGCCACACCGCCCATCTGACGGTTGAAGCCATCGAGGCGTCGGGCCTGTTCGATCCCGCGTGGTATCTCCACGCGAATCAGGATGTGGGCGGCGCGGGAGTCGCTCCGATCGCCCATTACGCCCATTTTGGACGGGCGGAAGGGCGCGCCCCGAACGCGTATCTGCGACCGGACTGGTACCGGTCGACCTACAATATCCCGGACGAGGTCGACATACTGGCCCATTACATGATCGTGGGGGAGCCGGCGGGCCTGGCCCCGACCCCGGATTTCGACCCGGCCTGGTATCGGGATGCCTATGGGATCGAACCAGACATCTCGCCGCTGGCACATTTTCTCGCCAACCGGGCGGCCGGCAAGATCGCCCCCTGCGCGCGCCTGTGGTCGCTGCACAGGACCCCGGCCGACCTCGCGCTACCCGACGGACATGATGTTTTTTCATTCTACAGTGAGAGGCACCCAAGGTTGGATCCGCTGCCGGTCCCGGACCTGGACCTTGTTCGGCAGGCCGGCGTGTTCGACGAGAACTACTACGTTCTTCACAGCGGTGATGTGCTCGACGCCGGCGTGGATGCGGTCGACCATTTCTGCCGCTACGGCTGGCGGGAGGGTCGGGATCCCAACGTGTATTTCAAGACCACCTGGTATGCGCAGACCAATCCGGAGGTAGGTCGGCTCAAGCTCAACCCGCTGGTCCACTATCTTGTCATGGGTGAATCCCAAGGGCGCCGACCGGTCGTCTATTTCGATCCCGCCTGGTATAGGGAGCGATACAACGTAGCGCCCGCCACCGCCTGTCTGGCTCATTACCTGGAACACCGGCGGACTCAGACGGTCTCCCCGCATCCCTTGTTCGACCCGGCCTATTATATCGCGCATTGCGGGACCGTCGTGCATCCCCGACGAGACCCGTTCAGCCATTTTCTGTTCGCGGGCATGCGCGATGACGTTCCGCCGTCATCCGCGTTCGACCCGGCGGCCTGGCGCCAAACCACGCGAGGCCGCCGATCTCGTCATTTCAATCAACTGCTCTCGCCAGACCGGGACAATCCGCTGATCGACTACCTCTTGTCGACCTACGATTGCCTCCTGGGGCAATGATCGGCGGACCGATGGCAGGCGGCACGACGATAAACCGACCGGAGTAGGCGGCGGGTTGTGCCTGTCGGCTCGCGCCCTACTCGGCGGCGCGCTTCGCCGCCAGCCGGTCGATTTCCGCCTGGACGGCGGCCGAGGACTGCGCGGTGAACGCCGCGTGGTGGTCCCGCGCGTAGCCGTAGGAGTCCGTGCGCCATTCGCGAGACGATTGGAAATGCGGATGAACGTAGCGAGCCATCAATTCGAAATGCTGCTTGGTTTCGGCCCAGTCCGCCCAGTTCTGTGCCAACTCCATGATCACGCCGAACCCGCCGGAACCTTTCAGCAATCGGTTGATGAAAGCGATCGCGTCATCCGGCGTGCCGATGCAGGCCATGCCGCTTTCGAGCATGTAGTTGTAGCGGTCGGTGATGTCCGCCGGCACGATGGGGAAGGTCGCGACATCGCGGAAATAGTCGCAGAACGCGTCCAGCCCGTGCTTCACGTTCTCCCGCGCTTTTTCCCGGGTTTCGGCGATGTGCATCAGGGTCACCAGACGCCAGTTCTTGCGATCCGGAGTGTGGCCGTGCAGGCGGGCCTGCTCGGAATAGAGCCCCCAGTTGTTGGCGTGGTGCTTCATCGCATCGTCGCTGGTGCCGCCGATCGACAACATGCCGATGCCGTGCCGTCCCGCCGCCAGCGCCCCGGCCGGGGATCGGGATGCCGCCACCGCCATCTCCATCATCGGACGCGTGTACGGCGGCAGTTGCAAACGAGCGCCATCCAATGTGAACCAGTCGGACTTGCGGGTGATCGTCTCGCCCTTCATCAGGTCCACAATCACGTCGAGCGATTCGTTCATCATCCGCCGTTGGTCGGACGGGTCGATGCCGATCTTCTTCGCATCATGCACCAGGGACCCTGGCCCGACGCCCAGCATCGTCCGGCCGCGCGTCTGGTAGTCCAACTGCACCATCCGATCGGCCAGGATGAACGGGTTGTGGTAGGGAAGCGACACGACGCCCGTCCCCAACCGGATATTCCGCGTGCGTTCCGCGACACCGGCGATAAACACTTCAGGAGAGCCGATGATCTCGAACCCGCCGGAATGGTGCTCACCGATCCAGGCTTCGTGGTAGTTTAGCCGGTCCAGGTGCTGGACCAGTTCCATGTCGCGCTCCAAAGCCAGGATCGGGTTCTCTTTCAGATCGTGGAAGGGCGCCAGAAAGACGCCGCTGCGGAGATATGCCATGATGTGTCCGATCCTGGTGATAGAGCGCGTGTTCGGGTTGCTTCCGGAGAATGCTACTACTGAGTAGATTAAATTGACAACCGGTAGTTGGCGCCGTCCCGCACGATCCGTCCCGCGGTGGCGCCGGCGAAATGGGTGCCGATGACCAGCACCGGCGTATCAGCCAGTCGCTCGAACATGATGCGACGGGTGCGAACGCCCTGCTCCTTGTCGGTGTCGGCGGTGGTGTCCCATTCCGGATGCGCGATCTGACAGGGATGATGCATGAAGTCGCCGGTGATCAACCCCTGTTCGCCACGCGAGTCGATCAGCACGCTGACATGGCCAGGCGTGTGGCCAACGGTAGGGATCAGACTGATCTCCTCGCACAACCGATGATCCATCTCTACCAACCTCGCTCGGCCGGCCTCCACGATCGGGGTTACCGAGTCAGCGACCACGAATCTCATGTCCTCCCGGACGTTGGTGGCAGTGGCCCAGTGCTCGTACTCCATCCGGCCCATCAGGTATTGCGCCTTGGGGAAGGTCGGCACCCATTTGCCGTCCACCAGCATCGTGTTCCAGCCGACATGGTCCACATGCAAATGCGTGCAGAGCACGGTGTCGATGGAATCCGCGGGGAAGCCTGCCTGCTTCAGGTCTTCCAGGAACGGCCCGGTCCGGTCGTTCCAATGCGGGATGCGGCGGTTCTGCTTGTCGTTGCCAAGGCAGGTGTCGACGATGATGCGTTGGGTGGGCGTTTCGACGATGAAGCTATGGATGCTCATGCGCAGCCGGCCGTTCTCGTCGGCAAAATGCGGTTGTAGCCAGGCGATCGGCTTGATCACCTCCGGCGTTGCCTGTGGCAGCAGGAAGCGGCTGCCGCCGGTCATTTCCAGTTCCACCAGCTTGGTGATCGTCACATCGCCAATGCGCCATTTCATCGACCGTGTCCCTCGAAGCTTTGCTGCCAGCTTAACCCATCCACCCTGCCGTGCCATGGTCCCCGTCCGAGAGAGGGAGAGATTGATGCTGATTCTGCGACCGAACTGCGAGTATTGCGACAAGGACCTGCCGCCGCATGCGACGGAGGCTCGCGTTTGCAGCTACGAGTGCACGTTCTGCGCCGATTGCGTCGAGACCGTGCTGTTCAATGTCTGCCCGAACTGCGGCGGCGGGTTCGTCCCCCGCCCGATCCGGCCGGCGACCGCGCGCCGTCCCGGCGTGTTCCTGGGCCGACATCCCCCATCGCCGAAGCGGGTCCATCTGGAGAAGGACCGCTCCGAGGTTGCCACCTTCGTCCAAACGGTCCGCCACATCAAACCCGAAGATCGCTGAAATCGCTCTGGCAAGACGGGACGTCCGGCTGCCCCCTGGACGCGTGGGCAGACAAACCGCAGGATCGACCTCACGCTAAAGGGAGGTCGAAGCATGGCCATTCGGATCGGAATCATCGGCGTGAACGGACGCATGGGCCGGCTAATCGCGGAGGAAACCCGCGCCGCCGGTGCCGAACTCGTTGGCGGCATTGGCAAGCCAGGCGGCAGCGCGGCAGCGACGGCCGGTGTGTCGATGTTCGCGGATCTCGCCACGCTTGCCGCGGCTTCGGACGTGGTGGTGGACTTCACCCATGCATCGGCGGTCCGCGGCAACGGCGAAGTACTGGCGAAGGCCGGCAAGGCCTGGGTTCTGGGTACATCCGGCCTGTCCGCCGAGGATGAGGCCGCGGTCGCCGTGGCCGCCGAACACATCCCTGTCGTCTACGCGTCGAATTTTTCGGCCGGTGTTAATCTGGTTTTGGCCCTGGCCGAACGCATGGGCGCGGCGCTGCCAGGAGACGCCTACGACGCCGAAATCATGGAAATGCACCATCGCCAGAAGGTCGATGCCCCGTCCGGCACCGCCATCGGGATGGGGCGTGCCGTCGCCAAGGGTCGCGGCGTGAAACTGGACGACGTGATCGAGAGCGGGCGCCACGGTCATACCGGCGCGCGCAAGACCGGCGCCATTGGGTTTGCCGCCCTGCGTGGCGGTCAGGTCGTGGGTGAGCACACGTTGATCTTCGCGTCCGGGAGCGAGCATATCGCCCTGACCCATCGGGCCTTCGACCGCCGCACCTTCGCGACAGGCGCGGTCCGCGCTGCCGTGTGGGTGTCTGGGCGAAAACCGGGACTTTACGCGATGATGGACGTCCTGGGCATGACCTGATCCAACAGGCGCGCCCCCCGGTGTGATTTGGCTGGTGCGGTTTGACTTGACCCCCAGGGGGGTTTCGGCCACACACCGCCGACCCGCCATCCGGCCGGGCGCGGGCATATGCCAGCCGTAACCCTCCGCGACGCGAGAGAGAACCAATGCGCGACACGGGCGAATATCTGTTCACTTCCGAATCCGTCTCGGAAGGTCATCCCGATAAAGTGGCCGACCGGCTGAGCGACACGGTACTGGACGCATTTCTGGCGGCCGATCCATACTCCCGTGTCGCCTGCGAAACCCTGGTAACGACGAATCGCGTTGTGCTGGCCGGGGAAACCCGTGGCCCCGACACCATCACGCCCGAACTTCTGACCCATCTCGCGCGCATGGCGATCCGCGACATCGGTTATGAACAGGAAGGCTTCCACTGGAAGACCGCCGATGTGCAGGTTCATCTGCACTCGCAGTCGTCGGATATCGCGCAAGGCGTCGATAGCGCCGGCAACAAGGACGAAGGTGCCGGCGACCAGGGCATCATGTTCGGCTATGCCTGCCGAGAGACCGCCACCCTGATGCCCGCGCCGCTCTATTACGCGCACGAGATCCTGCGCAACATGCGCGACCGCCGGATTGCTGGAGACCATACGGTGGCCGGGTTGCTGCCGGACGCCAAAAGTCAGGTTACCTTGCGCTACATTGATGGCAAACCCGTCGGCGCGACCTCGGTCGTCGTATCCACCCAGCACATGGCCGGGCTGGAACAGGCCGAGATCAAGCGCATGCTGTGGCCGCTGGTCGAAAGCACGCTGCCAAAGGGCTGGATGCCGACCGAACAGGAATTCTACGTCAACCCAACGGGCAATTTCGTGATCGGCGGACCGGATGGCGATTGCGGCCTGACCGGAAGGAAGATCATCGTCGACACCTATGGTGGTGCCTCCCCACACGGCGGCGGCGCTTTCAGCGGCAAGGACCCGACCAAGGTCGACCGTTCAGCCGCTTATGTGTGCCGCTATCTGGCCAAAAACGTGGTCGCGTCCGGTCTGGCCGACAGATGCACGTTGCAGATCAGCTACGCAATCGGCGTGTCTCACCCCCTGTCGGTCTATGTCGATCTGCACGGCACCGGCAAGGACGTCGATGAGGCTCGCCTGGAAGCTACCTTGCGTGAACTGGTCGACCTGAAGCCGCGCGGCATCCGGGAACACCTGCATCTAAATCGCCCGATCTATGTGCCGACCTCCGCCTACGGCCATTTCGGGCGGGAACCGGATCTGGAAAAGGGCACCTTCACCTGGGAAAAGACCGACCTGATCCCAGCCCTGAAGTCCGCGTTCAACCGCTGACGGACGGCGCCACCGTAAAGCCGCCACCGGACCGGCTTTACGGCCGCAGCCGCGGACACAAGCTGCGGCCACGGCAGGAAGCCCTGCTGGACGTGACCTTGCCTCGGCTTCTGTTCCGGGAAGTAAACGCCGCCAATCCGTTGGCGGCGTTTCCGTTCCCGGCAACGATGTTGTGGCTGGAAGTCGGGTTCGGCGGCGGCGAGCACGCACGGGCGCAGGCGATGGCGCATCCAGATGCGGCGTTGATCGCCTGTGAGGTGTTCGAGAACGGCATCTGCTCGCTGTTGGCCGATCTGGTTCCCCTTGGGGGCGAGGCAGACGCGCCCCTGCCAGACAACCTTCGCCTGTGGACAGATGACGCGCGCGTGCTGCTGCGGCGGTTGCCGGATGCCTGCCTGGACCGATTGTTCCTGATGTTTCCCGACCCCTGGCCGAAGGCGCGCCATGCCAAGCGCCGCTTCGTCCATCCCGCGCAACTGCCGCTGCTGGCGCGTGTCCTGAAACCGGGCGCGCTCTGGCGCGTGGCCAGCGATCATCCGGTGTATCAAGCCTGGGTCCGCGAGGTCATGGCGGCGCAGACCCTTTTCGATGCTCCCGAACCCGCCACCGAGCGCTCTCTGGACTGGCCGACGACTCGCTATGAAGCGAAGGCACTGCGCGAAGGCCGCTCGCCCCTGTATTGGACATTCACACGTCGGTGTAGGCCCAACGACATCGAATCGCGTGCGATAGTAACCGCTGACCCATAGCCGTCGCGTCGCCGTTATTGCCAAACTTGATCCGCTCATCCGCCATCTGACGTCGAAGCGCGGGTGGCCGGATCAAGCCCCGGCAATGCCGACGGGGGCGGTGCACCGGTCAATGGTTGCATCGGCTGGCATGAACCGCTCCGTGTAACGAAATCATGGAGTGGTTTGCCGGTTTCGGGCCTGATGAAATCGCTTTAGGATGTTGGGCATGCGCTACATCTCTACTCGCGGTCACGCCGCCCCTCGCGACTTCGCCGGTGTTCTGCTCTCGGGCCTGGCCGAGGATGGCGGGTTGTTCATGCCTGAATCCTGGCCACATTTTTCGCATGCGGACTGGCGGGCGATGCGGGCGCTTTCCTATCCGGCGCTGGCGGCTCGGATCATGCAACCGTTCGTCGGCCAATCGATCTCGGCTGCAACCCTATCAACGATCTGCCACCAAGCCTATGCGGATTTCCGCCATCCGGCCGTGGTTCCACTCGTGCAGCTCGAAACCGGGCTGTTTGTGCAGGAACTGTTTCACGGACCGACGCTGGCGTTTAAAGATATGGCGATGCAGGTGTTGGGGCGCCTTTTCGACCACGTCCTGACCGAGCGCAACGCCCGCGTGACCATTGTCGGCGCAACCTCCGGCGATACCGGCTCCGCGGCGATCGAAGCCTGCGCCAATCGAGACCGCGTGGACATCGTCATTCTGCACCCGCATGAGCGCACCAGCCTGGTGCAACGCCGTCAGATGACCACGGTCACGGCCGCGAACGTCGGCAATGTCGCGATTGAGGGCACGTTCGACGATTGCCAGGATCTTGTGAAGTCCCTGTTCGCCGACGTGGCTTTCCGAGAGGAAGTGCATCTTTCGGCGGTCAATTCGATCAACTGGGCCCGGATCGCCGCCCAGATCCCCTATTATGTCAGCGCGGCCCTCGCCTTGGGGGCGCCGGAACGAGAGGTAGCGTTCAGTGTTCCCACCGGCAATTTTGGCAACGTCCTGGCCGCCTGGGCGGCCCGCCGAATGGGCCTGCCCATCACACGCCTGATCGTCGGTGCCAACCGCAACGATATCCTGGTCCGCTTCCTGGCCACCAACGACATGTCGATCGCCGGCGTCGAACCGTCCTTGTCGCCCAGCATGGACATCCAGGTCAGCTCTAATTTCGAGCGACTCCTGTTTGAACTGCTGGAACGCGATCCGGTCGCAACCGCGGGGACCATGCGGGCGTTCCGGGATTCCGGCCGGATGCCGGTCCCCCAGGACTCGTGGCATCGTGCGCGCCAAGTGTTTCACGGCTTTCGCCTGGACGACCCCGGCACCGAAGCCGAAATCCGCCGGATCCATGCCGCGTCCGGCTATCTCGCCGACCCTCATACGGCGATCGGCGTCGCGGCGGCGCGCGCTTTGGCGCCGGGTCATGGCGTACCGGTGATCGCGATGGGAACCGCCCACCCCGCGAAATTCCCGGATGCGATGGAACGCGCGACGGGCCATCGTCCGGCCCTGCCGCCCGGCCTCGCCGACCTGTTCGATCGGCATGAGAAATTCGTCGTGCTGCCCAACGATTTGGCCGCGGTGGAGGCGAATGTGCGGGCCTTGGTGCACCGCAACGCCGCCCAGGCCTGATCCGCGACATCGGCCCTGACAGGGGGCCAGATAGAGGGGGCCGGATAGGGGGCTGGACCAAGCCATCCCCCCTGCCGGACCTAAGGGTCAGGCCTCGTTCGACTTGTCCAGCACAGGCTGGAACGCCGCCGTCGCCTTCTTCAACTCCGTCGCTACATCGGCGCCGCCGACGATGTTGGTCAACCCGACGCCGATCGTATCCCGGAATTCCGTCACCGGCACGATCACCGGCAAGCCGGGCCGAGCCATCTTCAGGCTGGCGGTCGTCGTATCGAACCACTCCCGCGGGAAGGCGCTGTTCTTGACGATATCGTCCCGCCCATAGGCAGACAGCCGAGGCGGCGTCCCAGCACCAGAACGCAATTGCTCATACTGCACCGGCTTGCTCGTGATCCACTGCAGGTAAATCCAGGCCGCCTTCTTGTTCTTGGCGGTTGCCGGGATTCCCATGCCATCGATGAAGGTCGCGCAGTTATGCGCCTTCGGTCCCGCTGGAACCGGCGCGAAGCCGACCTTGTCCACGATGCGCGACTTCGTCTTATCCAACAGCGGCGCCGAAAACCCGATCCCATCCCACCACATCGCCGCTCGGCCTTGCATGAACGTGGTTTGGCATTCGTTCCAGTTGAAGCCGATATTTCCTGGAGGCCCACATTCCCGCATGATCTTCTGGTACCATAGCCCGGCATCGATCGCGGCTTGGGTATCCGTCAGCAGCTTCTTGCCGTCCGGGGTGACCGTTTCCTGGTCCCAACCCAGCAAGATATTGTCGTACAGCACAACATTGGCGTTCTTGAGGCCGCGGCCGACGAACCCGTAGGTCTGCTTCGACGGGTCAGTCAGGGCTTGCGCCATGGTCATCATCTCGTCGAACGTCTTCGGCGGGGCGGAGTAGCCCTTCGCGGCCAGAAGCTCCTTGTTATAGAACAGGATAAATAGGTCCTGATTGAGCGGCAGCACGTTGATCTTACCGTCATCGCCGGTCGCCACCTTCATCGACGGCGCACTGAAATCCGCCATGTCGAAATCGGCATGCGTCATGCTCTTGTCGCTGATAAACGGCCGCAGATCCTCCATCCACTTGGCCTTCTCGACCAAGCGCTTCTGCACGTGCATGCCGACGTTCACGACATCGAAGCTGGGCCGGCCGCTGGCCATTTCCATCGCGACCTTCGGGCGTTGCTGCTGCTCGGGGATCTGCTCGAATCCAACCTTGATGCCGGTCAGTTCCTCGAAATCCTTGTTGAGGCGCTTGGCCAAATCGCCACGCGGAGAAAGCTGGAAATTGACTTCGATCGTCTGGCCCTTGAACTGCTTCCAGTCAAAGGCGGATTGCGCGTTGGCCCGCTCGACGATCGCGGGCGCGGCGAGAACGGCGGCGGAGGCCTGAATCAGGCGGCGGCGGCGTATCATGCGGTTCCTCCATTTGTGGCCCGTCCGCAGGTCTGCCCGCGAACGAGGCGCCGGACCATAACGGGTTCGCCCAACGCTAGCAGCCTGTCGGACTCGGGATTTTCGATCAATAACGACGGCTGTTCGGCTGCGCCGGCGCGGTCATCAGACCGCCGGCGGCGCCCCGATCACGTCCTGACTGGCTTCATATCGGCCCGGAGGTGGCGTCACGGCCGACCCATCT
>CAMATI010000158.1 GCA_945861095.1 Asaia bogorensis | reverse complement strand
GCACAGACCAGGAAGTCAGACCCGTCCATAGTACCATGGAAGCGGCCGAACAGAGCCGCCATGCTGGAGGCCACCAAAGGCTTTCGTCGTCTCAAGGCCCGTCGCCAGCTGCCGATCCTCAAGGCCGCACTGGCCGCTCATGGCGCCAGGCACACCATTAAACCAGTTCTTGAACGGCAGAGCGCCGCAGTCTAACGTCCGAAACCATCGGCGCTCGATCGGCCAATTTCAACAGAGATCGGGACATCCCCGCCGTTGCCGCGGCCGGTGGCTTGGTGCAGCGCGCCTGCAAGGGCGCCGTCGAAGACCGGGCTGCCTGAAAACTTACGCCGTCAACCGTGGGCACTATCTTACGCTTACACCGCAACCTACCGCAAGGTGACCGGTGGCTTCCGCTCCGACTGGGGCAAAGACCTGTTCGCTGCCTTCCGCTCCATCGTCGGCACGGCCGAACGGCGCGCCATCGACGTCTATCAGGCTGTCCGAATGACACTGTCAGGCCAATCCGTCCTCGCACCGGGTTGAGCAGATACTGCGGCGTAGGGGGGAGTAGTTACTTGAACACGATATCGGCCACCTGTTCGACAATGTTCGCACTGTCGTCATCGCCGTAATCACCGTTCGTGATGAAGACGATCGCCGTTTGCCGGTCTGCATAGTACCAGGCGTCTGAATTGAAGCCGGTGACACGGCCACTGTGACCGTAGGCCATGCCCCAACCAGTATTGGATCGCTCAATACCAAGCCCGTAACCCGCCTCATGCCGGGAGGGTGCGAGCATCCTGCGCAATGTGTGGGCTTCCAGCATGCGGCGGTCTCTGAGCAGGGCCACCATGAAGCGCCCCATATCCTCGGCTGTAGCTGTGACGGGCCCATCACCAAGCAAGGAACTATAGGCGATCAGGTTCGCACGCGCTGATGCGGCCCCGCGGCCGCCATTAGCTGATGCGATGCCCTGAGATGAGGGATCTGCGCCCACCTTGCTGCTCGCCATCCCTGCGCGAGCGAACACCCGCCGTGACAGCGAAGCCTCCAGGCTGCCGCCATCCATCCTTTGCAAAATCAGGCCCAGCAGGGCGAAGTTGGTGTTGGAATATTCATAGGCTCGGCCAGGGGGCCCGCTTGCGGCTTCGTTTGCCAAGCTTTGCAAGGCGCTTTCAACATCAACCAGCAGGCGCCGGTTTTTCATCGCAGCTATTTCAAATTGATCGGAAAAATAATCAGGCATCCCGCTGCTGTGGTTCAGTAATTGTTCGATGGTGACGTTATTCCAATTCGGTATGCGGGCAAGCCTGCCGGCCGGCGTGATAACCTCGCTAACCCGTTGATCAAGCCGAATCCGTCCCTCATCCACCAACTGCAACACGGCCGCCGCCGTCGCCATTTTACCGGTGGATGCGATATAAAACTGCGTCTGCGTCGTAGCTTGTCTGCCTACCGCTAGGCTAGCGTCAATGCCGGGGCCTGTCACCCGTAGAACCGCGCCCGGCAGTCTCTGGTTCCGCACAAAGCCCTCCAGCAGCGTTTGCAGTGCATCGCTCACTTGGTCGGCCCGCGCAGACTTCGTGGTCCAGGTAAGAAAAATAGCACAGAACAGGGCGAAAGCACGCAAAAATTGGCGCATAATAGGATTATTTCTTATTCGAGGAGGCTGGCCACAGTGTCTGGGGCTGGCGAATAAGCCTGGATTACATTACCGATACTTCTTCCTCCTCAGCACTGATGTTGGAAGCAGTCAAGCGAGCTCATCCGGCCGGACGACGGACGAGTGCTGAGACGCCCGCTATGCCCGCCAGGGCGAGGCCCGCCACAAACTCCGCGCCCTGGCATCCATCATCGCTGACCGCGTGGACGACTGTGTGAGCTGGTCGGAGGCCCACTTCCGGGCCTCGGCGCAGACTGCCTCACGCACCGCCAGCTTCGTCACGGTTTTGTCCTCGCTCGTACTGCTCTCCACCGTGCCAGCGCCGCAGTTCGGTTACTTCCCGGTGCCGCCACCACCGGGCGAGTAGGCGACGACCCAGTTGTAAGTGTTCACCAGCTCCGCAAAGCCTGGCATGCCGATGCTGACGGTCCAGTTACGCAGATTGATGCAGTCGCTATAAGCAGATGATCCTTTGGACACCGCCACAGTGCGCTGTCAATCAGCGTTGAAAACTTTCCAGGGAACAGCGTCCAAAAGTTTCCAGTTGATTGTCTCCCGGGCTCCTACGGATTGTGTCGTCTGGTCTGGAACGGAAGCACCGGGATATCGCGACCGAAGAGCGCCGTCAGTCGCGTCCAAAGCCTTTAGGGAAGCTCTGATTAAGTTCCAATCGGCCGGCAATTCGTGAGTCTTTTCAACGCTCCGGTCGGCCGCAGAAGGACTTGTTCAGAGCTTCCTTAGCCTGAATTATGCACGAGGGCTGGCAGGCATGAGGACAACCCGCTGATCTGATGTAGGATTTAGGTGTTGATACCAATCCCATCCGATCCCGGACGCGCCATGCCCGCCAGTGACGACGCTACTCCCGCTTTGCCCGGCCTGTCACCCATCTGTGGACAGCCGATCGAGGCGCACTTCGACGGTGGGCTGATGTCCTCCGATGGAGGCCTTCTGGTGCTGCGGCAGATCGAGCGGCGTCTGGGGATCGTCGAGCGTCTGGCCTCTCGCAGGTCCGATCCGCGGGCGCCGGAGCGCATCGCGCACACGCTCGACGAGATCATCCGCTTCCGCATGCTGATGATCGCCGCCGGCTACGAGGACGGCAACGACGCCAACAGTCTGCGGAGCGATCCGCTGTTCAAGCTGGCGATGGACCGCCTGGCCATGCTTCCAGTGGGGCCGCTTCGCCATGCTCTTTCCTATCTCGTAGCCGGATCGCTGCTGGAAGGCAGGAAAGCCAGTTACCAGATTATGACATTTCCCAAGCCACTTTTCCTTTCAGGCTGGTCATAGTGCTGGGGCTCTTGCGACGCTCTATCAAGGGCGATATTTGATAACCAGGGAGCCACGAAGGGCGTGGCATCTGCGAGAGTTGCTTCAATCGGGGACGTAAATGAAAAGAGATCTTTTTGCCGCTTGTTTTGCGATTGCGTTTGTGGTGCCAGCGCTGGCACAGGAGGCCAAGCAGGATTTTTCTCTGTCCAATAAAACCGGCTATGAATTGAAGGAAGTTTATGTCTCGCCAGCCACTGCGGCCGACTGGCAGAATGACGTTCTTGGAAGCGGCACACTTGCCGATGGTGCAACGGTTGACATCAAGTTTAATCGCGCGGCAATAACCTGCAAATGGGACCTTAAGGTTGTCTACACTGTAGACAGCTCCAGCGCCGTGTGGCAGAATATCGATTTGTGCGTAGTGGAGAAAATTACTATCCGCTACAATAAGAATACAGACGTGACATCTGCGTCTTTTGATTAGGATGGCAGTTTTTTTGCTGATTTCTCGCAAAAGTGTCTGCTGACTAATCGAGCAAGCCGTCCAAGTCGGATATCCTGACCTTCTGAACTAGATCGAAGTAACTATCATGAAAAAAGCCCTGCTTGCTTTCTCTGTCGTCATTGGCGGTCTCGTCACCCACTCTGATGCTTTCGCACAGCGTGAATTAATGGGTGCTTTTTACCAAATGCAGATGGCTCCGACTGTGTGTGGTTGGAAGGATGCGCCCAGCGCTGCAAAGCTTGACGCGACAATTGCGGCACAGGAACAGGCACTGCGGATCACGGCAGCCGAGAAGGCCACGATGCGCGCGGCGGCAGAGGCAGAAATCCGTGCTGACGCAACGAACTGCGCCGACGACGGGGTCTTGCGCATGATGTTCAATGAAGCCGTGAAATAGCGAAAGCGCGGAGTGCTTGTCCGCTTGCTGCCATCTGTCAGGCTGCAATCCTGATTTTGCATACGGGCGGCAGGCACTCCTACGGCCTTTTCTTCGGCGTTACGATCGAGGTGGAGAGTTTTGGCTTCCCCATAGAGATTTGTGTAATCATTCTGGCCGAGGTGCGTTGCTGTCGTGAGCTGTAGTCCTGCGCGGTCTTGCCTGGATGCCGCCGCAACCACAGACGACAGGCCTCCGATGCCCTGCGTTCCGCGGCATCCTTGAACTTGGCAGGCCGCCCCACGCCACGCCGCGGTAGCAACTCATCGCGCACCACAATCTCGGCTCCAGGCGCGCGCTGCTGGATGTAGGCACAGGCCGCACGTCCTAGCAGCAGCGCCGTCACCTCACCCTCTCGGTTCTCCAACCGTGCCGCACTGCGGAACACGGTCTGGTAGGCATGGCTGTGGTAGTACTCGTCACGGATATCGTCGTCGGTGTCAACGGCGGTGGAAAAACCAGCCAAATGGCGGCGCAAAATTCTGCCACTCCCGGCCAGGTTTTCTTGTTTGGCAGGGGGCCGTTTCCTCGTCCCGGCCTGACGTTTTCGGGGCGTCGCGCGCAGCTGCGGTCAAGGATGGGTGGTCAGTTTGGTCGTGGTTTCAAGGCACAGACATGGGATCCGGGCGTCTCGCCAGTTCGGACGCCTATGACGGCGCACAGAGACTCTTCGATCCCGGCCTCTCTCCCTCCGCCAATTCAGCCAAATATCTAATTGATTTTGCTACATAGTTCTAAAATTGCTGGATGATTTACCACACTCCTTACCACACTCGCCCCGCGCCTGGGCCTTCATGTCGCCGGCGCGTTGGCGGGGAATGCCTAGGTCGGCGTGGGTGGCTGGTAAGGCGTCCGCACTGCGGACACCTTCTTTTGGGCGCGGATCGCGGGTTCGCCCTTCTTGGCCAGCGCCTTCATGTCGGCGGCGCGTTGCTTGGGAATGTTCAGGTCAGAAAGACGAGCCGGAGCAAGGTCCGCACTGCGGACTTTGCTTGTGCGGTCCCCGCCATGCTGCTCAACCTCGCCCCGCGCCTGGGCCGCCGCAAGCTCGGTGCCGATCCGATTTCCGCTAGTGTGGGTTTGGCAACTTCATCACCCGGCGTGATTAAGTCAGACCGACGCCCTTGCCCGCGTTCGGAATCCCTCAACGCCTCCCCCATCCGGCGTTCATAGTACATCCTCCTCCACCTTCGCGCGCCACACTCCCGGCGGCGGCGGCGGCAGCGCGATGTTGCAGTCGGTTTCCAACCCCTCGTTCATCCTCTCGACCATGCCGACGGCCACATTATCGGCCAGGGCCTCGGCGTGGTTGCCCAGCCCCAGCCGGTGCGCGGCCTCGTGCGCCACAGCTCCCGCATGTTCCACCGCCAGCCGCGCGGCGAACCGCTCGGTTGTCTGCGCGACGATATACCGCCGAAGGTCCCATGCTTCCCTGCGGGTACGGTGCCCGTTCGTTGGGTCCAGGTTGTCGATCAGCCATTGCGCCCCCGCCGCCAGGTCAAGCAGCCCATCCGGGCGCACCGGCAGCCCGCGCGCGCACCATTGGCTTACGCACGCAGGTGTCACCGCGAGATCGGCGGCAAATGCGCCCTTCGCGATGGTATAGACGGGTTCCGCATCCCAGGCGGGCAACGGCGGCGGCGGCGGGGCTTTGCGTGCCATGGATGGCTCCTGCGTCTGTTTAGTTAAGGCGTTATTCCCGGCTGGAACTAGCGATATTACGCGCTGTTGCCACCCCCATATCAGGTATGCGTGGGAGGACCCGCTCGCCGCGAGCTGCGCGTTTGGCGCATGGTGCGGTGCAACATCGGGCAAAACATGACGGTGGCGCGTTTGCCTTGACCATCAGATTGCCGGCTGAGGAGACAGCGTCGACCAGCCTCGGCGTATCACCCATTGCCGGCGTCAATGAGCATGCCGTGTTGTTCAATTATATTGCCTTGGGCTCGCAACCGCCCGATCCCCGCTTCGATCCCCTGGCGTAGCTGAGCGCTGGTCGACTTGAAGCCGAACATGCGCGAGGCGCCGGTTATCGCCTGATCGATCGTGGCACCCATGCCGCCACGGATTACAGTCATCAGTGCCGCATCAATCTCTGATGGCGGCAACCGCTCCGGCAAGCGCAAGCCCCCGGACCCGACCTCGTTGCGGTCGCGGACGCGCACGGGAGTGCCGGGAACCGACAGGAAATCACCCTCTCGCTCGATCCGTCCGCTCCGAGCGGCGATCTCGATGGCGCGCTCGACCACCGCCTGGATGCGTCCGCCGGCGCGCTGCAACCCCCAGGCCGTCCGAATTCTGGCGACGATCTCGTACTTGTGCACCGGGCCTTCGACAGTGACGACCTGGACCGTGAGATCGGTCAGTTGACCAATCGGCACTTCGTGCAGCTCGGCGCCTGGCGTGATGTTCAGAGTCGCCTCCTGATACGCCGCGTGGCCGGTCCGCGTATCCGCGACCTCGGTGACGTCCTCGCGATCAACCGTCACGATCTCGACAGGGACGGCCCTGGAGTGATGGCCGCCGCGTTCGAGGCGGTCGTCGAGTTTGGACTTCGCCGCGGCGATGGCGGCAACGACGCGCTCGAGCTGCTCCTGCGGACGTTGGAACCAATCGGTGCTCCATATCCGGTGGATGATCCATCCGTGGTCCTCCAGCACCTCCTGACGCAGCCGATCACGGTCTCGGGCCGACTGGGAGCTGTGATAGGCGGCACCGTCGCATTCGATGCCCAGCAGGTAGCGGCCCGGGCGCTCGGCGTCGGCGATGGCGAGATCGATGAAGAACCCTGCCGTCCCGACCTGGGGATGAACCTGGTAGCCGAGGGCCTGCAGTGCATCGGCGACCTGCTCCTCGAACACGCTGTCCATCGGCCGCGTGCTCGGCTGGGCAACATCGAGCTGCCCGGTGCGGGCGTAGCGCAGGAACAGCTTGAAGGCGAAGACGCCCTTGCTCTTGGCGCGTGCGAGGTCGATGTCCTCGTCGGTGATCGAGGCGAACACCTCGCAGCGCCGCTTGGCGCGACTGATCAGCACGTTGAGCCGGCGCTCGCCGCCATCAGAGCTCAGCGGTCCGAAGTTCATCAACATCCGACCCTGGATGTTCTTGGCGTAGCCGACGGAGATCATGATGACGTCGCGCTCGTCGCCCTGCACATTCTCCAGGTTCTTGACGAAGAACGGTTCTCCGGGGTGGGCGTGGAAGAACGCCTCGGTGTCCGGATTCAGGCGCCGCAGCAGCTCCAACTCGTCCTGGATCGCCCGGCGTTGCGCCGCGGAAAATGTCGCCACGCCGAGCGAATGCTGCGGTTGCGTCTTGGCGTGGCGAATTACCTCCTGTGCGACCACCTTTGCTTCGATAGCGTTCGCGCTAGTGCCGCCGGAGTCGAAGGTGCCGTCAGGCACGTGACGGAACATCAGCCCCATGCCTGCCTCCCGGGTGTAGGGGCTGGGGACAATGAACAACTCGCTCTCGTAGAATTCGCGGTTCGAGACGGCGATCAGTGACTGGTGGCGGCTGCGATAATGCCAGCGGAGCATGCGCTGCGGCAGGCCTCGTGCGACGAACAGGCCCAGTATGCTTTCGATGTCGGCCACACCGGCGCCTCCATCATTGTCGTCCTCCGGCAGCGCTCCCGTCATTTTGGCGAAGAACCGCGTCGGCGGAAGCTGGCGCTCGTCGCCTACGACCACGACCTGGCGGCAGCGTGCGATGGCGCCCAGTGCATCGACCGGCTGGATCTGGCTTGCCTCGTCCATCACCAGCAGGTCGAAGCTCATCCGGCCGGGCGTGAGGAACTGTGCCACCGAGAGCGGGCTCATCATCATGACCGGCTTGAGCGCCTGGATCGCAGGGGCCGCGGTCAGCATCAGCTTGCGGATGGCCATGTGGCCGCGCCGCCGGGCGATCTCTGCCCGCAGGATGCCAATGGGGCCGACGCCGCTGGCTGGTGGCATGCCGCGATGATGCGCCCTCACGACCTCAACCGCGGCCGCGACGATGCGCTGCCGGTCGAGATCGGCGAATTCGCGCGCGCGGTTGGCGTGCAGCGTGCCGTCAAAGCGCCCCAACTCCGGGTCCAGTCGGATCATGTCCTGGAGGATGGCTTCGAGGCAGGTCATGTGGAAGGCGAGGACCAGACCGGCCGGAGCCGCCCGCCCGTCTTGCAGACGGTCGACCAGCGGACCGAGCCCGAGCCCGCGGGCGCGGCCGGCCCGGTCGCGATAAGCAATCCATTTCGATAACTGCTCGGCGCTGTCGATCCAGATGGCGATGCGCCCGGCCAGGGTTTCCAGCGGCACGGCAGTTATCGGTGCTGCGAAAAGGATGCTGGAACTGGTCTGGAGATCGGCGAAGAGCGCCTCGAAGTCCGCCTGTAATTCCGTCTGTCCAGCTGCGACGGCCTCGGCAACGACCGGAATTTTAGCGCGACCGTCCACGCGCGCGGCCAGCATGCGGATGTCGGCATTTTCGGCGATCCACTGTGCAGCCGCGGTCAGTGCGGGCCAGTCGGAGACGATGTCGTTCCAAGCCGCGCCGAAGGCCGCCCGCCCCAGCTCCGTGCCCTCGGACAGCGTTGCCGCCGCGCGCTGCCAAGCCGCGATCTGGCGCAGTCGGTCCAGGCGCTCCAGCACGGTCGGTTCGCCGGTCAGCGCGGCGCTCGACGTCGAGTCCGCAATCGCAATTGGAGCGAGCCATCTGGCGAGCCCAGCCAGCGAGGCGCGATCAGCTGCCGGCGCGTCATCGAAGGCTGCGGAGGCAGTGTTGTCTAAGTCCGTCCACAGTTCGGCTAGCAGCGGTGCGGCCGCGCCCGTGAGCTGCCGCACGGCGACGGAACGGTGACCCATCGCGGGGCGATCGTGAAGCCGGGCGGCGATCAACCGCGGCTCGGCTCCGAGTCCGCGCAGCGTCCGCATCCATGCGACGAGCGCAAGCAGTGGAGCGGAGGCGGTTCGTTCGCCGCGCCAGTCCCCGGCGAAGGCGGCGCGGCCGAACACGTCGCCCTCGGCCACGGCACGCATCGCCGCCTGACCCTTCATCAGCATCTCCAACCGTGCGAGAATCACGGGCATGGGTGCGGCATGGTCACGCAAGACAATCCGCGCTACCGCCATGGAGCGGCGCCAGTCCGCGTTGAGCTTGCGGAGGAATCCCGTGTGTGCCGCAAGCGCCTGTCGCACGCCGGCCAGATCGGTGGTCCAGGCCTGTTCCGTCACTTGGGCGCCGATCTCGCGTCGCGCGTCCTCCAGCGTCGCCACTGCCTGGGCAAGGTCATCGGCTTGCTCGACGCCGCGTTCCCACACCGCGGCGGCAAAGGCCTCGGGGCTGGCATCCGGCGCGGCGGCGACGCGCTCGGCGAGCGTGCACATCTGCTCGATGGCAACCAGGCTGTCGGCGCCACCGGTGACACCCAGCTCACTGGCCAACCTCGCAACCTCGGCGAAAAGTCGCGGCAGCAACGCCTCCAAGTCATGCACGCGCTGGAACGCCGCGGCACTAAAACTCGGAGGTAACGCGACGAGGGATGTCACGATGGGCTCAATCTCGGTGTCCAGGGCGGCTTCGCGCACCAGGGTGGCCAGCCTCTGCTTGCCGCGGTTGCAGGCGTGGCCGGCTTCGAGCAGACGGCCGATCTCGTGGCTGTCGATCAGCCACACGGTGTGACTCAGCGCCGCGGCATCAAGTGAAGGCGCCGACCCCACCCGGCGGGCCAGCACCTGAGCCGCCCGCGCCTCGGCGAACGATCCCGCCGTCGGCATCTCAACGGAGCAGGCAAGGGCACCTTCGGACGCGCGCCAATTGGCCAGAGCGCGGCCCAGTTCGCCAAGGCGCGGCACCAGCCGGTCGATCATCGTCGGGATGACGACCTCAAGCCCGATGCCGCACCAAGGATGTTCGTCGGGGCGGCCGATTTCCGTGACTCGCTCGGCCAACTCCGCCAACAGGTCGGCTAGCCGCTCCCTGTCGTCCGTCGACCAGTGGGCCGCTTTGTCCAGGGAGAAGTCGGTAGGCCTCTGCCCGGCGCGTCGCAGCCGGACCAGCTGGCCGAATACCTAGTAGGGGATGAGCTCGGCCTGCGGGTGCTGGCGGTGCATGCGGTCGGCATGCGCGTTCAGATGGTCGCGCGCCTCGGTCAGGCGGCGCAGCAGGGCGCCTGACAGGTCGCCCGTCGGCGATCCCAGCTCCCAGGTGCGCCGCAACTCGTCCAGCACGGCGCGCTTGCTAACCTTGTTGCTATGCAGCTCGAGACAGGCATCGCCGACGCCTGCCTTGTCCAACCGCCGCTTGACCACGTCGAGCGCGGCCATCTTCTCAGCGACGAACAGCACGGATTTTCCGTCCGCGACGGCCGCGGCGATGATGTTGGCGATTGTCTGCGACTTGCCGGTGCCGGGCGGGCCCTGGATGACCAGATCCCGGCCGGATCGGACGTCGTGCACCGCCAGGGTCTGCGAACTGTCGCAATCCACGATGTGGGTCATCGCGGCCGGCTGGATGTGGTCGTCGATGCGCGCGCCCTTCGGCACCAATTCTTGGGTTGGCACAAAGCCCGTCGTGAGCAGCGCGCGCACCAGCGGCTGGTTGGTGATCCTGGCCTCGGGCGGCCAAGTTCCGGGGTCGAGGTCGCGGTACATCAGGAACTTGGCGAACGAGAAGAAGCCTAGAATGATGTCGTTCGGTCGAACCTCCCAGTCGCTTTTGTTCGCAACGGTTTCGACGACCGCCCGCATGTAGTGCGGGAGGCTGAACTCGTCGGTGGCCTCGAATCCCGGCAACTTCAGCGCATGCTCGCGGTCGAGATAGGCTTCGAGGGATAGGTTGGAGGCAAAATCCTCTTGGCGCGCCTTCAGCTTGAAGCGCTCCCCGGCCGACCCGCGTTCGAGTGTGACGGGCACCAGGAGCAGCGGCGCATACCGGATGTTGGCGTTCTTCGGGTCGATCCACTTCAACGTGCCCAGCGCGAGGAAGAGGATGTTGACGCCCTGTTCCTCCTCGGTCGTTCTGGCGTCGTTGTACAGGTCGAGCAGCCGCTTTTGCAGACCATTGGAGGTCATCCGCGTCTGTAGCCTGGTATCGGAATGCCGCTGGGCGAAACCGCGGTCATCGACCTTCTCGTCCTCCTCCAGTTGCGGCCGCTCTGTCATGCTATCGTCGTCGTCGTCCTGGCCGGCCGCGGAAGTGGCATCGGTGCTCGCCTTCTCGCGCCCGGGGACGAAGGTAAAGCTCCGGCCGTCGCGAACGAGCAGGCGGAATATCTCCTCGGAATGCTCGTCAACGATCTCGATAGTTTTGGCCGTCTTGGAGGAGCGCGGGACGTTCAGCAGTCGGTTGCGGGCAGACGGGTCCAGCAACTCGGTCCGCGCACGGTCGAGCTTGGCGTCCAAAGGCAGATCGCTACGGAACACAGATGTCGGTCCGAGCATTTGTTGTCCTCAAAGTGCGGGTTCATGGGGCCGATCGTGCGCATCGGTACGTCATCGGATGCGATGAATGGCTCACCCGAAGTTCCAGCTGTTTCGTATCATAACCTGCCTTGCTGTTTATCAAAGCATGCCAGAAACTTGTGGCCGCCAACTCCTCGAAATGGGGAGCGTCCGCCGTTTGCCGCAGGATCAGCGGCGCAGCTTCGTTTCCTTCATGCGACAGCCCCGCTTGCTGGACAGCCCGCCGTGTGAGTTGCGCAGGAACGCCATCTGCATCGTTCGGGGCGACGTGGGGGAGGCGGGCAGCCGTTGCCGCGCCATTGTTACGCATGCGCGCCGACTCGCAGAGGCGCGCAATGCGGAGGGGGTATGGGGGAGAGAGCACCGCAAACTGCCGCACCACCGCCGCACCAATGATTTCAATAACTTACGGGCACACCACCGCAACCGCCGCACGACAGCGCCGCAGAACCGCCGCACCAATGATTACAAGGGGTTATTACCTACCGCCGCAGCAACGAAACTCATGCTGCGGCCTCGGTTCCGGGCGTCGGGGTGCCTCGTGCCAGCCGTTGCCGAGGGTCGCCGGGCCTGCCGTATTCCTCCAGCCTGATCCGGTTGTCGGCCATCAGGCGCTGCATGGCGCCGTCCAGTTCGGCCCGTGTCAGGTCGCCACGGTCGGGGCGGGCGGCGAACACCTTGGGCGCGTAGTTCATGGCGTTGCGGGAGAACGCGACATGCACGCCGCTTGCGGTGCAGCGATCCAGAAGGGTCAAAAAGACGGCCTCGGCGTGCGCTTGCCGCAACGGTCCGCCACTGGACTTGTGAGCGTCACCAGCGGCAACGAAAACACCAGATTGCCAGCGCAACCGGATTTCCTCGCCGATGCTGGCATAGTTCGATTTACGCCGGGTCAATACGCGGTCAGGCGTATCTAGCGGCACGTCGTCGCCCTTCGGTCGCGCAAGGCTCCACCGGCTCCGCGCCGAGTTGCTCCACCCGGTTGAACCGCCGTCGAGGTCGCCAGAGGTAAGCCCGGTGCGGCTCGGGTGCGCGTTCACCAGCACGGCCGCGCCAAGTTCCAGCGCCAGCTTGCCGAGAATGTGCCCGACATACTGGCGAACCTGTTGCCGGTCGTTCTCATTTCCGCCGAACGTATCTGCCGCCGTGTCGACGACGATCAGGCGGGCGGCGTGGTCGCGTGCGGCCCGCATCAGATCATCAAAGCGTTTTGTCGGCTGCACCTTGCCGTCGTGGTCGAACGTCACAAGCAGGTTGTCTTGCCCGGTGCCGGATGCCCAGCCCATGTCGGCCAGATCATCGAGGCGTAGCCCGTAGCCATCGCAGATCGCGGTCTGCCGACGGTGTAGTTCGTGTTCATCATCCTCGCAGAACAGCGCGACGGATCGGCAGCGCAGCACGTCCAGCCCGATCCAGTGGCCACCCGTCGCGCATGATGTCATCAACTGTTGCGCCATCAGTGTCTTGCCGGTGCCGCCGTCGCCATAGCACAGCGTCACAGCCCCCACCGGCAGCCAGCCGGGCACTATCCATTCCCGCGCGGGCGGCTGGGTGCCGGCCAGTGACGCAGGGTTGATGATCGTCAGGCTTGAGGCGGGGCGGCTTTGCTTCGGCTCATCTGCCGTGCCGGGTTTGTCCCGTCGCCAGCCGTGGTCGCGGGCCATCGTAAACAGCGTCCCAGCGCCAATCGTCGTCGGGGGGTGTGCCGGGTAGTGCAGCCACCGCGCATCGGTCGCGGCGGCGTCATAATCGGGGTGTCGCTTCGACCATGCGTGCCAGGCGTCGCGGCCAGCCTCGCACCCAGCCGTTGCCGCCCATATCGCCATGCCCACCCGGTTCCAGCCTTCCCAGTCGGCCGGGCCTTCGTTGGGGATGACATGCACGCCGGCCAGCACTTCGAGCAGTTCGCCACGCTGCCCCATCGTCGAGGGCTGGCGGTCAGGATCGGCGCCGTGGTCGGTGGGCGCCTTGGCGCCGATGATCGCCCCGGCCTCGGTCAAGAACTCGGTGATATGATCTTCCGAAACGGCAGGCAGAGAGTCGGCCGCCCATGCCGACGGTCCCTCCGGCATCCAGCGTAGGGCGGCCCCGGTGTGGTGGATCCCATAGGCGACAAACTGTTGCCCCTTGCCCAACACCTCGACCTTGCCAAACGCCCTGCTTGTCACCACGCGCTTGCCGGGCGACCCCTCGGCGGCGCGATAGAGGACCAGGACGCGCGGCGAGTTGTCGCGGCAGCGCATCGGCGCTTCGCCCAAAATCTCCATTGCCCGGCGGCGCACCGCGGCGCCGACGGTGGGGTTGTCGATGTCGATGTCGATCGCGCGCAAGCCGTCGCACAAGATGCCGGTGTTCAGGGCGCGGCGGTCAACTGGGCCCAACTCGCCACCGTGCTGCCAGCCACCGCGCAAGGGCGCCTTGCCGGCGCTGGGGTGGTCGGCGTTCCAGTTGATGATCTCCACCGGCCGATAACCGGCATCCACCAATTCGAGGCGCAGCGCCTCCACCTCGGCGACGGCGGGCATGGTCGGCGGAAACCCGGTCCCGTCAGCCATTGGCGCCACCCCCCGACTTCCAGCCGGTCCATCGCCCCCGGTGCGCCAGACAGGTCCGCACCAACTCGCGCGGCCGGCGCCCGCTCAGCGCCACCAGGATGCCGCCACAGGCCGCGCA
>CAMATI010000157.1 GCA_945861095.1 Asaia bogorensis | reverse complement strand
GATCCGGAGACCGCGACGGCGCCGGCCTCGCCCGATGAAACGGCGTTCTGGCTCTATTCGTCCGGCTCGACGGGGGCGCCCAAGGGGGTGCGCCATGTCCATGCCAGCCTGCGCTACACGGCCGAGACCTATGGCGCCGGCGTGCTGGGCATCCGGCCCGACGACGTCGTCTTTTCCGCGGCCAAAGCCTTCCACGCCTATGGGCTGGGCAACAGCTTGACCTTCCCGATGGCGGTGGGGGCATCGACGGTGTTCCTGCCGGACCGCCCGACCCCGGACGCGGTGCTGGCGACGATGGAGCGGCACAATCCCACCATCTTCGGCGGCGTGCCGACATTATACGCCGGCCTGCTGGCCAATCCGATGATCCGTCCCGGGGCGGGCTCCAACCGACTGCGGCGCTGCATTTCCGCCGGGGAGGCGTTGCCCGCCGATATCGGCCGCCGCTGGCACGCGCTGGTGGGCGTGGACATCCTGGACGGCATCGGGTCCACCGAGATGCTGCACATCTTCATCAGCAACCGCCCCGACGACGTGCGTTACGGCACCAGCGGCAAACCGGTTCCTGGCTACGAAGCGCGGGTGGTAGACGAGCACGACCGCGTCGTGCCGCATGGGGAGGAAGGCGAGCTGATCGTCAAAGGTCCCAGCGCCGCGGACGGTTACTGGAACCAGCGCGACAAAAGCCGCAGAACGTTTCGCGGCGAGTGGACCTATACCGGCGACACCTACACGCGCGACGAGGAAGGCTATTACCGCTTCCGCGGCCGCAGCGATGAGATGCTGAAAGTCAGCGGCGTCTGGGTTTCTCCGTTTGAGGTCGAGGAAGCCCTGATTTCTCATCCCGCGGTGCTGGAATCGGCGGTGATCGGCAAGCAGGACCGGGACGGGCTGACCAAGCCGAAAGCGTTTGTGGTGTTGCGGGAGGTCGTTTCCGACCCGGATGCTTTGGCGGTGGAATTGCAGCAGCACGTGAAGGACCAGATCGGCGTCTGGAAATACCCGCGCTGGGTGGAGTTTGCCGAATCGCTGCCGAAGACCGCCACCGGCAAGATCCAACGCTTCCGCCTGCGGGAGGTCTGACCCTGCGACGTGGTGACATCAGTCTGGACGGGCGTCGGCTGGAAACCGCCTGGTGGGGCAGGCGGCCCGACCAGGCGCCGACCCTGGTCCTGTTGCATGAAGGCCTGGGCTGCATCGATCTCTGGCGCGATGTGCCGGAGCGGCTGGCGGCGATGACGGAATGGGGCGTGTTTTCCTATTCTCGTTTCGGCTATGGCCAATCCGACCCGGCGCCTCTGCCCTGGCCGATGACGTATATGCATGAGGAGGCTTTGGTCGTGCTGCCGCAGGTTTTGGACTTGGCTGGGATCGGGCGGGCGGTACTTGTCGGGCATTCTGACGGTGGGTCCATCGCGGCGATCCATGCCGGGGGCACGCGCGATCCTCGTTTGCTGGGGGTGGTGACGTTGGCGGCGCATTTCTTTGTCGAACTGATGAATCTTGCCGCGATCGAACGGATTTCCGCGACCTATGCGACCGGCGATTTGCGGGCTCGTCTGGGCCGGTATCATCGCGACGTGGACAACGCGTTTCATGGGTGGAGCGGGGCCTGGCTGGACCCCGCGTTCCGTGATTTCGACATCTGCTCGTATCTGTCTCGGATCACCGTTCCGATGCTGGCATTGCAAGGCGAAGACGACCCCTACGGCACGGAGGCGCAACTGCGCGCCGTGCACGACCATGTGCGCGTGGCGGCCGAAACCCGTCTGATCCCGGGGGCGCGCCACGCCCCGCATCTGGAGGCTGCTATGCCGACCCTGTCCGCCATCACTTCCTTCATCCTGGATCGCGCCGAGGAGATCCGCGCATGATCGATTTCCAGACCGACCCGTCCAAGTATCGGCATTGGCGGTTGAGTTTCGATGGTCCGATCGCGACGTTGTGGATGGATGTCGATGCCTCCGCCGGGTTGATCGGCGATTATGAGTTGAAGCTGAATTCCTACGACCTGGGCGTCGATATCGAACTGGCCGACGCGGTGCAGCGCCTGCGGTTCGAGCATCCGGAAATTCGCTGCGTCATCCTGCGATCGGCGAAGGAGAACGTGTTCTGCGCCGGCGCCAATATCCGCATGCTGGCGATGGCGACTCATGGTCACAAGGTGAATTTCTGCAAGTTCACCAACGAAACCCGCATGGCGATCGAGGATGCCAGCGCCTGTTCCGGCCAGCGTTATTTGGCGGCGATCAGCGGGACGGCGGCGGGCGGAGGCTATGAACTGGCGCTGACGGCGGATCATATCATGCTGATCGACGACCGTCGTTCCACCGTTTCTTTACCGGAATTGCCCCTGCTGGCGGTGCTGCCGGGGACGGGGGGGGTGACTCGGCTGACCGACAAGCGTCGGGTGCGGCGGGATCGGGCCGACATGTTCTGCACGACGGAAGAAGGCGTGCGTGGCGCGCGCGCGGTGGAATGGCGGCTGGTGGATGAGGTCGTGCCGCCGTCTGCGTGGGAGGCTGCGGTGCAGGCTCGGGCGCAGACGATGGAAGCGGGGTCGGATCGTGTGCGTGGGGCGGCGGTGGGTGTCGAGCTGACCCCGTTGGCGCGGACGATTGCCGATGATGGGGTGACTTATCCGTATGTGACGGTGGCGTGGTCTCGAACCGAACGGGTGGCGACGATCACGGTTTCGGGGCCAGACTCGGTGCCCGCGGACCTGGCTGGCCTGCATGCGGCGGGGGCGGGGTTCTGGCCGCTGGCGATGGCGCGCGCGCTGGATGACGCGATCCTGCATCTGCGGTTGAACGAGCCGGAATTGGGCGTGCTCGTGTTTCGGACGGTGGGCGATCCGGCTTTGGTGCTCGCGGTGGATGCTCTGTTGGAGGCGCATCGGGATGACTGGCTGGTGCGCGAAATCCGGCATCTGATGAAGCGCGTGTTCAAGCGGATCGACATGACGTCTCGCAGTCTTGTGGCGCTGATCGAGCCGGGGAGTTGTTTCGCCGGCAGCCTGTGCGAGTTGGTCTTCGCGGCCGATCGGTCGTTGATGCGCGATGGCGCCGCGGCAGGAGAGGTTGCGGCGGCGTTGACTCTGTCAGCGCTGAATTTCGGTGCCTATCCGATGGGGAATGGGCTGACCCGCTTGCAAACGCGATTTTTGGGGGAGGTTGAGAGCGTCGATCTGGCTTTGGGGCGGATTGGGGAGGCTCTGTCGGCGGATGCGGCCGAAGCGATGGGCCTGGTCAGCTTCGCCTATGACGCGGTGGATTGGGATGATGAGGTGCGGTTGTTATTGGAAGAAAGAACGTCTTTCTCGGCCGATGCGCTGACGGGGTTGGAGGCGAATTTGCGGGTGCCTGGGCCGGAGACGATGGAGACTCGGATTTTCGGGCGTTTGACGGCGTGGCAGAACTGGATTTTCCAGCGCCCGAACGCGGTGGGGGAGGCTGGGTCTTTGAAGCGGTATGGGAGTGGGCAGCGGCCGGAGTTTGATTGGCGGCGGGTTTGAGGGGGGGTGTGTATGTAGCCGTCCGTACCCACAGAAGCGGTAGGCGTCCCACGCTACTGGTTTCCGCATGTTGGGAATTTTTGGCACACCGCCCCAGATGCGTCGATCGGTCTGCACCAGATTTAAGTAAAGTCAGAGATCCGCGATCTCAGATATTTATTCCGGGACCGTTTTTAGGTTCAAGATCAGACCGTCTCCCTGGATCATCCCCCGGCAATCACGGACGCGATATCGGTGTGCACAAAATCCTCACCCTTGAAAAGCAGCGGAGCAGCATAGGCCTTGGCCAGTGCATAGGACGCGCAATCGCCGAAATTCAACCGGGACGGGTGGCGACCTTTACCAAAGCGGAGAAACGCCACCCGCGCAATGCGCGCAACCGTCGCGTCATGGGCGATAATTTCCACGTCCAAACGTGCCAGTAGCGCGTCGAGAGGCTCCCACACCGCTTCGTCGCCATACCGTCCCGCGATGACCATCCCTGCTTCCTGCAAACTGACCGCGGACATTAACCGCGGGCTGGCCGCCAATATCGCATCAACGAAACGATCCTTCTCCGGTTCGTCCCGCAGGATTGCGACTATCGCGGAGGTATCAATCACGATCGCCGTCAAAGCCCGTTCTCGTCGTACAACTCGTCGTCGGTCAATGGCGGGCAATGCGCCATCCACGCCGCACCGCGGGCCACGATCCGGTCGATGTCCTGCTTGATCGCGTGGATTTCCTCGGGCGAGGGACCGCCGCGCCTGACCCCGCGATCGATGAATTCGGCCCCGGCCCTTTCAAGCGCAAGGCGCACCTGCTCCACGGTCGCGGGCGCCACTTTGGAAAGGCCGTGTTGCTCCTCCAACCGCCGCAGGGTGACAACGGAGATCCCCGCGTACTGGGCCAGCGAAGTCTGGTCGAGACGCAGTAAGGCACGGGCAGCACGAATTTGTTCGGGGGTGATCAGCATGAGTGAAAGCTATCATCGCGCGGTCGGGACACGCAATCCCTTCGTCCCCAGACCCCAATCCGCTATACTCCCCCCCACCCACCCAAAAGGCCACCGCCATGCCAGACTCCGCCGCGATCGACTATGATGGTCTCATCCCCAACAATGTCGGGCTCGCGGACGATCTGCGCGTGCGCAAGGCCCTGGAAACCTGGCATCCCGGCTACATCGACTGGTGGAAGCAGATGGGGCCCGAAGGCTTCCAGGACAACCTCGTCTACCTCCGCACCGCCGTCGGCGTCGGCAGTGAGGGCTGGGCCAAGTTCGACTTCGTCCGCATGCCGGAATACCGCTGGGGTGTCCTGCTCGCCCCCCAGGTCGAAGGCCGCACCATCCCGTTCGGCGCCCACAAGGGCGAGCCCGCCTGGCAGGACGTCCCCGGCGAATACCGCGCCATGCTCCGCCGCCTGCTGGTCATCCAGGGCGACACCGAACCGGCCTCGGTCGAGCAGCAACGTCACCTCGGCGCCACCGCGCCATCCCAATACGACATGCGAAACCTGTTCCAGGTGAATGTGGAAGAAGGCCGCCATCTCTGGGCGATGGTCTATCTACTACAGAAATACTTCGGCCGAGACGGACGAGAGGAAGCCGAAGACCTCCTCCGCCGCCGCTCCGGCGACCAGGATACCCCCCGCATGCTCGGCGCCTTCAATGAACGCACGCCCGACTGGCTGTCCTTCTTCATGTTTACTTTCTTTACTGACCGGGACGGCAAGATGCAGCTCGCCGCCCTGGCGCAATCCGGCTTCGACCCGCTGTCGCGCACCTGCCGCTTCATGCTGACCGAGGAAGCCCATCACATGTTCGTCGGCGAAACCGGCGTCCAACGCGTCATCCAAAAAACGTGTGAGGCGATGAAGGCCGCCAACATCGAAGACCCCCACGACATCGAACGTATCCGGGCGCTCGGCGTCATCGACCTGCCGACCATCCAGAAAAAGGCCAATCTGCACTTCTCGCTGACCCTGGACCTGTTCGGCAACGAAATCAGCACCAACGCCGCGAACGCCTTCAATGCCGGCATCAAGGGTCGTTACCGGGAAGACAAACTGACCGACGATCACCAGTTGCTGTCCTCGACCTATCCCGTGCTGCGCCTGCGCGACGGCGCCATCGTCAAGGAAGACGTGCCCGCTCTGTCCGCCCTGAACATGCGCCTGCGGGACGACTATGTGGAGGACACCGAAGCCGGCATCGCCCGCTGGAACCGCGTGCTGGAACGCGCCGGCATCGCCTTCCGCCTGACCCTGCCGCATGTCGCGTTCAACCGCCGCATCGGCGAATTCGCCGCCGTCCACGCCGACACCGACGGACATCTTCTGACCGAGGCGGAATGGGCCGCCCGCTATCACCGGATGCTACCCTCGGCCGATGACAACCTGTTCATCGCCAGCCTGATGGCCCCGTCCGCGCAACCCGGCGTCTATGCCGGCTGGATCGCGCCGCCACGCATCGGTATCGACAACAAGCCCGGCGATTTCGCCTATGTGCGGGTGGAGGCATAGCCGCCACCCCGGTTGCACGCCCCCACCTTTAGCGGCAGCCTGATCCCAACCAACGGCGACGCTCAGATCGCCAAGCTCGGGAGAAGACATATGCGCCGCCGCGACCTGTTGGCCCTTGCCGCCGCCTCCACGATCCCGACCAAATTTGCCATCGGCCAGCCGGTCCGTACGCGCACCCTACGTTTCGTGCCACAGGCCAGCCTGACCTTGCTCGATCCGATTTTTACCACATCCCAGTCGACCGTGAATCACGGCTGGGCGATCTACGACCTGCTGTTCGGCGTCAACGGCAAGTTCGAAGCCAAGCCGCAAATGGCCGAGGGCTACACCGTTTCCGACGACGGCCGTACCTACCTGATCAAGCTGCGGGACGGCCTGAAATTCCACAACGGCGAACCGGTGCGTGCCCAGGACGCCGCTCCCAGCCTGAAACGCTGGGCGGCGCGGGAAACCATCGGCCAGACGATCGGCCAGTACGTCGATGAATGGGGCGTCCAGGACGACAAGACGGTCAAGATCACCCTCAAGCGCCCGATCCCCATCTTCATCAACGCGATTGCCCGCGGCGGTGCCTCGGTCGCCTTCATCATGCCGGAGCACGTCGCCAAGACCGACCCGTTCAAGCAGATCGCGGACACCACCGGGTCTGGCCCCTATCGCTTCCTGCGCGACGAGTTCGTGGTTGGCGCCCTCGCCGCCTACGCGCGCAATCCCGACTATGTGCCGCGGCAGGAGCCCGCGGATTGGATGTCAGGCGGCAAGGTCGCTCATTTCGACCGGGTCGAGTGGCACACGATCCCGGATGCCGCCACCGCCGCCGCGGCGCTGCAATCGGGTGAAATCGACTGGTATGAGCATGTGCAGGCGGACCTGGTGCCGCTGCTGCGGCGCAATCCGGAGATCAATTTCGGCCTGGCCAATCCCACCGGGTACAACGCCGTGATGCGCTTCAATCACCTGCATCCGCCGTTCAACAACGTGGATGTCCGCCGTGCGGTGATGATGGCGGTGAACCAGAACGACTACATGGCCGCCGTTACCGCGGGCGATACGTCCGCCTATTTCGCCTGCAAATCGATGTTTCCCTGTGGCACGAAGTTCGGGCGAGAGCTTGGCAATGATGCCATGCAGGGAGATCTCGACAAGGCGCGCGCGATCCTGAAAGCATCCGGCTACAAGGGGGAAAAGGCGATCCTGCTGAATCCGATCGATGTCGTCTCGATCGGCCCCTTGGGCGACGTGACTTACGACGTCTTGAAGAAGATCGGCATCAACGTCGAAATGGTGGCGACCGACTGGGGCACGGTGGCGCAGCGTCGCGTCTCCCGCGAGCCGGTGGAAAAAGGCGGCTGGTCGATGCTGCACACCTGGGGCCCGTCCACCATCCGCTTTACCCCCGTCGAGCACTCCCAAATCCGCGGGCTCGGCCTTACCGGCTGGTTTGGCTGGTACAAGGACGACGTGATGGAAGAGTTGACCCGCGAATGGCTGTTCGCCCCGACGGAGGCCGAACAGAACGCGCTGGCCGACAAGGTGCAGGCGCGCGCGTTCGATCAGGCGCCGAGCGTGCCGTTGGGAACGTTTCAGATCAGGACGGCGACCCGGAGAAATTTGACAGGAATGATCGAGGCGACGGGGCCGTATTTCTGGAACATCCGGCGGGTGTAGCCGCCGGATTGTCCCCGGGGCGGGGCGCCGAGACTTATCCGCCCCAGGCCTGGCCCCATTTGTCTCGATACACCACCTGTTCCAACGCCGTCCGCCGCACCGGTCCGAACTTGCCCATGGGATAGCCGATCGGCAGGATCGCATAGGAATGCACGCCCTCCGGCAGGCCCAGGGCCGCTTCGGCCTCTTGCTCGAAAGCCAGGTAAAGTGTGGTCAGGGTCGCGCCCAGCCCCAGGGCGCGGGCCGCCAGCAGCATGTTCTGCACGGCCGGGTACACCGACGATCCCGCCGTCCGGCCGTGGGTTGCCGATGATGCGCAGGGGACGATCCAGACCGGCGCTTCATGGAAATGGTCCGCCAGATGTTGTGCTGCTTCCAGCATGCGGGCGAACCGTTCCGCGGTCATTCCTGGGGCGGGTCCGCCGGCGCGATACTTGGGGCCGACCTGTTCGTCCCAGGCTCGCTTGTACAGCGCGCCGACCGTGGCCTTCACGGCTTGGTCCTGCACGACCAGGAACCGCCAGTTCTGCATGTTCCCGCCATTCGCGGCGCACACGCCCGCGTCCAGCACCTGGCGGATCAGGTCATCGGGGACGGGATCGGGCTTCAGCCGACGCATGGAACGCGTCGACCGCATGATCTCGAACAGGCCGGGTTCGGTGCTCATCGGGGGATCCAGGTTTCGTTGCCGGTCTTCCGGTCGTTGCGATAGGCCCAGATTCCGGAATAACCACCGGAACCGTTGGCGCGATACAATGCGGTGCCGCTGCCGTTCTTGCCTGAAAAGCTGAACGCGAGGGTCTTGCCGTCCCCGATGCCGGTTCCGTCGTAACGATCGCCCTCGATGTTCCAGGACACGTGCCAGGTGCCCGCGCCGGTCTGCGTCAGCACGACCGACCCGGAATAATTGCCGCCGCGTGCCGTATAGCTGCCCGGCCCTTCCGCCTGGACAATGCCAGGCATGGCGACAAGGCCGAGCAAGAGGGCTGAGGTCGATAATTTCATGGTTCGATCAACTCCAGCGGATGTTCCAAGGATAAGGAGACGTGCTTTCCAGCAGTCCCGTCAAGCCTTTTCGATGCGCTGTGAGGATGAAAAACCGACCGAGTGCAACGGCGGGCACGGTGTCCATCGCTTCCTGGTGGATCGCGCGTGCGACCCGAATGCGATCATCGTTACCTGGCACCTGGCACCTGGCACCTGGCACCTGCGTCCATTCCGCCGCCAAGGCTTCGAGCTTTTGGTTGGTGAACGAACCGGCCCAGCCTTTTGCCCCCATGCCGCGCACGACGTTGCTGATGGCGGGGTTTACGATGGAACTGCCGCGGATTACGACGAAGGTGGCCACCAGTTATGGAAGATGGACCAGCCGCCCGTTTCGACGGGTTCCGTCTTGTTGCACCGTTGCGCCAGGGTGTTCCAGTCCATCTCCTGCCACCTGACATTCATGCCGATCTGCTTCAGGTAGTCGAACGTGACGTGTCCGAACGGACCGATGGTCGGCATCGCTCTCACGGAGCCGGCGGATTCTCCATCCGCCCAGCCCGTCGCAACCGCCGGAAACTCGCCGCCGACACCATCTCACACCCGGCCGGCAGCATCGACACATCCCCAACCCGGGCGCCGCGCGCATCCAGCCGACGCAGCCGCCCCAACCCCGCCAGCGGCGACAGGTCGCTTACCCGCGTGTCGCCCAGGTCCAGGAATTCCAGCGCCGTCAGACCTGCCAGCGGTGCGATATCAGCGACCTTGGTGCTGGCCAGTTCCAGGCTGCGCAGCCGGGTCAGCCCCGCGATCGGCGCCAGGTCCACGACATCGGTGCCACCCAGGTCCAACCGCTCCAACCCTACCAGGCCGGCCAGAGGCGACAGGTCGCTGATGGGTGCGCCGGTCAGATACAGGCTCTCCAACCGGTGCAATCCGGCCAGAGCCCACACATCGGCCACCGGCGTCAGCGACAGGATCAGGCTGGTCAGCTCGGTCAGATGCGCCAGCGCGCCGATATCGACAACCCGGGTCAGCTTCAACGACAGCACCCGCAATCCGACCAATTCGGCCAAAGGCGTCGCATCGGTGACCGGTGTGCGGTTCAGGAACAGCCCGCGCAAGGAGGTCAGCCGCACCAGCGGCCGCAGATCGGTCAGCGGGATCCGTTCCAGCCGCAATTCGGCAATCTCCGGGATCCAGGCATCCGGGATCGGCTGCCCCGTCAGGATCATGTCCTGGATCGCTTCCCGTGTCGGCCCCGCTGGCCCGGCATCCGTCATCCCAACCCTCCCAGCAACTCGTCCGCCGCCGCCCGGGCGGCTTCGGTGATGGTCTCCCCGGCCAGCATGCGGGCGATTTCCTCCCGGCGCGCAATGGGGGACAGCAGGTCCACGGTGGTGGCGGCCCGATCGGCCGAGGCCGCCTTCGCCACCCGCAGATGCGCCGCCCCGCGTGCCGCGACCTGCGGGCTATGGGTCACCACCAGCACCTGCACCCGTTCGGCCACCCGCGCCAGCCGCTCGCCCACCGATGCGGCGGTGGCGCCGCCGATCCCGGAATCCACTTCGTCGAATACCATGGTCGGCACGGTCGAGCCGGCCGACAGCACGACCTTCATCGCCAGCATCAGCCGCGACAACTCCCCGCCCGAGGCAATCCGGGCCAGCGGTCCCGGCTCCTGCCCCGGATTGGTGGCGATCAGGAACCGAATTGCGTCCATGCCGCCGCCGGCCCAGGCGGTTTCCGGCAGGGGCGCGACCTCGGCGAAGAAGCGGGCCTTGTCCAGGCGCAGCGGCGGCAATTCCACGGCCACGACCGCGGCCAGGCGTTCGGCCGCGGTCCGGCGCGCCTGGCTGAGCGCCTCCGCCGCCGCGACATACCGCGCCCGGGTCTCCTGCGCCGCCAACTCCAGCCCGACCAGTTCGGCCTCGCCGGTTTCAAGGGTGGCGAGGCGCGCGGCCAATGTATCCAACAGGATGGGCAATTCGCTGACTTGCACGGAATGCTTGCGGGCCGCCGCGCGCAGCGCGAACAACCGCTCCTCCGCCTGTTCCAGCAGCCGAGGATCGACATCCGCCTCCGCCGCCAGCCGGGTCAGCAGGGTTTCCGCCTCGGCCAGGGCTTCTTCTGCCCGTTCCAGCGCCGCCATGGCCGGGCCGGCGGGGTTGGTGGCCTCGTCCTGTCCCGGCGGCACCAGGCGTTGCAGTGCGCGGGATGCTGAACGCAGCGCCGCGGCGGGGCCGGGGCTGCGGCGATCCCGGGACGCCAGTTCGGCCAGCGCCGACGATATTGCCTCGGCCCGTCGCTCGCCCTGCTGCAGCCGCTGACGTTCGGCGGCGAGTTGGTCTTCTTCGTCGTCCCGCGGCGACAATTTGGCCAGTTCGTCGACCGCGTGGCGCAACCATTCCTCGTCACGGCGGGCGGTTTCGATCGCGGCACGGGCGGATTCCAATCGGTCCAACGCCAGCCGCCAGCCTCGCCACGCTGCCGTCACCGTGCGGCGCAATTCTGGCTTCACGCCATAGGCATCGAGGAATCCGGCATGGCTGGCCGGATCGGCCAATCCCATCTGTTCGTGCTGGCCCTGCACTTCCACCAGCAGCGCACCGACCCGACGCAGCATGCCGACACCGACGGGTTGGTCGTTGACGAACGCACGCGACCGACCGTCGCGGGTCAGCATGCGGCGCAGCACGATCTCGCCTTCGGTATCCAGGCCCTGTTCGTGCAGCAGTTCCAGCGCGGGATGATCGGCGGTCGGTGAAAAACAGGCGGTGACCGAGGCGTGTTCGGCACCGCTTCGCACCAGTCCGGCTTCGGCGCGGGCACCCAAAGCGAGGCCCAGACTGTCCAGCAGGATCGATTTGCCGGCCCCGGTCTCCCCGGTCAGTACCGTCAGGCCGGTCGCGAAGGACAGGTCCAGCCGTTCGATCAGAACGACATCGCGGATCGACAGCGCGGTGAGCATTTTGCCCTCGCGCCCGTACGGCTCAGAAAATCGAACGCCAGGCGCGGGTCAGCATGCCTGGGGAATCACCCGCGCGCGGCGCGCGAACCACGCCGTCGTCGACGAGTTGGGCGTAGCTGTCTTCATACCACTCGCTGCCGGGGTAGTTGTGACCCAGCACGGCGGCGGCGGATCGCGCCTGATCTTTCAGGCCAAGTTGCAGGTAGATTTCGGTCAACCGGTGGAGGGCTTCCGGGACATGGTTGGTGGTCTGGAAATCGTCGACCACACGCTGGAAGCGCCCGACCGCGGCCTGATACATGCGCTGGTTCTGATACCAGCGGCCGATTTCCATCTCCTTGCCGGCGAGATGGTCGCGGCACAGGTCGATCTTCAGACGAGCATCGCGGGCGAAGGCGCTTTCGGGATAGCGATTGATGACTTCCTGAAGCGCGTTCATCGCCTGTTCGGTGCCGCGCTGGTCGCGTTGGACGTCGGCGATCTGCTCGTAATAACAGAGCGCCCGCAGGTAATAGGCATAGGATATATCGCGATGCGCCGGGTGCAACTGAATGAAGCGGTCCAGGGTCCCCAGGGCATCGGTGTATTTGTTTTGCAGATACAGGGAATAGGCCTGCATGATCTGCGCGTTCACCGCCCAGCTTGAATAGGGATAGTTCTGCTCCACGGAGCTGAACTGATCGCCAGCGGAGGCGAACCGGCGGGCGTTCAACGCGTCGAGGCCGTTGTTGTAGAGCACCTCGACTGGCGCAACGGGGCCGGTATCGGCGAGTTCCTCGTCCTTGGAGCCGCATCCGGCGAGGATGGGGAACAACAGGACCAGGGCGCAAAATGCGGCCAGGGGCGGGCGGGCGAGGGTGCGAATCTGTTCCATCGAGGGGCTTATATCACGGGCGGCCGGGGCGGGAAGGGCGGGGCTTCGCCCCGGATCCCGACCAGGGGCTTTGCCCCTGGACCCCACCAAAGGCGCGGCCTTTGGAATGCGATTCTTTTGGGGGGATTGAAGATGGGGCCTACTCGGACCTTTCACCGTCTGGGTAGGCCCCATCTTCAATCCCCCCAATGATCCGGGTTCCAAGGGCCGTCGCCCTTGGCGGGTCCAGGGCAGAGCCCTGGCGGGGTCTCGGGGCAGCGCCCCGCGCCTCAGGCCGCGACCGCCTCGGCCTCGACCCGCCCGCAGGCGCCGGATGCGGCAAACAGCGCCCGCAGCAGCTTGTTGTTCAAAGCGTGCCCCGGACGATGGGCAACAAACCGCCCATGCAGTGCCGCTCCGGCCAGCGCCAGATCGCCAACGGCATCCAGCAGCTTATGGGCTGCAAATTCGTTGTCCATGCGCAGCCCGCCGGGATTAAGGACGGTATGCCCGTCCACCACCAGCGCGTTGTCCAGGCTGCCACCCTGCGCCAGGCCGGCGGCTTGCAGCTTGGCCACGTCCTCGGCCAGCGCGAAGGTGCGGGCACGGGCGATGCCGTGGCGGAAATTCGTCGTGTTCAGCCGCAGGGCGCTGGTTTGCCGGCCGATCGCCGGTGCGGCGAAGTCGATCGAGATCTCCATGTCCAGGATCGGCGCCGCGGTGCGGGAAAAGCCGGGAAGCGGCCTGAATTCGGCAAAAGCGTCGCCATCGGTCACGCGCACCGTGCGTTGGATTTCGATCGTCCGGCGCGGCGAGGCCTGTTCGGCAATCCCGGCGCATTCCAGCAGGAACAGGAACGGCGCGGCGGACCCGTCCAGGATCGGCACTTCCGGCCCATCCAACTCTACCAGCGCGTTGTCGATGCCGGCGGCGGAAAACGCGGCCATCAGATGCTCGATCGTGCCGACGCGGGCCGAGGCCCAATCGGCATCGGCGATGACGGTGCAAAGGCGGGTATCGACGACGCGATCATAGGTCGCGGGAATGGAGCGGTTCAGATCGGTGCGGCGGAACACGATGCCATGGTCGATGTCAGCGGGTTTCAGGGTCAAGCTGACCCGCCGCCCGGAATGCACGCCAATTCCCACGCAATTGATCGGCGCCTTCAGCGTATGCTGGCGCATGGCGGCTCGCTCAGAGCGGACGATGTCCAGGCTGGGGAGTTGCGGCGAACGATCCATCGGTGGGTTTTTCCCGATCGACGCGAAGGCGGAAGCACCTGCGTCTGAGAATAGGCTTATCCCGATGAACGCATCGCGGCCAGTCAATGATTATTGCTGAGTATTTCGTAAGAGGGGCAAAAGTGTGGGTAAATTTTGCGAATAGCCGTATCATTCCGGTCTCTGATACCGGAATAGAGGCTGATTTCCGCCATTCGTTCGCTGGACCCAAGCTTATGCCGCACCTGCTTACCCACACTTTTGCCCCTTTTAC
>CAMATI010000156.1 GCA_945861095.1 Asaia bogorensis | reverse complement strand
TCATGGCAAGGGCACGCAGTTTCGCCCTCAACATCTTGCGGAAAAATCACGTAACGAATGTCGCGAAGGCACTCTGGAACGGCGCGCTCAGCATCGATCACATCTTGGCATACAAGGAAATCTAATCAGCGTTGAACAACCCTGGGGGGCAAACCCCTCGTGGCGGTTGCCCGACATAGATTCAGACAAAACGCGCCGAGGGAACAGGATTTCTTGCCCGAGACATCGACGCTTCACCCGAGCAAGTCCTCAGCGTTGAACGGCCTTGGGTAGAGCATGGAGCCCGCCGGCGCACCGGGCGGGTGGGATGAAGGGCTCAACTGGCTGGTGCTGAACGCCACCGCCGATTCGACCGCCTTGGTGTTTCGCCGGCGCTGGCTGGCGCGGCGGGTGTTTGGCGTGGTCGATCCGGTGGCGCCGCGCCCACCCCTGGTTGGGTGATTATTGCGCGACCTTCGGCTTCCACTCAGCGGCCAAACGCTGCGCCTCCGCGATCTGCGCCGGCGTCATCTGCGAGGCAGCGATGTTGCGGAGCTTCGGTGCATCCGCGAACCCACCAGCGGCCGCCAAGTTCAGCCACACGTGAGCCTGCAAGAAATTCTGCGGCACGCCCCCTCCAGCGAGATACATGCCTCCCAGGAAGAATTGGGCGATCGTATCGCCCTGATCGGCCGCGCGCCGATACCACTTCGCTGCCTCGGCGTAGTTTTCCGGCACGCCCTGGCCTTTGAGATAGATGTTGCCCAGTCCTCGTTGGGCGAAGACATGCCCCTGATCGGCGGCGCGCCGAAACAATTTCTCCGCCTCGACGTGGCTCTGCGGAACGCCCTCTCCGTTGGAATAGTGCACGCCGAGCATGAACTGGGCCTCGGCATTTCCCTGATTGGCCGCGCGTCGAAACCACTTCGCCGCCTCAGCGTAGTTCTTCGGCACGCCCTGGCCCAAGCCATACAAAAACCCAATGTTGAGCTGGGCCTCGGCATTTCCCTGATCGGCCAACGGCGCCCAAATGCGCAGCGCCGTTTTATAATCCCCAGAATTTAGGGCAGCGAAGCCGTCCTCAAATGGCCCGGCGCTGGCTGGCTGCACTGTGCCAAGCGCTAGAGACGATGCCACGAGTACAACCCGGATAGCATAACCCATGCTTGGCTCCCACGGGGGATGTCCCGCCCGATGTTGAAATAGGTTGGTCGGCGTTGCCCGCCTTGAGCCGGTAGGCTCGGGGTGTCGAATCCTCAAAGGAGAGCAACGCCATGAAGAGAATTACCACACCCGCGCCGCAGGCCGCCAAAGGCTTTCGTTGTCTCAAGGCCCATCGCCAACTGCCGATCCTCAAGGCCGCACTGGCAGCTCATGGCGCCAGGCACACCATCAAACCAGTTCTTGAACGGCAGACCGCCGCAGCCTAACGTCCCCAACCAGCGGCGCGCGATCGGCCAATTTCAACAGAGATCGGGACATCCCCCCGGCGCGGGCTATCGTTGCGGTGGGATTTCGGGAGGGATGCACCATGACGGACGGGACTTGCGTGTTTGCCGGCGTGGCCGGCTATGTCGGGCGGCCGGATGCCGCCGGCGCGGTGGGAGTGTTCCGCCGGGCGGACGGCGCCTGGCAGCATGTGCTGGACAAGCACGAGTGCTATTCCGTGGTGGTGCACCCGAGCGACCCCGCGGTGGTGTTCGCGGGCACGTCGGATGGGGTGTGGCGCAGTGGCGATCGCGGGGCGACGTTTGCGCGCACGCGGTTTCCCGATGCCGGGCGGCAGGTGTGGTCGTTCCTGGTGGCCGAGGAGGACCCCGACCTGGTCTATGCCGGGGCGTCGCCGATCGGGGTGTATCGCAGCCGTGATCGTGGCGCTTCGTGGGAGCGGCTGGCCGATCCCGGGATTGCCGAACATTGCAAGGGGCCGTTCGCGCCGCGGGTGATGCGGATGGTGCAGCGGCCGGGGCGGCCGGGGGATATCTTCGCGGCGCTGGAGATCAGCGGGGCGATGCATAGCAGCAATGGCGGGCAGAGCTGGGACGATCTGTCGGGCGACCTGATCCGGCTTTCGGGCCAGCCGCATCTGCGCAGCAAGATCGTCAGCGACACGTTTGCAGAGGGGATGCTGGACGGGCATGCCATCGCCATCAGCCCGGCGGCGCCCGATACCGTGATGATCGCGGTGCGAATGGGGTTGTTCAAGACCAACGATGCCGGGCGGAGCTGGCAGGACATGGGGATCGGGCGGTTCTCGCCGACGACCTATGGTCGCGACATCAAGGTTTCGCCGCAGGAGCCGCGCACGCTGTATGCGGCACTGAGCGTGGCGGCCGCGAGCCATGATGGCGGGCTGTACCGCAGCGACGATAGCGGGGAGACCTGGCGGCGGTTCGACAAGGTGCAGGTGCACGGCACCATCATGTCGATCGGGCTGCATGCGCGCGATGCGAAGCAGGTGTATCTCGGCGCGCGCTACAAGGGCGAGGTGTTCGGCACGGTGGATGGCGGCGAGACGTGGGAGGCGATGCCGTTGCCGGGCGAGGTGAAGGATATCTACTGCGTGGCCTGCGGCTGATCGGGATCAGTACGCTGCCTCCAGCAATCGCAGCGCCGCGGCGATCTGGGTGTCTGGGGAGCGGGCGCCGGCGTTGGCGTTGAAGTTCTTCAGCGTGGCGGCCGCGATTTTCGGCAGGTCGGCGTGGGGGATGTCCAGCGCGCGCAGGCGGGTGGGCACGCCGGCGCGGGTGTAGAGGGATTCCAGTGCGTCGGCGGCGGCCAGCGCCGCGAGGCGCGGGTCCATGCCGGGCTGCCAGACGTCCAGCGCCCGGGCGACCTGTCGCGCGGCGCTTGGGTCGATCTGGCGGGCGATGCGGATGCCGGCGGCGTGGAGGACCGAGGTCGACTCGCCCTGGCCGACATGCGGGTATTGCACATGCAGCGCGGTGGAGACGGCATAGTTGCCGGCGAACGGGTTGGCGCGGAAACGCGGCGCGCCGTCATCCTCGGCGCGGTTTTGCAGGAAGGCGGCGATGGCGAGGTCGAGGCGCAGGCCGGGATCGTCGGGGGAATTGGGCAGGCGGCGATAGGCGCGGTTGGCTAGTTTGAAGGCGTGGTCGCGGTCGCCCTCGGCCAGGAGGTTCAGCTCGGTCTGGGCCATCGCCGCCAGGGTGGTGGCGAAGACGGTGGTGGCGGTGGAACGCAGCACCGAAGGCGGGGTGGCCAATAGCGCGCCAGTGTCGAGCAGGATCGCCTGGGGGCGGGTCTTGGGGTCGAAGAACTCCATGCGGTGGTCCAGCGCCGGGTTGGCGAGGCCGGTGCCGGCGCGGTTCATGGCGCTGGTGGGGGTGGTGGGGATGTTGATGATCGGCAGCTTCGCGGCGTTGAGGCGGGGGCTGTAGGCCGGCTTGCCCTCGGGGTACTGGGTCATCAGGCGGAGCGGGTCGTCGGCCTCGGCGAGAAAGATCGCGACGGCGCGGACCGCGACGATGACGCTGCCGCCGCCGACGGCGATCAGCAGGTCGGCACCGGCCGCGCTCGCAGCGTCCCTCGCGGCGCAGACCGAGGCGTAGGGGGAGTCCTTCGCGATGCCGGCGAATACGCCGGCGCAGGCGGGGCCGAGGGCGGCGGTGATGCGGGCGATGGTGCCCGTGCGGCTGGCAATCGAGGGCGAGGTGATGACCAGGGCGCGGCGGGCGCCCAGGCGGGCGAAGGATTCGGGGAGATGATGCTCGATGGCCTGGTCGCCGCAGGACAGGCGCCAAGTGTGGCCGGCGGCGCGGAGGGTCATGCGACGGGAAGGCCAGGGCTCTGCCTTCGTTGCGCGGAGGCGCGCAACGGAGCACCCGCTGGGGGCAGTGGCGCCCAGGCCCCATTACATAAGAAAAATCGCTTTGCGGAAAATAGTTTCATTATAATAATATTATAGGCGTGAGTCGGCGCGCCCGCAAGGGGGACGCGACCGGTGGGAGGCTGGGCGGGCGGTGGGGCGCGGACGGAATGCTGGTGCCGGGTTGGGGCGGGGGGATGCGCCGTGCTTCGCGGGCGGGGATTGGCGTTGGCCGGCGTTGCCGGGCAGTGGGGCGCGCGGGATGTCCGCCACGGACCCGGCTCTGATGAGGCGCGCGTGCTGAGCACCCGATGCTGCTCGGCCCATTGGCTGACCGTGAGCTGCGGCGGCGGCCGGAGCATCGCGCCGACACGGCGGCGCACATGCTCAACCGTGCGTGGTGCGATCTCCAATGTCGGGCGGGTCGAAGCGATCGGCCGCCTCCGTGAGCAGGTCCGTGACGTGCTGCTGGAGCATGGTCTGGACAAGATGAGGATCAGCCCCGAGGCCGGCGGCAATCAGTCCCGACACCCGGGCCGGCCAGTTCAGCAGCGCGTCCCGCATGGCGCCGGCGATCTCGTCGATTGCGGCGTTGGCCGACTGCACGTCGATCAACCGGCCCTTCTCCTCGTCAAGCGCCAAGCGCCGCGCCTCGACCTTCAGCGCCAGTTCGGCAACCTTCAGGCGGGCGAACGGCGTGGCGTCGGCCGAGACACCGGGATTGGCCGCTAGCGGCGAGCGGATGGGATCAGCGGTCTCGACCATGCGGCGTCGGGTCTTGTCCACGTCCCACTGGCCGCCCGGCTCGCGGGTGATGCGGCCCGTCTGTTCGGCCTTGCGCAGTGCGGTCTCGGTGACGCCGATGCGGCGGGCCGCCTCGCGGGTGGAAGATGTCAGTTCCGGCATGGCTGCGACTCTGCTCCCCATCGTGCAGGCACGATGGGGACCCGCGTCCCGCCGCGCGATCATGCGATGATGCAGCCAACGTCATGATGTAATAGGCATCGTGCGATCAAAAAAATCAATGATCACTCATTCTGACTTGGCTCAGTGCCACCGCAGCGCGAAGTGTGCATCACGCGCAGGGGACCAGGTCCCGCCCGAACAGGAGAAGCAGAGATGGCCAGCAACACCGAGATCCCGCAGACCCACAACCACGAGTGGGGTTTCTTCGGCACCGTCAGCCACCACGGCGACGCCGAGATCGCCTGGCCGATCGCCATCAACACCATCAGCGACGCGACGCAGCTCCCCGCCGAGACGGTCGCCATCTTCCTCGACAGCCGCCACGGCCGCCACTTCGCCGACGACGTCGCCAACGAACTGACCACCGGCAAGGCGATCGCCGACGCGATCAACCCCGCCACCGCCCGCTGGATGGGCTGGACCATCTCCCGCGCCACCGCCCATCAACTGGGTGCGTATACCGCCCCCCATAACGTTGAAATCAACAGCGCAATTCCCCTGAAAGCCGACACATGCGCAGGTCGAGTGCGTCGCGGGCGCCGTACCAGCGTAGCAGGGCGGCGAGCGACGGTTGTACGAGCGCGTGCCAGGGGATCGGCCGCAGCGGGGTATCGGGCAGCATCCATGTGCGGTCGGGCTGGCCGAGCACCCGTAGGCTGGCGTCGAGGCCCAGCAGGGTGCCGAGCGCGATGCCGCGGCCGTTTAGCCCGACCGCCGCCAGCAATCCGGGAGCCAGGCGGTGCATGTGGGGGAACTGGTCCAAGGTCATGCCCACCCAACCCGCGACCGTGCTCTCCCATCGCGGTGGCGGCAGGTGGGGAAACAGCACGTGAACGCGCCGCGTTGCCGCGGCGGCGTCGGGTTGGCCGCCATTGCGCCCGACCGGGCCGGGAATGCTGAGATGCAGCCGGCCGTCGCTTCGCAGGCGGATGCCGGAATACAGCCGCCGCGTGTCGGTCAGCGCCTGGCCACCTGGCAGCACGCCGGCGCGCTCATCCTGGGACAGCGGTGCGCTGACGATCTGGTAGGCCCGCAGCGGCACCATCGTGCGGCGCAGGCCAGGCCAGAGGTCGTCGCTGTAGCTGTCGGTCGCCAGCACGACATGCGGGGCGACCGCGACCGCGTCAGCCGTACGCAGCCGCCAGTTCGGGCCGGCACGGTCTAGCGCCACCACCCGGCTCGCCTCATGCACCCGCCCGCCGGCGGCGCGCACCGCGCGCGCGAGGCCGAGCGTATAGGCAAGGGGATTGAGGCTGCCGCCGCGCGGCTCCAGCAGCCCGGTCCGATAGTACCGCGAGCCGGTGAGAGCGGAGAGATCGCCGTCGCGCAGGAGCGTGACGCCGGCACCGCGCGACGACCAATACTGCGCCCGCGCGGCCAGGTCCGGCTCGGCGTTGGCAGCGTGGGCTGCGAAGATCAAGCCGTGACGCTGCACCTCGGCGGCGATGCCGTGGCGAGCGATCAGGTCGAACACGAGATCGGGCCCGGTGGCCGCTCCGGCAAGCAGGCGCCCCCCCCAATCGAGGCCGAGCGCCGCCAGGACATGCGCCTCAGCGTGTTTGGTATAGGGCACCACCTGGCCAAAGGCGCGGCCCGACCCACCCCAGCCGCATTCCCGCGCCTCGAGCACCACGACGTCGCAGCCCGCCTCGGCCAGATGCAGCGCCGCGGACAGGCCGGTGATCCCGCCGCCGACCACGATGCAGTCCGCCCTGAGCGAGCCGTACAGTGGCGGCAGCGCCAACGGCGGCGCGGTGTCGCGATAGCTGGCGGGCAGCGCCGTCGCATCCCCGTTGGGGCCGTCGGCGGGAAAGTCCGGCATTACCCCCATCGCGAGGTCAGTCGACCACGATCAGCTCGCGGCTGGTTCGCGACAGCACCTCGATGCCGGTCTCGGTGATCAGGACATTGTCGATCAGCCGCACGCCGAGCCCCTCCTCGGGCATGAACACCGCAGGCTCCACCGAGACGACCATGCCGGCCTTGAGAATGTCCTTGGTGCCGCCGAACATGTTTGGGCTCTCGCCCCACGATGGCGGGAAGCCCGGCGCCATGCCGTAGCCGGTGGTGTGCAGGCAGTACTGCTCGAGCCCGGCCGCCGCGATGACGCGGCGCGAGGCTTCATGCGGCACGATCGCCGGCACGCCCGCGCCCATCGCCGCCATGCAGGCGCTGGATGCCTCGAGGATGACCTGATGCACCGTGCGCAGGCGGCCCGAGGGCGGACCGAGATTCCATTGCCGCCCCAGCGTCGAGGTGTAGCGCCGGCGCGCAGCACCCATCTCGACGAGGCCGGTATCGCCGCGCCGCATTCGTCGTTCGGTAGCGCCACCCAGCGCGAAGGCGCTGCGCTCGCCGGTCATCAAGTTCATCGTGCTGGCCGGCAGACCGCTGCCGTTGCTGAGAATGGCATGGTAGGCGACGGCCGCGAGTTCGAGTTCCGATACCCCCTCGGCCACCGCACCGATCAGCTTCTGAAGGCCGAGGGCGGCGATGTCGCTGGCCGCGCGGATATAGGCGATCTCCGCCGGCGACTTGACCGCCCGCAGCGCCATTAGGATGCCACAGGGGTCCTGCACCAGCGCGCTCCCGAGCATGGATTTGACCGCCAGATAATGCGCCGGCTGCATATAAGCGCCGGGCACCTCCATGCCGACGCGCCCGTTCTTCACCCCGAGGTCGTCGAGGAAACCGGCGAAGGCCGCCATCGGGTCTGCCGGTTCGCCGCCATTATACGTGCGCAGCTCGTCGGCCATCGTGTCAGCTTCGAATTCGCTGCGCTCGGTGCCGCGGGTGAACATGATCATTTTGCCCGACGCGGCGCTGACCGGCAGGCACTGGAACACGGTGTAGCTCTTGGTATCCTGGCCGATCAGCCAGCGGATCGAGACCGGGTGCGTCACCAGCAGCCAGTCGAGCCCGGCCCCGGCGATGGCCGTGCGCAGCCTCGCGAGGCGATCGGCGAACTCGGCGGCGGGGAAGTCGTGCTTGGACATTCGGTGACCTTCTTAGTCTGCGGGGGATGGGACGAATTGGCTGGTCTCGTCCTGATGCGCCAGTTCGGCCTCAACGAGCTGCCAGAGGCTCGCTTTCAGGGCCAGATAATCCGGCGTGATCTGCATCGCGACATGGCGTGGCCGCGACAGCGGATTCGTCACCACCGCCTTGATCCGCCCGGGCCGGGCCGACATCACCACGATCCGGTCGGACAGGATCAGCGCCTCGTCGAGCGAATGGGTGATGAACACGGTGGTCTTGTGGTTGCCGGCGTGAATGCGCAGCAGTTCCTCCTGCATCACTTGGCGGGTCATCGCATCGAGGGCGGCGAAAGGTTCGTCCATCAGCAGCACCTCGGGGCTGGCCGCGAGGATGCGCGCGAGCGTGACGCGCTGCTGCATGCCGCCTGACAACTCGGTGGGGTAGCGGTCCTCGAAGCCGGTGAGCTTCACTAGGTCGATGAATTCCTGCGCCCGCGCCCGCCGCGCACCGCGCCCGACGCCCTGCATCTTGAGCCCGAACTCGACGTTGCCGCGCACAGTGCGCCATGGGAACAGCGCGTAGGACTGGAACACCACGCCGCAGCGCGGCTCGATGCCGGTGATCGCCACGTCGCGCAGTGCCACCTCGCCGCTGGTCGGCTGGATGAAACCGGCGAACAGCGACAGCATGGTCGACTTGCCGCAACCCGAGGCGCCGAGCAGGCATACGAATTCACCCTCCTCGATGTCGAGCGAGAGGTCCTGCACGGCGACGACGAGCCCGGAACTGCCGGCGTCGTAGACCTTGGTAACGTGGCGTGCGGTCAGGATCGCGACCATCGCGTGCTCCCTCTAGCCACGCCGCCCGCGCTCCCACGGCAACAACAGCCGTTCCAGGCGCAGCGCCAGCCAGTCGGCCAGCAGCACGGTCAGCGAAATGCACAGCATGCCAACCAGCACCAGCGGCAGGTTGCCCCAGTCCTTGGCCTGCCAGATCAGGGCGCCGAGGCCGTTCTGGGCGGCGATCATCTCCGCCGTCAGCACGCAGGACCAGGAAATCGCCAGCGTGACCTTGAGCCCGCTGATGATGCCCGGCAGCGCGCCGGGCAGGATCACCTCCCACATCACCGCGCCGTCACCGGCGCCGAGATTGCGGGCCGCGCGCAGCAGCACCGGGTCCACCCGGCGCGTGCTCTCGTAGGTGTAGAGTAGGATGTAGATCCACGATCCCATGAAGACGATGGCGACCTTCTGCAGTTCGCCGATCCCGAGCCATAGGATCGACAGCGGAATCCATGTGATCGAGGGCAGCGGCCGCAGCAGCGACACGAACGGATCCATGATCGCCTTGGCCGGCCGCCACACTCCCATGACGATCCCGAGCGGGATCGAGACCGCCGCCGCCAATGCAAAGCCGAGGAACACCCGTCGTGCGGAGACGATGACATCGGTCAGCAGGTCACCATTGGCGATCTTGATCCGCGCGGCGTGCAGCACGTCGCCCGGCGAGGGCAGGAAGATCGGCGCGATCCAGCCCTTGCCGGTCGCCAGCCACCACGCGCCCAGCACGGCCGCGACGGCGGCGAAGTTGATAGCTAGCAGCCAGGTATTAATGCTGATCCGCAGTGGGAGACGCGCGGGCGCCACGACCGTCGGCGTCATGTCATGGCTTGGCGATGAAGCTCGTGTTCTCCCATTGGGACGTGTCGGGCAGGGTGGGGATCTTGCCGTTGTCGTAGAGCCACTGGGTAAGATACTGCATCTGCCCGGCATGCAGCTTCATGTGCTCGGGCCAGCCCTCGGCGCCGAAATATTTGAACTTCTTCATCGCCGCCAGAACCTCGGCCGGCGGCTTGCCGAAATAATGCGCGATCAGGGCCGCGGATTCCTCCGGGTGCGCGTTGGCATAGGCAACCCCCTGGAACAGGGCCGTCGTCAGCTTGCGGGCAAGCTCGGGCTTTTCGTCGACCAGCTTGCGCGAGATGATCATGATGTCGGGCGAGGCCATGGTGCCGAATTTCTTGAAATTGGGCGTGTCGCTATCGAGGCCGAGGACCTTGCCGCCGGGCGCGCCGTTGCGCACGTTGGTGAACAGCGGCTCCCAGACGCAGGCAGCATCGACGTCGCCCTTGGCCAGCGCGGCGGCCATTTCGGGCCCGGGCAGGTTGACGAACTGGATGTCCTTCTCCTTCATGCCCTCGTTTTCCAGCAACCCGTTCATGGTGATCTGCGCCGAGGTGTTGGCGGCGACCTTGCGGCCGGCGAGGGATTTGAAGTTGGCGAAGCCCGGCCGGGCGTAGCAGCCTTCGTTGCCCGGCGAGTCATCGACGTTGGCAAAGAAGTAGAAACTCTTGTTGCCACGGGCCATCTCGACGATGGCGGCAATCCGGCCGAGATTGCTGAACGCCACCGACCCCGCCGTCAGCGCCGCCACCCGATCGCCGGAAGCGCCGATGTTCTTGAATTCGGTGTCGATCCCCTGCTCCTTGAAGAAGCCCTTGTCGATGGCAACCATGATGGGCACCTGGCCCCACCAGGTGTTCGATGCCGCAACGTCGAGCTTGGCGGGCTGCGCCTGTGCCGCGGAGGCTGCCACACATGCGAGCAGTCCAGCCGCGGAAAAACCCCTGATCCAGGAATCCAGCATAGCACCCCCCCCAGTGGGCGCATTGATTGCGCCGTTGCAGTCGCCGCCAACGCGGATCGTCCAGCTCAGGCCGCGGCCGTCGCGGAGGCGAAACGCGGGATTACATGCTTGCCGATCAGTTCGATCGACCGCAGCACTTGATTCTGTGTCATCCGTCCAGCCTGAAGCAAGAAGATTATCTGGTCGAGACCCGCCTCGGCCCATTTCTCTACTACCCGGCTGACCGTGTCGGGGTTGCCGCCGATCGCCATGCCGTCCTCGATCAGCTGTTCGTTGGTACGGTTACGGAATTTGCTCACCACCGCCTCGACGCCGCCGGCGGTGGCGAAGCGAACCTTGTTGAGCGCGACGTCGTTGTCACCGTTGTACCACCGCGCCGCCGCACAGGCGCGATCGCGGCCGACGCGGTCGTCGAGGTCGCAGCACGCCAGCGCGAACCCGCCGACCTGCTCATTGGCATAGCCGCCGACGAAGCCGCTCGGATCGGACGTGCGTATCGCCGCGCGATACTTGCGGATCGCCTCGCGGGATTCGCTCACGCTGTTGCGGGTGACGCCGATCACGCCCAGTCCCTCGCGGCCGATGCGCTCGTAGCTGTCGAGATTGGAGGCCGCCGCCCAGAGCGGCGGATGTGGCCGCTGCACCGGCCGCGGCAGCACATCGCGCGGCGGGAGGTCGAAATACGTGCCCTTGTAGCCGCTGAAACGTTCCTCGCGGAACATCTGCATGACCGCCGTCGTGGCTTCGGCGGCAATGGCGCGCTCATTCGCGCGATCGACACCGAAGGCATCGACCATGTAAGGCGTCGAGCCACGGCCCATGCCGAATTCGACCCGCCCGCGGCTCAGCACATCGAGCGTCGCGACCCGCTCGGCGATCGCATAGGGATTGTTCACCGTCATCAGCACGACGGAAAAACCGAGGCGGATGCGTGAGGTGCGCTGGCTGATGGCGCTCAGCAGCATGTCCGGGCAGGCGCTGTGGCCGATTTCGGCGAAAAAATGCTGTTCGGTGATCCAGAAATGGCTGAAGCCGGCGTCCTCGCCGGCCTCGGCCTGGGCGATGGCGTTGGCGTAGGTTTCGAGTTCCGCATCGGGCCCCCATGGGCGCGGCATCTGCATCTGCGTCATCAATCCGAATTTCACGGCGACCGTTCCCCTGCCATCTCTCGCGATTAGGGACGACGCTAGACGCGCGCCGTATGTTTGTCCAAGGCATAACAGTTATATGTGATATAAATGAAAAAGAAATTCATGAGCAGGCGGACGGCGGATGGAGACCAGGGCACTGCGCTACTTTCAGGCCGTGGCCGAGTTCGGCAGCTACAGCCGCGCGGCGGAGGTTCTGCGCATTTCGCAGCCTGCGGTCAGCCGCCAGGTCCGCACCCTCGAGAATTCCCTGGGGCACAAACTTTTCCTGCGGCAAAGCCACGGCGTCAGTCTGACCGAGGGAGGGCAGGCGCTGCTCGAGCGCACGCGCATGATCCTGCGCCGGATCGACCAGACCGAGGATGAAATCCGCCGCGGCCAGGTGCATGCCTCGGGAACCGTCACACTGGGCGTGCCACCGGCGGCGGGGAACATGCTGGTGCCCGAATTGACCCGCCGGCTTTCCGCGGCACTTCCGAACGTGTTCCTTCACGTCGTCGCGGGGTTCAGCCTCTATGTCCAGGAATGGATGGCCCGCGGTCGCGTCGACGTCGCCTGCCTGCACGACCCAGTCCCGCAACCGGGCTTCACCATCACGCCGCTGGTGCGCGAGGAGGTCTTCCTGGTCGGCCGCCGCGGCGCGCTCGATCCGCCCAACGGCTACGTGCGCACCAGGCAGCTTGCCGAGCTGCCGCTCATCCTGCCCGCTCAGCCAAACGCCTCGCGGCGACTGCTGGACGCATGGTTGGCCCGGTACGGCATCCGGCTAAACGTGCGCATGGAGGTTGACGACCACATGATCATCCGTGCCCTGCTGCGCGAGGGTCTCGGCTTCAGCCTGCTCACCCAGAGCGCCTTCCTGGCCGATATGCCGCTGGGCACGCTGGATGCCTGGTCATTGCGCCCGCGTGCGTCCTGGGGTCTGTCGCTGATGCAGCAGCCGCAGGAGCGCCAGAGCGCCATTGCCGGCGCCTTGGCGGCGATGATTCCGCAGGTCGTGCGCGATCCGGTACGCGAGGAGCGCTGGCCTGGGGCGGTGTCGGTCGAGGGGACCGGGCGCGCAGTTTGACCGGGCGCGCAGTTTGACAAGACTGCTGCGGGCGGTTTGTTTGGCCGCCGGGCAGGCGCGCCGCATTGTGCGGCGTGGGAGGGCAAGCATGACAAAGAGTGACACGGTGGATGCGCTGAAGACCGAGCCGACATGGCCGGATGACATCTATAATATCCTGAAAACACATAATATTCGTCAGGTCGCGCTGGTGCCGGATGCCGGGCACACGCGGCTGATCCGGCGCTGCCTCGCCGACAATGCCATGCAGGTCACCATCCTCACCACCGAGGAGGAGGGCGTCGCGCTGATGGCCGGCGCCTGGCTCGGCGGCGACAAGAGCGTGCTGCTGATGCAAAGTTCGGGCGTGGGCAACTGCGTCAACATGCTCTCGCTGGCAACACTGCATCGCACGCCGATGCCGATGATCGTGACGATGCGCGGCGATTTCGGCGAGTTCAATCCGGCCCAGGTGCCGATGGGGCAGGCGACGCAGATCGTGCTGGAGGCGATGGGCACGCTGGTGCACCGCGCCGACCGGCCGGAGGACGTGGCCCCCACGGTGGATGCCACGCTGCGGCTGGCGTTCAACACATTCCGCCCCGCCGCGACCCTGATCGGGCAGCGCGTGTTGGGTGCGAAAACCTTCGGGAAGGATTGAGCCGATGGCGCTGACGGGAAAATCAGGCCGACTTGATCGGCGCGAGCTGTGCCGCGCGGTGCTGCGCGATCGTGGCGACATGCTGGTGGTCGCTGGGCTCGGCGCGCCCGCCTGGGACATCACGGCGGTGGGCGACTGCGATGAGAATCTACCCCTGTGGGGCGGGATGGGTGGGGCGACGATGATCGGGCTCGGCCTTGCCTTGGCGCAGCCGCGCCGGAAAGTGCTGGTCATTACCGGCGACGGTGAAATGCTGATGGGGCTTGGCAGTCTTGCGACCATCGCCGTCAAGCGGCCGCCCAATCTCGCGATCTTGGTGCAGGACAACGAGCATTACGGCGAGACCGGCATGCAGGAAACCGCGACGGGCCATGGCGTCGACTTGGTGGCGATGGCGCTTGGCGCCGGCTTCGCGCGGGCGATGTCGGTCACACGCGCCGATGAGGTGCCTGCACTGCATGCCGCGATCCACGCCGACGGGCTGCTCTTCGCGGTGGCCAAGATCGAGGCGGCGTCGCTGAAGCTGGTGTTGCCGCCGCGCGATGGGGCGGTGCTGCAGACCCGTATGCGCGCGGCCGTCCTGGGTCCGGCCTCCTACCACCAGATGTAGGCGCGCGACCATACCCGGCCAGGGTGATCGCAGGGCAATCGGGTGAACGTGTCTGCGGAATTCGCGTGACAAAGGGGTAAAGTGCTGAATCTGTTGCAGTCCTCCGATTCTCCCAGGGGGACCTCCGATGTCCGAGACCGCCGCCGACCAGGCCACGATCGCCGAAACCGTCGTCTT
>CAMATI010000155.1 GCA_945861095.1 Asaia bogorensis | reverse complement strand
ACCCCTCCCCCCAACCCCCTCCCGCAAGGGGAGGGGGAGGAGTTTCCCCAGCCGACCACTGAATCCGCAAAGGAACCCAGGGGCGCGGTGCCATCGCGCCCCTTCCGCAACATTGTGCAACCAACGCGATCCCGGTTGCACCCGTATGATCAATCGGGGAAGAGAGCACCATGATCCACATCCCGAACCCTGTCCTTCGCCGCCGCGACCTGATCGTCAGCGCCGCCAGTTCGGCCGCGCTGCTGGCCGCGCCGATCGCGGTTCATGCTCAGGCGCTGCCGCCCGCGGGTGGCGGTGCCCAGTCGGCGGTGATCGATGTAAGCCGAGCGCGGGCGGAGCCGATCCCTATTGCGATTCCGGAGCTGGGGGGGACGGACGGTGCATCCGCCCAGCTCGGCCGCGATATTGCCGGTGTGATCAGCAACGACCTGGCTCGCAGCGGGCTGTTCCGTACGATCGCGCCGGGAAGCTTCGTGCAAGCCGGCCCCAGCGGCAGTGGGGCGCCGAATTTCCAGAACTGGCGCGTGACCGGTGCGCAGGCGCTGGTGACCGGGCGGGTGGAAGCCCAGGGCGGCGGCAATGTCCGGGTCGAGTTCCGCCTGTGGGACATTCTGCCGCAGACCCAGATCCAGGGCACCGCCTATACCACCACGCATGCGAACTGGCGTCGCATCGCCCATATCATGGCGGATGTGATCTATGAGCGGCTGCTGGGCGAGAAGGGCTATTTCGACACGCGGGTCGTCTATATCTCCTCGACCGGCCCCAAGGACCGGCGCACCAAGCGCCTGGCGATCATGGATCAGGACAGCGAAAACAACCGGTTCCTGACCGACGGGTCCTGGCTGGTGCTGACCCCGCGTTTCCATCCGTCCCGCGACGAAATCGCGTTCATGAGTTACGCGAACAACCGCCCACGGGTTTATCTGTTCAACCTGGGCAGCGGCAGACAGACGGCCCTTGGTGAGTTTTCCGGGATGACGTTCGCCCCCCGTTTCGCCCCAGATGGCGGCAGCGTGGTGATGGCGGTCGCGAATGGCGGCGGGTCCGATATCGTGTCGGTGGGTGTTGGCGGAGGTGGCGCGCGTCAGTTGACCAGTTCAGGGTCGATCGATGTCAGTCCGTGCTTCAGCCCAGACGGATCGCAGATCGCGTTCGCGTCCGACCGGGGCGGCGATCAGCAAATCTATGTGATGGGCGCGGGCGGCGGTGGGGCGAAGCGGATCAGCTTCGGGTCCGGTCGTTACGCGACACCTGTATGGTCTCCGCGTGGCGACCTGATCGCCTTCACCCGCTATGGCGGCAGCGGTTTCGCAATCGGCGTGATGCGCCCGGACGGCTCGGGCGAGCGCATCCTGTCGGAAAGCTGGCTGGTCGAGGGACCGACCTTCGCGCCCAATGGCCGGGTTATCATGTTCTGGAAAGAGAGCCAGTCGCGGGATGCGCGCGGCAGCGGCTTTTCGTCTCGACTGGTTTCGGTCGACATCACAGGCTTCAACGAGCGGGCCGTGCAGACGCCGACGGACGCGTCCGATCCGGCGTGGTCGCCGCTGGGGACATGAGATTGGGGGGCGGTACGGATCCCGCCGTATGCATCCATTTTTCCGGCGGATGCCCGGTTCCGAAATGGGCGTGTGCGGCAAATACGGAGCGGTCGGAAATTCGGGCGAGTGCCGCGACTCCGGGCGTAAAATCTTGACCTTAGAGCGCCCAACAAGCTACTTGCGTTATCGACCGGCGTGGTTGGCGACGGCTTTCGCACCCATGTCCGACCCACCGCTTCGCTTGCGGATCGCATCTTCTAACAGGGACGAATGAGACCCATGAATACACGAATCATCGGCGCCCTTGCAGCCGTCGCCCTACTCGCGGCGTGCGCCACCAAGGAAGAGCAGTCCGCGACCGGCACCGGGTTGACATCGGCGGGCCCGTCGCCGGGCAGCCAGGAAGACCTTGTTGCCAATGTGGGCGACCGGATTTTCTACGGGTTCAATGTCGCTACTGTAACGACGGACAGCCGGGGGACCCTGGATCGGCAGGCGGATTGGCTGGCGAAGTATCCGACGGTCAACGTTCAGGTCGCTGGGAACTGCGACGAACGCGGCACCACCGAATACAACCTGGCGCTGGGCCAACGTCGCGCGAACGCCGCGGCCAGCTACCTGCGGGCGAAGGGCGTCGCGGCTGCCCGCATGGCCACGATCAGCTATGGCAAGGATCGCCCGACCGCGCTGGGGTCCGATGACCAGGCCTGGGCGCAGAACCGCAACGCGATCACCTCGGTCCGCTAGTCCCGACAGGCCCCTGGTCCCTAGCTCTTGGGCCATTGGCTGCTTGATGCAAAAACCGGTGGCCGGATGGTTGCCGGTTTTTTCGCGTCCGCGCCTTGAGATCGCCGCGGTCCGCTGGCATGTCTCGACGGGGCGTGCCCCGTTTCGAGTCGTGGCTTGCCCCGTGGTGAAACCAGCCTGTCCGCGTCCCACCGGGGCGTACGGCACTGGCGCGTACGGCACTGGGGCGTACGCCCCAAAACCGCCCGCCTTGCAGCCCAACGCCGTGAAGTAACGTGACTGGCAGCCCAAGCAGGAGACGCCGCATGCGATTATTCGTCCCCATCCCGGTGGTTCTGGCTGTTGCCTTGCTGGCGATTACGCAGCTTCCGACGATTGCCAGCGCACAGGTTGACAGTCGGGAGGCCATCGCGCTGCAGAACCAGCTTTATCAGTTGCGCCAGGAAATGCAGGTGCTCAGGGACCAGGTGGCACGCGGCGGCGGCGGGGCGGCATCCGGTGGACGGACCTTCTCGTCTTCCGCCTCCAGCAACGACATGATCGCGCAATTGCTGACCCGGGTGGATTCGCTGGAAGAGCAGGTGCGCCAGTTGCGCGGGCGGGTCGATGAATCCCAGTATCAGTCGCAGCGCCAAAGCGCGGAATTGGGCAAGCGGATCGACGATCTGGCGTTTCAGATGGGCAACCCGCCGTCCGGAGGGCCTGCCTCCGGCCCCGCGACGCGGCCTACCGCAGGCGGCGGCCCCGCGCCGGTGCCCCTGGCCGTGCCGTCCCCGTCCGCCGCACCTCAGGCAGGTCCGGCGGCGACGGCACCCCGGGTGCGCACGCCAGAGATCGCCTTGCAGGAGGGTAATGCCGCGCTCGCCCGTCGCGATTACGCGACCGCGGAACAGACGGCGCGGGAGGTGCTGGCGAACCGGGCTTCTCCGCGCGCCTATGACGGGCAGATGCTGCTGGCCCAGGCGCTGTCCGGGCAGCGGCAATATCCGCAGGCCGCGATCGCCTACGACGATGCCTATAACCGGTCCCGCAAGGGGGCCTATGCGCAGGACGCGCTGCTGGGCCTGGCCAATTCTCTTGCCGCCATCAACGAGAAGAAGGCGGCCTGCGACACGTTGAGCCGGTTGCGCACGGAATTCCCACAGCCTCGGAACGACCTGCGCGACGCGATCGCGGCATCCGGACAGCGGGCCGGCTGCCGATAGCGTCCTGTGGGTTCGGCTGTTTGATGCCAGTTGGGATGTGCCGTTTGGGATGTGCCGTTTGGGACGTGCCAGTTGAGATGTGCCGGTTGGGAGATGACTGATACCAGCCGTGAAACCCTCCCGACCCGGTTCGCGGCCGCGATGGAACGTCTTGGGCCGTGGGAAGACTCGCCACGGCTGGCGGTCGCGGTGTCGGGTGGGGCCGACAGCCTGGCGCTGGCGGTGCTGGCGCGGGACTGGGTGACGGATCGCGGCGGGACGGTTCTGGCATTGGTCGTCGATCACGGTCTCCGCCCGGAATCGGCGGTCGAAGCGGCGCTGACGCTGGATCGTCTGGCCGGGCGTCATATCCCGGCACGCCTGCTGGGCTTGCGGGACCTCCGGTTCGGCAGTGCCATGGCGGAACGGGCGCGCGATGCGCGATACCAAGCCCTTTTTGCTGCCTGCGCCGCGGAAGGACGGCTCCATCTTCTGCTGGGTCATCATGCCGAGGACCAGGTGGAGACCTTGATGATCCGCGTGCTGGGCGGCAGCCAATCGCGAGGCCTGGCCGCCATGGCGGCCCTGGTCGAAACCGATCGGGTCCGGGTCTTGCGGCCCCTGCTGACCATCCCGCCCGCTTGCCTGCGCCACCTGCTGACGGCGCTGGGCCTGCCCTGGGTCGAGGACCCATCCAACCGCGACCGCCACGCGCTGCGGGCACGATTGCGGCTGTTGCGGTCGGAGGCTGCCGACCCGGCCACGGACACAATCCTGGCGGCCACGCATGCCGCCGGGCAGGCCAGGGCGGCGGAGGATCGCGCGGTCGCCGAGGAACTGGCGTGCCGGACCACCATCCGTCCGGAAGGGTTTGCGATCATGTCCCCCGGGCCGTTGTCCGTCGCCGCGTTCGCCGCGCTCGTCCAGGCGATTGGCGGTCGAGATTACCCAGGCCGCTCGGAGCGGATCGCCGCGTTGGCCAGGGCGCCACGTCCCGCGACGGTGGCTGGGGTTCAGTTGGTGCCGGCGGGGCGGCTGGGCGATGGTTTCCTGATGGTGCGGGAGTATGCCGCGATCGGCGCGCCTGTAAGCGCGGTGCAAGGGGCGGTATGGGATGATCGATTCCGGATCGTGCGGAGTGATGGATTGACCGATCGGATGGTCCTGGGCGCCTTGGGCGACGATGCGGCGCGATTTCGCAAGAATTCCGGATTGCCCGCAACGGTGCTGCGCACTCTGCCGGCCATCCGCGTGATCGGGGATGCCGGCGACGGCCGAAATAGCCCCAAAAGGAGCCGGGATGCCAATTATCTGGTAGAAATCCCGCATCTGTTCTATCCTGCCGCCGCGCAGGGGGGCAGTCCGCGACTGGTGTTCAGCCCACCGCGGCCGGTCGCCGGTGCTCCCTTCCTGGCGGCCCGCGACGATTGATCGGGTTTGACAGATGGGTGGGGATGCGGAACGGGTAACGACACCCTATGTTGAGCTTACGCGCGGACGGCCCTTTCGATTTCTTCCGGGCCGGATGCATCCAACCCTGGTCCATGGACATGAGCGAATTCAGATGAGCAATTTCGGCCGCAACCTGGCGCTGTGGGTGATTATCGCCCTGCTGCTGGTGGTGCTGTTCAATCTCTTCCAGCCGGGTGTCTCGCAAACCAGCGCGACACAGATCGCCTATTCCGATTTCATCTCCGAGGTGAATAACGGCCGGGTGCGCGATACCGTGATCCAGGGCCGGACCGTGTCCGGTAACCTGACGGACGGTCGCACGTTCCAGACCTACACCCCGGAAGACCCGACATTGGTGCAGCGTCTGACGGACAAGGGCGTGCGCGTGATCGCCAAGCCGGAAGACAGCGACGTCAACCCGCTGCTGCACTACCTGCTGTCGTGGTTCCCGATGCTGCTGCTGATCGGCGTGTGGGTCTTCTTCATGCGCCAGATGCAGTCCGGTGGCGGACGCGCCATGGGGTTCGGCAAGTCGCGGGCTCGGCTGCTGACGGAAAAGCAGGGCAAGGTGACGTTTGACGACGTCGCCGGCATCGACGAAGCCAAGGCCGAACTGCAGGAAATCGTCGAATTCCTGAAGGACCCGCAGAAGTTCCAGCGCCTGGGCGGCAAGATCCCCAAAGGCTGTCTGCTGGTCGGCCCGCCCGGCACCGGCAAGACCTTGCTGGCGCGCGCCATCGCGGGTGAGGCCAACGTGCCGTTCTTCACCATCTCCGGTTCCGACTTCGTGGAGATGTTCGTGGGCGTCGGCGCATCACGTGTGCGTGACATGTTCGAGCAGGGCAAGAAGAACGCCCCCTGCATCATCTTCATCGACGAAATCGACGCGGTCGGCCGCCATCGCGGTGCCGGCCTGGGCGGTGGCAACGACGAACGTGAGCAGACGTTGAACCAGATGCTGGTCGAAATGGACGGGTTCGAGTCCAACGAAGGCGTGATCCTGATCGCCGCCACCAACCGTCCGGACGTGCTGGACCCGGCGCTGCTGCGCCCCGGCCGCTTCGACCGCCAGGTTGTCGTGCCGAACCCGGACGTGAACGGTCGCGAGAAGATCCTGCGCGTGCACATGCGCAAGGTGCCGCTGGCCTCCGACGTCGAGCCGAAGACCATCGCGCGTGGCACGCCGGGTTTCTCGGGCGCCGATCTGGCGAACCTGGTGAACGAGGGTGCGCTGCTCGCCGCACGCCTGGGCAAGCGCGTGGTCGCGATGGCGGAGTTCGAGGCAGCCAAGGACAAGGTCATGATGGGCACCGAACGGCGCTCGCTGGTCATGTCCGAGGCCGAGAAGCGGATGACCGCGTATCATGAGGCCGGGCACGCCCTGTGTGCGATGCATGAGCCGGAATGCGATCCGGTCCATAAGGCGACGATCATCCCGCGCGGTCGCGCGCTGGGCTTGGTCATGAGCCTGCCGGAGGGCGACCGCTACTCGAAGTCGAAGTCCAAGCTGCTGTCGGAACTGACGATGGCGATGGGTGGGCGCGCGGCGGAAGAAGTGATCTTCGGGCCGGACAAAGTGTCCAACGGGGCCGCTGGCGACATCAAGATGGCCACCGATCAGGTGCGTCGGATGATCACAGAATGGGGCATGTCCGAGAAGCTGGGCATGATCGCCTACGGCGATAACAGCCAGGAGGTGTTCCTGGGACATTCGGTGACGCAGAGCAAGAACGTGTCCGAGGCGACCGCGCGCGAGATCGATGCGGAGATCAAGGACATCATCGACCGGGCGTACAACAAGGCGCGCCGTCTGCTGACCGAGAATGTCGAGGAACTGCATCGCGTGGCGCGTGGCCTGCTGGAGCATGAGACTCTGTCCGGCGACGAAATCCGCACGGTGCTGCGGGGTGAGCCGGTGATCCGCAAGGTGGTCGACGAACCGGCCCCGGAGAACCGCCGAGCGTCCGTGCCGACGGCGGGTCGGCCGGTGACGCCGCCCCCGTCTGCTGGAGGCCCGGCGCCGGCGCCTCAGCCGGGGTAGGCTGGGACTAAAGAGTGGAGCGGTGGATAATCCAGCCGTAACGCGACATGCAACGTGGGCGGGCCTAACCCTGGACCGCCCGCGCGTCATGGGCATCCTGAACGTCACGCCCGACAGTTTCAGCGATTCCGGCACCCACGCCGATCGAGACGCCGCCATCCGTGCCGGTCTGGCGATGGCCGCGGCCGGGGCGGATATCATCGATATCGGCGGTGAAAGCACCCGCCCCGGCGCGACTCCAGTGCCATCCGATGTCGAGATCGCCCGCGTTGTCCCCGTCATCCGGGCTCTGGCCGACCACGGGTTCCGAATTTCCATCGACACGCGCAACGCGGCCACCATGGCAGCCGCGCTCGACGCCGGTGCCCAAATCGTCAACGACGTCTCCGCCCTGACCTTCGACCCCAGCGCCATGACCGTGGTCAGCGAGCGGCGCTGTCCCGTGATTCTGATGCATATGCGCGGCACGCCGGAGACCATGGCCTCCCTGGCACGCTACGACGATGTCGTCACCGAGGTCAGACGCGAACTATCTGACAGAGTCTCCGCCGCCATCGCGGAGGGGGTCTCCCCTGACCGCATCGCCCTCGACCCCGGCATCGGCTTTGCCAAGACCGCGGAACAATCGGTGGCGTTGCTGCGGCGCCTGGATGCGTTCGTGGCTCTGGGATACCCGGTTGTGATCGGGGTCTCTCGCAAATCGTTCATCGGCCGCCTGTCCGGAGAGCCCGATGCTGGCCGGCGTCTCGGCGGGTCGCTGGCCGCGGCACTGCACGCTCTGACCCATGGCGCCGCCATCCTGCGCGTGCATGATGTTCAAGAAACCGTCCAGGCGGTCCGAGTCTGGCGGGAATTGTCCGCCACCAACACGTAACATATTTTCAATACACTCCGGCCGCGCTACAGCTTCCGACATCGCATGACGGTGACCGTATGACCAAGACCCGACGGCTGTTCGGCACGGACGGCATAAGAGGCAAGGCAAACTCCGATCCGATGACCGCCGGCACGGCCCTGCGGCTCGGCCAGGCCGCGGGGCTGATGTTCACGCGCGGCGCGCATCGCCACAAGGTGGTGATCGGCAAGGACACAAGGCTGTCCGGCTATATGATCGAGCCCGCGCTAACCGCCGGCTTCATCGGCGCCGGCATGGACGTGACCCTGCTGGGTCCGTTGCCCACGCCGGCCGTTGCGATGCTCACCCGATCCTTGCGGGCCGATCTTGGGGTGATGATCTCGGCGTCCCACAACCCCTACGAAGACAATGGGATCAAGCTGTTCGGCCCCGATGGCAACAAGCTGTCCGACGATGTGGAGGCCGAGATCGAGGCCATCATGGACAGCAGCTTCTCCCACCGCCTGGCCGAACCCGCGCTGCTGGGGCGTGCGTCCCGACTGGATGATGCCGGCGGACGCTATATCGAGGCGGCAAAGGCCTGTTTCCCCCGTGGGCTGCGGCTCGACAGTTTGAAGATCGTGCTGGATTGCGCCAACGGGGCCGCCTATCGCGTCGCGCCGGCCGTGCTGTGGGAACTTGGGGCCACGCTGATCCGCGTCGGCGTGCAGCCGGACGGGTTCAACATCAACAAGGGCTGCGGGTCCACGGTGCCGGAATATCTGTGCGCCCAGGTGGTCGAGCATGGCGCCGATATCGGCATCGCGCTGGATGGCGACGCCGACCGTCTGCTGATCGCCGACGGCACCGGGGAACTGATCGATGGGGACCAGATTCTGGCGTTGATTGCCCGGTCCTGGCAAGCCGGTGGCCAACTTACCGGCGGCGGGATCGTCGCCACCGTCATGTCCAATCTGGGGCTGGAGCGGTTTCTGAACGGCAACGGCCTGGCGCTGCATCGCACCAAGGTCGGCGACCGCTACGTCGGCGAACGCATGCGCGAATCCGGCATCAATGTCGGTGGCGAGCAGTCTGGTCATGTCATCCTGTCGGATTTCTCGACCACCGGGGATGGATTGCTGGCGGCTTTGCAGGTGCTGGCCGTCCTGGTGCAGGAAGGCCGCACCGCGACGGAAGCCTGTCGTGTGTTCGAGCCGCTGCCCCAGATCCTCAAGAACGTCCGATTTTCGGGTCGGTCGCCGTTGGGGGATGCGAAGGTTCGGCACGAAATTGCGTTGGCGGAAGCCCGTCTGGCCGGTACCGGACGCCTGCTGATCCGTGAAAGCGGCACCGAACCGCTGGTGCGGGTCATGGCGGAAGGGGAGGACGAAACCCTGGTCGCCCAGGTCGTCGACGAATTATGCGAGACCATCGCCAAGGCAGCCCGTATCCCGGCGGAGGCGGATTGATGCGCGGACGGGTCCTGGTCGTCGCGGGCTCCGATTCCGGCGGTGGTGCCGGCATTCAGGCCGACATCAAGACCATCACCGCGCTCGGTGCCTTCGCCATGACGGCGCTGACGGCGTTGACGGCGCAGAACACGCTGGGCGTGCACGGGGTGCATACGGTGCCGCCAGACTTCATCCGCCAGCAGATCGCGGTGGTGCTGGAAGACATCGGCGCCGACGTGATCAAGACCGGCATGCTGGGTGATACCGCGACGATCGAGACGGTGTGCGAGGCGCTGGCTCACTTCGCGCCCACGGTGCCTCTGGTGCTGGACCCGGTCATGGTGGCCAAGGGTGGCCACCATCTGCTGGCAACCGAGGCCGTTGCCACGATGCGCCGGCGCCTGCTGCCGATGGCGACCGTGCTGACCCCGAACCTGCCGGAAGCCGAGGCACTGGCGGGCATGACGATCGCCTCGGTCGCGGATATGCGGGTCGCAGCCGGCGCGTTGCTGGCCCTGGGGGTGCCCGCGGTGTTGCTGAAAGGTGGGCATCTGGCCGGCGATACCTTGGTGGACCTGTTGGCCACGGCGGACGGGATCGAGGAATTCTCCGCCCCGCGCATCCAGACCGTTCACACGCATGGGACCGGCTGCACCACGGCTTCGGCGGTGGCGGCGGGGCTCGCGCAGGGACTGAGTTTGCGGGACGCGGTGATCCGGGCACGCGCCTATGTGCGGGCGGCGATTGCCTCGGCGCCTGGCTATGGCGCGGGGCATGGACCTTTGGATCATGCGGTGACGGTCGATGTGTCCCGGCTGGAAAAGGATGCCTGACATGCTGCCGGCCGCGATCCTGTTCGACATGGACGATACGTTGATCTCGGCCTATTCGCGGCCGGAGGTTGCCTGGATCGCGATTACCGCGGAATTCGCCGATGCTCTGCACCCGTTCGATCCGCTGGACGTTGCCGGCGCGGTCGCCCGGGCATCCGACCGGTTCTGGTCCGACGCCGAGCGGCATCGCCAGGGGCGGCTGCAACTGCTGGACGCGCGCACCGGGATTGTCGCCGACGCTTTCGCCGAACTGGCGAGCGCGGACCGTGCGAAGGGCTGGCCTCCATCCGGCCTGGCCGTTCGGCTGGCACAGCGTTACGCGAGCTATCGCGACGAGCAGATGTATCTTTTCGATGGCGCCCACGACGTGGTGGATGACTTCCGAGCGCGCGGGGTGCGGCTGGCCCTGGTCACCAACGGCACCGGCCCGGCGCAGCGCGCCAAGATCGAGCGGTTCGGGCTGGAGCATCGCTTCCATCACATCCAAATCGAAGGCGAGCAGGGATTCGGCAAGCCGGAAGAGCGCGCCTATCGCCATGCCATGGCGGTGCTGGGTGTGGAGGCGCATGAAACCTGGATGGTCGGCGACAATCTGGAATGGGAGGTCGCCGCGCCGCAGCGCCTGGGTATTCATGCGATCTGGCACGATGCGCTGGGGCAGGGGCTGCCGGAAGGGTCGTCCGTGCGCCCGGATCGGATCATTCGGTCGCTGGTGGAGTTGTTGCCGGAGCGCTAGGCGGGGGGCGTGCTTTCGGGCAGAATGGGGCTCCGCCCCGAACCCCGCCAGGGGGCTTTGCCCCCTGGACCCCCACCCAGGGCGACGGCCCTTGGAACCGGAACATTGGGGGTTTGAAGAGAGGGGCCAACGGTGGCGTTTCCACGTCCGGGTTGGCCCCTCTCATCAAACCCCCAAAAGAATCGCATTCCAAAGGCCGTCGCCTTTGGCGGGATCCAGGGGCAGAGCCCCTGGCGGGGTCCGGGGCGGAGCCCCGCTCTACTCGAAAGCACGCAACCTGAAGGATCCCGGATGGCCAGCCTTCCCGCGCTGAACTTCGATCTCGGCGAGGCCGCCGACATGCTCCGCTCGCAGGTGGAATCCTTCTCGGCCGCCGAAATCGCCCCCCGCGCCGCGCAAATCGACCGTGACAACGAATTCCCCATGGACCTGTGGCCCAAGATGGGCGCGCTGGGTGTCCTGGGTGTTACCGTCGAAGAGGAATATGGCGGCGCCGGCATGGGCTATCTGGAACATGTCGTGGCGATGGAGGAGATCTCCCGCGCCTCCGCCTCGGTCGGCCTGTCATACGGGGCGCATTCCAATCTCTGCGTCAACCAGATCCGCCGCAACGGGACCGAGGAGCAGAAGCGCCGCTACCTCCCGGGTCTGATCAACGGCACGGCGGTTGGCGCGCTGGCCATGAGCGAACCGGGCGCCGGATCGGACGTTGTGGGCATGCGCACCAAGGCGGCAAAGAAGGGCGACCGCTATATCCTGAACGGCGGCAAGATGTGGATCACCAACGGCCCAGACGCCGATGTGCTGGTGATCTACGCGAAAACCGATCCGGACGCGGGATCCCGCGGGATCACGGCGTTCCTGGTGGAGAAGGGTTTTCCTGGGTTTTCCACCGCTCAGAAACTGGACAAGCTGGGCATGCGCGGGTCCAACACCTGCGAGCTGGTGTTTCAGGACTGCGAAGTGCCGGAGGAAAACGTGCTGTCCCAGGTCGGGCGCGGCGTGAATGTGCTCATGAGCGGGCTGGACTATGAACGCGCGGTGCTGGCGGCCGGACCCATTGGGATCATGCAGGCCTGCATGGATATCGTCGTGCCGTATGTGCATGAGAGAAAGCAATTCGGTCAGGCGATCGGTGAGTTCCAGTTGATGCAGGGCAAGCTGGCGGACATGTACACGACGATGAATGCATGCCGAGCGTATGTCTATGCGGTGGCGAAGGCGTGCGATCGAGGCGAGACGACGCGCAAGGATGCCGCTGGGGCGATCCTGTATGCCGCGGAGAAGGCCACCTGGATGGCGCTGGAAGCAATCCAGGCGCTGGGCGGCAACGGCTATATCAACGATTACCCCACCGGGCGGCTGCTGCGCGATGCCAAGCTGTATGAGATCGGTGCGGGGACCAGTGAAATCCGCCGTATGCTGATCGGACGGGAACTGTTCGCGGAGACGGCGTGACGGACGATGAGCCTCTAGGTCGTTGGTTCACAAACGAATCTTTTAGTGTTACAGAATACCCCATGTAGAAAGGTAAGGCGCATTGGGCATGAGGCCCTTCTGCTGCTGAGATCATTCAGTTAATCTCTCCCCCTTCAACAGTCGCTGTTGACGTTGAAGGTGGAAATTTCCTAAAGCCTCGGTTAGTCCAAATAATTTCGATACCGAGGATATTTCGATGCAAGCCATTGCGGCAACAACGAAGCCAGTATGCATGATCGCCTGATTATCCCAGTCGTAAGCCATGCTTAAAGCTCGATACTCGATCTTGTCGCTTTCTTGTCGAGGCAGACGGTTCGATTCGTAGTGCACGCGCCCAGTTTGTTGGCTACATACATCAACAGGCTCCTTCGCCTAATCGGGATATTCTTTAGGTATCCGATCCGGATTTCGCCCCACTGCTCAAGAGGAACGCGGCGGCGGGTGATGTCCAGAAGTTGTCCAGGAGCGCCAAGGTTGGAAACACCAAGACCGGAATTAATCTGGGCATCATCCGCCCTTGTGGGCACCCATACATGTGGGCGTTGCAGAACCGTTTCGAACCCTTTACCATCGGTGAAGAAATAGAATGTCTGCTTGGTCTGATTGACTGGGAATTTTTTTTCATTTTCGGATCCAGCAAAATTTCGACTAGGAAATCGGAAACATGAATCTCTTCGGGAACCAATGACGAAAGGAGCAGCAAGCTGACGTTCGTCTCAAGCGCTTCAATTTCGAGGGAAATCTTGTAATCCTTAAGGAAATCGAGTGCGATCGGTTGCCCAGTGTCGTCGAAAACAAGGCTCGCATAGAAGCTGCGGACAAAAGAAGTTTGGCCTGATCCATGTGGAGCGGCCGGACGAACTTGTATTCGCCATCCCTAACAAGGGCGGTCTGAAAAATTTGACGAAGGTGTGCGAACAAAGCCAAAGCGCGCTTGGTGTCAGCTTGTCTGATTGCGATATCCGGATCAGGCACTAGTTTTCTCCTGCGTACCCGTTTCCTCACGGCTGAAAACGGTGAACCGAATGGGGAGATAGACGATCATAGTTTTCATGTTGCGAGACCACTCTTATTGGACTAAAAGTGCATAAACTAACACTCTTCCTTTCGAGATGGATTGTTTAGGCAGTCAAATCCTCCGGAACACCAGTTCGTCGTCTATTCGAACAGCACGACCACTTTCGCCAGCACCTCTTCGAGAATATGCGCCGGCAAGGTATCGACCTTGCGGCCACCCCGCGCGTCCAGATCGATCACCCTCGGCTGGTCGCAGCGTATGACGCCCGTCGTCCGGATACCGGATATCGACACCGCAAACCCGATCCGGCGCGCGAAAGCCCCGCCATTGGTGATGGGCAGCACGACCGGCAGTCTCGTGGCCTCATTGAACACGGCCGGGGAGACGATCAGCACGGGACGATGGCCCTGCTGCTCGCGCCCCTCCGTCGGATCGAGCGAAACCAGATAGATGTCGCCCCGATTCACGGCACCTCACGCCCGACCGTCGGCGCGTCGACCCATTCCCGTTCCTCAGCTGGTTGGAGCTCCGAATAGTCGGACTCTGCCAGGAGTTCCGTCATGGTGTAGCGCCGACGCGGGCGCGGCTCGACAATAAGCCGCCCATTGTCGACGGTGACCCCGACAGTCGTGCCGGCGCCCACTTGCAGCAGATCCAGGATCGCAGGCGGGACCGCCAACATCACCGATCCACCCACCTTGCGCAGACTTGTCGTATGCATGCTGCTCTCCGAATTATATGTCAATATAATACACATCAGGTGCAAATGCAATCATGGTCGCTCGTGTCCCAGGGGAATCGCTCGAACGATTCAAGCGGTTTGTTTGAGCAGGCTCTCCAAGTAATCCCTGTTCCACCCTGCCTTTTTGCGGCGATTTTTGAAGCTGGTGATGGGCTTTGCCCGCATGAGGAGGTTGAGGGCGGTATGCTTGATGA
>CAMATI010000154.1 GCA_945861095.1 Asaia bogorensis | reverse complement strand
GGTCATCAAGCATACCGCCCTCAACCTCCTCATGCGGGCAAAGCCCATCACCAGCTTCAAAAATCGCCGCAAAAAGGCAGGGTGGAACAGGGATTACTTGGAGAGCCTGCTCAAACAAACCGCTTGAATCGTTCGAGCGATTCCCCTGGACCTGTCGCCTTGTGGGCCTGGGCCGCGGCGTCCGGCCCAGGGACGCGGCTGGCACCCAGCGCCGAACCCGGACGACAGGACCGCGGGCGGCCACCACCGCCGCGTCCGCTACGCCCGGACCAGTCTCCGCACGGCGTTGGAGGCATTGCGTTTGCCCTCGCCGGCATAATCCTCGTGGTAGTCCTCGATCCGCGCCGGGTCGTACAGGTAGTTCACCATCAGGGTGGCACTTTCCCGCGCGCCCTTGTCGGAGCTGTCGCCTTCCAGGTTGATCCGCTCGATCCGCGCGCCGTTGGACAGATGGAAATGCGCTACCGGGTCGCGAGCGCGCCGACCGTTTGCCTCGGTCAGCAGATAGCGGGCGCATAGTCGGACCAGCACCGGTTCGGCGGTCTTGCGCAGCCCCGGCTCCTTCCACCAACCCGGATGGGCCACCAAGGCGGCCAGCGACGCGGTGCCGCTTTCGGCCGGCATCGCCGATCGCAGGCTGGCGGCTTCCTCATCGGTCAGCAGGCCGATCTCGTCGGATTTCAGCGCCGTATCCAGCCAGCGCCGGAATCCCGGGATCGGCGACAGCGTGGCGAAACTGCGCAGCTTCGGGAATTCGGCCGACAATTCCGCCACCACCCGCTTGATCAGGAAATTGCCGAAGCTGATCCCCGCCAGCCCGGCCTGGCAGTTGCTGATCGAATAGAAAATCGCCGTGTCCGCCGCACCTGGATCCAGCACCGGCGCGTCTTCGTCCAGCAGATGCTGCACGCTGCCGGACAGGCCCGTCACCAGGGCGACCTCGACGAAGATCAACGGTTCCCCGGGCATGCGGGGATGGAAGAAGGCATAGCAGCGGCGGTCCGAATCCAGCCGGTTCTTCATGTCGCTCCAGGATCGGATGGCGTGCACCGCCTCGTAATCCACCAGTTTCTCCAGCAGCGAGGCCGGGCTGTTCCAGTCGATGCGATGCAGTTCCAGGAAGCCGATATCGAACCAGGCGCCCAGCAGGCCACGCAGATCGGCGTCCAGGGCGGCCAGACGCTTGTCGTCGCCGCGGACGCGCAGCAGGAAGCCGCGCAGATCGACCAGGAATTTCTGCCCGTTGGGGATCGACGTGAACTGCGTCAGCAGTTTCAGCCGCGGCGGTTCCAGGGCGCGCCGCAGCCCGGCCATGGCGGTGGCGGGATCGTCGGTGTCGCGCATGGCCTCATAGGCGGTGGCGACGGACGCGGGATCGGCGTCGAACCCGGCAAGCGCGATCAGGAAGTCTCGCCGGCCGGCCTCGTTCAGGGACTGGTAGGTCTGTGCCAGGGACGCGGCGCGGTTGCGGGCGCTGACCTCACCGCCGCGGCCTAGCAGGCAGGCGCGCATGCGGGCTTCCAGCGATTCGTCGGCCTCGCCCGAGACGGAGGAGGCCATGTCGCGCCAGACTTCGGTGATGCGGCGGAAGGCCCGGTCCAGCAAGCCGGTCGACAGCAGATCGCTCATGGGCACTCCTGCGAGGATAACGTCAGATTACAACGGATTGGGTGGCGTCATCCAGCGCGGCGGGCAGGGCGGGGAGCAGGTCTTCCACCATCAGCCAGCGCCCGGCATGGATCGCGGCACGTCCGTGGATCCAGGCGCCGGCGGATGCGGCTTCCCAGGCCGGCATCCCTTGGGCGAGCAGGCCCGCGATGACGCCGGCCAGCACGTCCCCGGCGCCGGCGGTGGCCAACCAGGGAGGTGCGGATGCGTTGATCGCCACGCGTCCGTCCGGGGCGGCGACGATGGTGTCGGCGCCTTTCAGCAGGACGACGCCCCCGGTCGCGGCGGCGGCTTCACGGACAGCGGTGACGCGGTCGGGGCCGGGGGCACCGAAGGCGCGGGCGAACTCTCCGGCATGCGGCGTCACTACGGCACATCCCCGCAAGCCGTTGGGGTCGTTGGCAAAGGCCGAGAACACGTCGGCATCCGCGACGACCTGGCGACCGGCTTGCAGCAGGTGGGGCAGGGTGGATCGGGCGGCCTCGATACCCAGGCCGGGACCGCAGACCCAGACCCGGCGGCGGGGGTCTTGCAGCAATTCGGCCAGTGGCGCCTCGGATACCAGAGCGCCGGGTTCGGCGGTGCGATAGACGAACGCCGCACCGGTGTCGGCACCCGGTCGTTCGGTCGTTAGTCCTTCGGCCGGGCGTGTTGCGATCGTGAGTGCTGCGATCGTGACCAGGCCGGCGCCGGATCGGCGGGCGGCATTGGCGGCCAGGCGCGCGGCGCCCGTCATGCTGGCGCCGCCCAGGATGGTGACGTGCCCGCGCGCATATTTATGGGACTCGGACCCCGGCCGCGGGATCGTCCACAACAAGGGGCCATTGGCGAAGGTCCGGGGAGCGATTGACGTAAGCACGCCGGGTGGCATGCCGATGTCGGCGAGGGTGGTTTCGCCGCAGAGATCGCGCCCCGGCATCAGCAGATGTCCCGGCTTCAGGCGGAAAAAGGTCACGGTGCGTTCGGCGGGCGCGACCGGACCGCGTGCCTGGCCGGTGGCGCCATCCAGGCCGCTGGGGACATCCACCGCGACGATCCGGGGGGCGGCGGCCAGGGTATCCGCCGCCAGACCGCCCACATCGCGGGTCAAACCGGCGCCGAAGACCGCGTCGATTACCAGGTCCGCCCGCCTGGCTTCGTCCGGATGGAAGGCGGCCGTGGGACCTTGCCAGCGCAAGGCCGCCGCGGCCGCGTCCGACCCGGCCCGCGGCGGGGCCAAAGCGGCGAGGCGCACCGGCCAACCCTGCTGTTGCAACAGGCGGGCGACGACATACCCGTCGCCGCCATTGTTGCCCGGGCCGGCCAGGACCAGGGTGCGACAGGGGCGATAATGGCGCTGGATGACGCGTGCCACCGCCCGCCCGGCATTGTCCATCAGCACCGGACCGGGCACGCCGAGGGCCGGGGCGGCGGCATCCGCCCGTGCCATTTCGGTCGGCGTCAGGAGTTCGGGGCGTTCGAGGTCCAGTGGGGCGAGGTCCAGTGGGGCGAGGTCCAATGGGGCGAGGGCCAACGGGGCGCGGGCCAACGGGGCGTGGGCTAACCGGGCGTGGGCTGCCGGGGTGCGGGCCAGGATGTTGCGGTTCGGGGTATCGCGGCCTTGGGTCATGTTGGCTCGTCTATTGGGGCGCGGGACCCTACCACGCGGGGAATGGATCGGCGTGGGCAAGGCCCGAAGCGGGGTGGGCGGTCAGTCCACCCGGGCGACACCGAGTGCCACCATACGGTGCCGGCATCGCCGAAGCGCCATCAAATGAACGACATCCCACCATTCAACCGCACCGTCTGCCCGGTGAGATAGGCGTTCCCGATCACCATCGGAACGGCCTGGACACTTTCCTCCGGCGTGGCGAACCGCCCCACCGGGATCCGCGCGGGGGACGACGCAACGCCGCCGCGGACCATGTCGGTCTCGATCAGGGATGGCGCGACGGGGTTCACCGTGATGCCCTCCTTGACCAGGCGCGCGGCATAGCCCCGCGTCCGCCCCCTCCATCCCGGCCTTGGAGGCAATGTAGTGCACGCCACCCCGCCGGCCTATCGCACGCGGATCGCCCCGACCACCGCCCCGGCCTCCACCGACCGCGCCCGGTCGTTCACCGCGACGTCCGCCCACGCGTCAGCCAAGCCGATGGCGATGGCCGCGCCGATGCCCGGTGACGCGCCGATGCCCCGTGACGCGCCGATGCCCCGTGACGCGCCGGTGACCACTGCGATACGGTTGGCCAGCGAGGGCGGCATGGCTGGGTCCTTTCCAGGATCGCTGTCCGCCGCCCCAACGGGAGGAACGACGCATGGCGACCCCGCTACTCTACACCGCCGAACTGGATCTGGCCGAGGCGGATATCGGGCCGTTCGAGCAATGGTACGCCTATCGTCACGCGCCGGACGTCTATCAGTGCGGGTTCCTGACCTGCTCCTGCTACCGGGTGTTCGGCGCCGACATGAACCTGTTCGATCTCTACGAAATCGCGGACCGTTCGGTGTTCGAGAATCCGCGCTATCTGGGGATGCGGGGACGCGACCCGTATATGGGCCCGCTGATGGAAAAGCGCCGCGACAAGGCCCATACCGTCTACGATCAGCGCCTGATCGCGCCCGAGCCGGGTGACAAGTGGCTGGATGCGGACTGGATTTCGGTGGTGCGCTTCGATGCGCCGATCGACCAGGACGGGGCCATCGAGGCATTGTTGTCAGCCGAAATGGGCCGCCTGAGCCGGCTGGGCGCGCGCCGGATCCGCTTCGGGCATCGCACGCAGGACCATCCGCGCAACCCGACGCATCGGCCTCGCTGCATGGTCGTGGTGGAATGGCCGCATCAACCGCTGGCCGAGGCGCCACTCGCTGACGCGCTGGCCAGTCGATTCGGATCGGCGCTGACCCGGCTGGATGCGTTTACCGGCCACCGGATCTATCCGTGGCCGGATGTGCCGGCCAATGGGGTGGGGTAATCGGTGGGGTGCTGGCGGCCTTATCGATCGGGCAGCGCAAAGCGGACCGAGACCGGGCAATGGTCGGAGAGGCGGCGTTTCCACTCGGGGCCGGTTTCGCGATATTTCAGGACCAACATGGTCTCCAGCCGCATCCAATCGCGTGCCGGACCGCCGGCCAGGATGTGGTCGATGAATGTCTCGGCGCCCCAACAGGGGCTGGCAAACCCCTCGGTGGCGCGCGCCAGAGGGGCCGACTGGCGCAATTGAGCGATGAATGGATCGCGCTTGTCCATCCAGCGGTTGAAGTCGCCGAGGATGACAAAGGCGTCCCCCGCGGCCGTCCGATCGCCGATCCAGGCGCGCAACTGGGCGGCCTGGCCGAACAGGGTCTGGCAGTCACGGCCTTGGGCGCGGGCCAGGGGCATGGTGGGGGGCATGGCGGGGGGCATTCCCTGGTTGCTGGCCTGGTTGCTGGCCGGGTTGCTGCCTTGGACGCGGTCCAGCTTGGGATTCTGGCAGCCCTGCTTCAGATGCACCGCCAGCAGGCGGAGGCTCTGCGCCCCAAGCTTCAACGTGACATCGACCCCGCTGCGCAGCCGAGCGTTCTGGTCGGGGGCGAGGGGGACGTCGGGGTGTGGGTCGTAGCGGATGCCGCGTCGGATCGCGATGCCGACGCGCTGGGTGACGCGGTCCTTGCTCATGACCACGTGGTAGAGGTCGGTGGGGAAGACCCGACGGATCGCCTCATACCCGTCCACCTCCTGCACCGCCACAACGTCGGCATTGAGTTCGGCGGCATAGTCGCGCAGCCGGTCGAAATCGGCCTGGGCGCGGGTGTGCAGATCGGGCGGCAAACCCGGGCTGCCGGTTTCGCGGACGGTCAGCCAGTTCAGGTTCCAGGTGGCGATTTTGATGTCTGTCGCGGAGGCTTGGATCGGGAGGAGGAGGGCGATGGTCAGCCATGCGACACAGGTGACCAAAGCCGACCAGCGTCGTTGGCGGGGAGCGTCGGCGTTCCCGCCATTCATGCGACCTGTCGGCATGATCATCTGTCCCGCCAGAACCTCCCTGCGCTGCTGGAGCAGGCCGCCATCCAGGATTGCCCCAACCCGAGACCAAGTCCCGACGTGGTGACATACCGGATTGGGGGCTGACCATGGGGGATTTCTTCGCGGTTCGTGGGTCCTGCCAGCATTCTTCCCCAACGCCGCGCCTGGACCGGTTAACAACCCCTCAACGACCTCACCCAGTCAACAGCACGTCGGCCAGACGCTGGCGCGCCGCGGTCCCGGCGTCCAACGACGTCGCATTCACGATGGCCAGCCGGAAACCGCCAGGCGGCATGGCGTGCAGCGCCGGGTCCTTATCCTCATGGAAGGTGATCTGCACGCTGGACACGCCCGACATACGGCTGATGTCGGCCACTAACGCGGCGGGAGGATGCCGGTAACGCGGCCCGTGCGGCCCGAACAGCACGACGCTGTAGCCATCCATCCGGTCGCCATCCGGGTAATTCCAGGCACCGGTGACATGCAGGCCGATCACCGCCTCCACCCAGCCGAGGCCATATAAATCCGGCCATTGATCGGCGAAACGCAGATGCGCTTCGATGATGCGTCCGCCGATGGTCTCGAAATTCGCCATCCCGGTGTAGCCGGCCAGGTGCTTCCTGGCCCAGGCGCCGCACCAATCCTCGATCGCCGGGTCGGCCTCCGCGTGGATGTGCCAGTAATCGAAGGTGCCGCCCGGGGCCGCCACCCCGGTCGTGTGGCGCCACCAATGCGCCACCCCGTCCACCAGCGCGACGTCGGTGCTGACATGGCGGCCTTCCAACAACGTGCACCAGAAATGCCCGGCCGTCATGGCTTCGGCGTATTCCTCGGCCGAGGCGATCACCCGGCTGCCGGTGCCCATTCCCCTCAGGTTCGTGATCGGCTTCGAGAACACCGGAAAACCTGGCGGCATCACGCCATGCGGCGCGGCCAGCAGACCCTGCGACAGGGCCACCGCCATCTTGTCGTAGATCCAGCGATGCGCGGGGAACCAGGCCCAGGAATCCTGGTCCTCGGTGGAAATCCACACATCCTCCGGACAGGGAATGTCCTGGAAATACTGCAATCGCCAGGGGTCGGTTTCGCGAATGGGCATGGGGCAGGGGCCTGCGCGCGGTTGGGCGTCGATCCTAACCGCGCGCCCGACGCGTGGCCATGCTTGCGCGCCGGCGGCAATGGGCGAGAATATGCGACGTGAATACGCGCCCTTTGGGGAGGATGTCCGGACCATGAGCAACCTCGATCATGCCATCAACATCGACGATCTGCGGCGCATGGCTCGGCGTCGGCTGCCGCGCATCATGTTCGACTTCATCGAAGGTGGCGTCGAAGACGAGGTCGGCCTGGCCACCAATGAGGCCGCGTTCCGCCGCCGCCGGCTGGTGCCGCGCTATTACGTCGATACCACCGCGCGCCACCAGCGCACCCAGGTCTTCGGCCAGACATTCGCCGCGCCGCTGGGCATCGCGCCCACCGGCCTCGCCGGCGCATTCTATCCGGATGCGGAGATGCATCTGGCGGCGGGCGCCGCGGCCATGAATATCCCGTATCTGATGTCGGGGGCCGCCAACACATCGATGGAGCAGGCCGCCAAGGTCGCGCCGGACAATCTCTGGTACCAGATCTATGGCGCGAAAGACCGGTCCATCGCCGCCGACCTGGTCCGCCGAGCGGGGGATTGCGGCGTGCGGACGATCGTGGTGACGGCGGATGTGCCGGTGTCTTCCAACCGCGAACGCAACCGGCGCAATGGGTTCGGCCGCCCGCTGCGACTGGGCATCGGCACGATCCTGGAGTCCCTGCTGCATCCGAGCTGGCTGCTGCACTATGTGCGCCACGGCATCCCGGTGATGGGCAACTGGGCGCCCTATGCACCGGCCGGCGCCAGCGCCGATCAGGTGTCCGATATGTTCGCCACCCAGACCCCGGATGCCAGCCAGACCTGGCGGGATCTGGAGGCGATCCGTCGGCTATGGCCGCACAACCTGATGGTGAAAGGGTTGCTGCATCCGGAAGATGCCAGGATCGCGGCGGGGATGGGCATCGATGGGATCGTCGTGTCCAACCATGGCGGGCGGCAGTTGGATCTGGCGCCGTCGCCGCTGGACGTGCTGGCGCAAATCCGCGCCGTGGTCGGACCGGACATGGTCCTGGCGCTGGATAGCGGGGTGCGCCGAGGCTCCGACGCCGTGGTCGCGCGTTGCCTGGGCGCGGATTTCGTCATGACCGGACGCGCCACCCTATATGGCGCGATCGCCGGGGGGACCGAGGGGGTGAAGAAGTCCATCTCGATCCTGCAACGGGAGATCGACCTGACCCTGGGGCAGTTGGGATGCATCGATCTGGCCGCTCTGGGACCGCATATGCTGTTGGAGAATTTGTGGACGACGGCGCTGGGGGAGGGGGAGAGCTTGGGGCTCCAACGGGATGTGCAGGCGGTGGGGGTCTATCGATAGTTCGATCGACGACACCAACCGCCGCAACTACGGACCTATCGGTGGCGGCTGTCATTGCGAGCGCAGCGCGGCAATCCAGAGGCTGGCACGATTGTTCTATTGGTCGCCCTGGATTGCTTCGCTGCGCTCGCAATGACAGTTTTCGTTGCCGCCATGGGTCAGTGGTTCCGTCGGTTGGAATGACACTGGGCGTCCTGACCACGGGCTGATCGTGCGGCGTCCGCTCCGTCATGCCGTGACTTGATCCGAGCATCGCTATCGGAATGATGCCCTGCTCTGTTACGGAAAAAGCGGAGATGGGCTGATTGTGGGGATGGTCGGGTCAGGTCCGACCACTCGCGCGCTGGCGCGGACGGAAAGATTGCACGTCGTGGACAGATATGGACCGGCTGGCGGATCGCTGGCTGCGCAAACGCCGGATATCCCATCCCTGGCGTGCTCCGCGCTGTCGCGTCAAACACCCAAGGTGGGAGCCGTATGCGGGGGGTCCGTCCGTACGGTGCCGCGCGGGGGGGCGCCCAGTCATGGGCGTCCCAGCCGCGATCAAGCAACGATCAGGCCCACCGCGCATGATCTTCGGCATCCGCCGCCGTCAGCAGCGTCGTGGTATGGACAACGGTCCAGGTGCACAGGTCGTAACGCCGGCTCAGGGTGTCGCGTACCGCGGTTTCGGCGGCGCCTTGCGGCAGTTTTGAACGCTCCCACATGGCCAGATCGGGTCGGCGTGTCATCAGCAGGCTGCGGACGCCGCCGGATGCGGTCGGGTCGGCCGCTTCGCCAGCGGCTATCCCGGACAGATCGCCGGTGCAGCGCCAGAGACCGATGACCTGAGAATCATACGCGGATTCGAATCCGGGCCAGGCCTGCGCACAAAGATCGAGAAATTCCGGCCAGTCTTTCTCGGGCGTGACGAACCAGCGGAAGGCATAGTTGCCCTGGCCCACCGGCGGGCGCGGATCCGCCGGGCGCAATGTTGGGGTCATCGCCTCGCTGGTTGCGGCCAGCACGTCGGGCACGCCATCCAGCAGCACGGCCTGTGCCGTGGACGCGGTCACCGGCTCCGCCCAAACGGTGATCGCGGTGACCTCATCACGGGGCCGGCCGATCTGGCTGCGCCAGACGCCGTAAACCGCGCCGCCGGCGGTTGCGAGCGGTGTGGCCCGCCCCGCCAGCCGATCCGCGACCCCTTGCCACCGCCGTGGCGAGGCGGAAATGCGGTGGAGCACATAGGTCATGGTCATGACGTCAACTCGCCTCCCTCACATCCCGGATCGCCAGCCACTCACCGTCGATCAGCCTCGGCGTGAGGCTCCGCATGATCATGCTCTAGCGAAAAACGAACTCCTTGTAGCCGCCTTTGGCCACTTCGTCCGTCTTGCGCCGGAAATGCACGCCGTTGCCGTTATAGCCGAGGACGCGGCGCACCGTCCGACCCTCCACGTTGCGATTGACGCCGGTCTGCCAGGAGTCGACCTTCGATGACAGCAGGGGTGCGGCCGCCTTGATCACGGTCTCGGTCCAGTCATCCACCTGCTCCGGCCGGGTTTCCACATGACTGAGATTGTGGTCCCGCATGAAGCGCAGGATGCCGGCCTGAAATTCCACACTGTGTTCGATGGCCTGCGGAATATTGCCGCGAGCCGTGTGCGGGCCCAGGACCATCAGCATGTTCGGGAAGCCCTCGGCCAGCATGCCAAGGAAGGTGCGCGGGCTTTCGGCCCAGGCATCCTTAAGCCGGAGGCCGTTGGCGCCGCGGATGTCGATGCGGTCGAAGGCGCCGGTCACGCCATCGAAGCCGGTGGCGTAGATCAGGATGTCGAATTCATGTTCCTGCTTGGTCGTCTTGACGCCGTTCGGTGTGATGCATTCGATGGGTTCGTCGTTGATGACATCGACTAGCGTGACGTTGTCGCGGTTGTAGGCCTCGAAATAGCCGCTCTCGAGCGGTACGCGGCGGGCGCCGAAGCCGTGATCCTTGGGGATCAGTTTCTCCGCCACCGCGGGGTTTTTCACGCGCTGGCGGATCTTGTTGGCGATGAATTCGCTGATGGCGGCGTTAGCTTCCTCATTGACCAGGATGTCGCGGAAATTGCCCATCCAGATGCCGAAGCCGGGTTCTCCGTACAGTTTTTCCCAGAACGCCTCGCGTTCCGCCGGGGACACGTCCAGGGTCTTGCGAGGATCGGCCTCATGGATGAACCAGCTTGGGGTTCGGGCGCAGTGGGCGTAGATCTCCTCATAGCGGGACTTGATCTCTTCCATCTCCTCCTTGCTGATCTTGGCGTTGTGCAGCGGCGCTGCCCAGTTCGGGCGGCGCTGGAAGACGGTCAGTTGCTTCGCCTGCTTGGCGATTTCCGGGATCGCCTGGATCGCCGTGGCACCGGTGCCGATGATGCCGACGCGCTTGCCGGTGAAATCGACCGGCGTGTGCGGCCATCTCGCCGGATGGTAGGCCGGACCCTTGAAGCTGTCCCGGCCGGGAATGGACGGCAGGGTATGGGCGGACAGGATGCCGATGGCGGTGAACAGGAAGCGCGATTTCGCCTGTTGGCCGCCATCGAGCGTCACGTGCCACTGGTTCGCGGCGTCATCCCAATGCGCGGCCGTGACCGTGCTGCGGAACTGCATGTCCCGGCGCAGATCGAACTTGTCGGCGACATGGTTCAGGTATTCCAAGGTGTCGGGCTGGGGGGAGAAATGCTCCTTCCAATCCCATTCCCGCATCAGCTCCTTGGAGAACGAGTAGCCATAGGTCCAGCTTTCCGAATCGAAGCGGGCACCGGGATAGCGGTTCCAGTACCAGGTGCCCCCGACATTGGTGCCGGCCTCGAAGACCCGCGCCGTCATGCCGAGCTCCCGGAGGCGGTAGAGCATGAACATGCCGGAAATGCCGGCTCCGATGACGATCGCGTCGTATTGCGCGATCTGACCCTGGGTTGGGCGTTCCGCCACGACATTCGTATCAGGCATGCTGTGTTTCCTCTCTTTGAGCGGCTTGGTCGCAAATGCGCCGCGGTTCCTGTCAATCAGCCGGTAATTCCCAAATGAGCCGCCGACCGTCCCATCGATGGCCGAGGTTACCGCTTCAGGGGGGTATGCGACAAGGTTTGGGCGACGTCGCCCCGTAAGGCGCCATCCCACCGGGTCGTTCGCCATCTTGACGACAGCGAGCAGGATGGCACCCTCTATCCGCATGGCACGATGATGCGACCGGGAGATAGACACGCGCATGAACAGTGAAATTGGCGTGGATATCGGCGGCACCTTTACCGACGTCGTTTGCCGATTGGCCGACGGCACCATGCGGATCGCGAAGATCCCCACCACGAGAGGCGATCCGTCCCGGGCGGTGCTGGCCGCGTTGGCGATGGCGGAACGCGAATGGGGCATTTCCGCCGCGGCGATCACCCGCTTCGTGCATGGCACCACGGTTGCCACGAACGCGGTGCTGGAACGCAAGGGCGCCCGCATCGGCCTGATCACGACCGAGGGGTTCCGCGACATCCTGGAAATCGGCCGCCAGATGCGCCACCAGATGTACGATCTGATCCTGACCCCGGAAACGCCCGTCTTCCTGGCGCCCGGACGCTTCCGCAAGGAGGTGGGCGAACGCCTGGACGCCCAGGGCAACGTCCTGCGTGCGTTGGACGAAGCCAGCGTGACCCGCGCGATCGAGGACCTGGTCGCGCAGGATGTCCGGGCGATCGCGGTTTGCCTGATTTTTTCGTTTCTGGACCCGACCCACGAACAGCGCATCCGCGCCATGATCCAGGCGGCGCATCCCGACATCCTGGTGTCGCTGTCGTCGGACGTGGACCCGGCGTTCCGGGAGTATGAGCGCACCTGCGTGACCGCGTTCGACGCCTATATCAAACCCGTCGTCGCCGATTACCTCGCGAACATGGAGCGTGGACTGGCCCAGGCGGGCGTGACGGTTCCGTTGCAGGTGATGCAGTCGCGCGGCGGGCTGATGTCGTCTCCGGTGGCGCGTCAGCGGCCGGTGCGGCTGTTCCTGTCCGGCCCCGCGGCGGGCGTCATCGGGGGATTGGAAGCGGGTCGGGCCGCGGGTTTTGCCGACCTTATCACGGTGGATATCGGCGGCACCTCCTGCGACATCGCGCTGATCACGGACGGTGCGCCGTTGATCCGCGGCGAAGGCCAGATCGACGGCTATACCGTCCGGGTGCCGATGGTCGATGTCACCGCGATCGGGTCCGGGGGAGGCTCGATCGCCTGGCTGGATGGCGCCGGGTCTTTGAAGGTCGGCCCACATTCCGCCGGATCGGATCCTGGACCGGCCTGTTACGGCCGCACGGGAGGCACCTTGCCGACCGTGACGGATGCATCCGTGGTCCTTGGCTATCTCGACCCGGCCACTTTCGCCGGCGGCACCATGCGGCTTGAACCGGAACGGGCGCGGGAAGCGATCGAGCGGGTGATCGCCACACCCCTGGGGATCACCGTCGAGGCGGCGGCCCTTGGCATCCACCGGGTGCTGAACGCGCAAATGGCGGAAGCGATCCGGCTGGTTTCCATCGGCCGCGGCATCGATCCGCGCGGCTATGCGGTGTTGCCGTTGGGCGGCGGCGGCCCGATGCATGGCTGCGCATTGGCCGACGAGTTGGGCATATCCTCCATCGTCGTGCCCGCCCATCCCGGGGTGCTGTCAGCCGCGGGGCTGTTGGGGGCGCCGGTCGCGCACGAGGTGGCCTGGGCCTATCCCAGCCCACTCGCGGACCTGGACCCCGAGCGGTTGGCGGAGTCGTTGCGCGATCTGGACGCGCGCTGCGGCGCCTTGATGCGCCAGGAGGGCATTGGCTCGGCCACGATCAGCCATTTCGCGGATGTCTGTTACATCGGGCAGTCGTATCATTTGGAAGTTCCGCTGGGCACGCTCGACGCGGCTTCGATCTACGAGGCGTTCCTGGTGGCGCATGCGCGGGTCTATGGTCACAGCACACGGGTGCCCGCGAAGATCGTCAATTTGCGCACCGTCCATCAGGCCTATGCGGGAACCGTCGGCACTCACGCAACCATGCCGGCGGTCGCCGGACAGCCGGGAACGCGGACGATCCGCGTGGCGAGTGGCGCGGTTCAGGCGGCGATCTGGCAACGCGGGGCGATCCCGGCCGGCCTGGTCGTGTCCGGCCCCGCCATCATCGAACAGGCCGATACCACCACCCTGGTGGAACCCGGATGGACGGCGCGCCGAACCGACGGCGACGCCCTGCTGCTGGAGCGCACATTATGATCGATCCGATCACGATCGAAGTCACCCGTCACAAACTGGAAGGCATCGCCAACGAGATGCAGTCCACCCTGCTGCGCAGCTCCTTTTCCCCCATCGTGAAGGAGGGATTGGACGCGTCGGCCGGGTTGTTCACGGCGGCGGGGCAGACCCTGGCGCAGGCCTGCGCGATCCCGATCCATCTGGCGACCCTGATCCCGGTGATGCAGCGGATCATCCAGGATTTCCCGCCGGCAACCATGCACCCGGACGATATTTTCCTGCTGAACGATCCCTATACCGGCGGCACGCATCTGCCGGATATCGCGATCGTGCATCCGATCATCGTCGATGGGCGCCTGGTCGCATTCAGCGCGGCGATGACGCATCACCAGGACATGGGCGGCATGTCGGCGGGCTCGGTGCCCACCAATGCGACGGAAATCTACCAGGAGGGGCTGCGTCTGCCGCCGCTGAAACTGCGCGATGCCGGGGTGGAGAACGAAACCCTGGTGCGGATCATCCGCCAGAATGTGCGCATTCCGGATACCGTCATGGGCGACATCAATGCCCAGGTGGCGGCGTGCAAGATCGGCGTGCGGCGGATGACGGAACTGACCCGCAAATTCGGCCACGACGCACTGGTCGGGATGTTCGAGGAATTGCTGAATCGCTCGGAGACGATGACCCGCCAGGCGCTGGCGCGGATCCCGCCCGGGACCTACCGGTATGTCGATTACCTCGACAATGACGGCATCGATCTGGACCGGCCGATCCGCATCGAGGTGGCGGTCACCATCGGGGCAGAGGGATTTCACGTCGATTTCTCGGGCACCTCGGATCAGGTGCGCGGTCCGATGAACTGCGTGCCGTCGGGCTCGCTCGCCGCGGCGTGCTTTGCCATTCGCGCGCTTACCGACCCGGCGATTCCGACCAATGCCGGTTGCTTCCGGCCGATTTCATTGCACCTGCCGGAGGGCAGCCTGGTCAATCCGCGCGAACC
>CAMATI010000153.1 GCA_945861095.1 Asaia bogorensis | reverse complement strand
CAATTTCACGGATTTCGGCCGCGCGATGCTGACTTTCTTGCGCGATGAAGTGCCCGAAAAATGGCAGACCTACTGCGATGAGGTCACCGATAATTTCAGGATCATCGATCCTACGGATTTTCGGATTCTTGCGTGAGCAGGGTATACGTCAAAAATTTCTCCATTTTGTTTGATGTCGTGATCCTGCTGCAAACCCTGCGCGTGGTGCTGTGGCCGAGCGGGGTGAGGTAACGGCGGGGGTATAGGCCTTGGGTTGGGGTGGGTCGCTGGCGCGCGGCGGCACGAAATCCCCCCTCTTGCAAGCACGGCTGACGGTGCCAACATGCTTCATCGTCGGGACGCCAGAATGGGTCCCAGCTTAACACCTCGCTCTAAGGAGGGGGCCTTGACCACCCGCATGTTCACATCGCCGCTGTTTTTGGGTTTCGACCATCTTGAGCAAATGCTCGAACGCGCATCGAAGACCGCGTCCGACGGTTACCCGCCGTATAATATCGAACAGATCAGTCAGGTTGGACTGCGTATCACCCTTGCGGTCGCGGGCTTCACGATGGACGATCTGCAAATCACCGAGGAAGACAATCAGCTCGTGATCCGCGGGCGTCAGACCGACGATAGCCAAGGACGTGTCTTTCTGCATCGCGGCATTGCCGCCCGCCAGTTCCAGCGCGCCTTCGTGCTGGCCGAGGGGATCGAGGTGAAGGGCGCGTGGCTCGATAGTGGCCTGCTGCATATCGATCTGGCGCGCCCGCAACCGGAAGCGCGTATCCGCACGATACCGATCACCCGACCGGGGGGGGGCAACGGTGCGAAGCCCAATGGACCGGTGCGTGCGTCCATCGTCGAAGGCAAGCCTGAGTAGGTCGCTTTTATCCAGCCGATGGCGCCGGGGCTGTCGTGATACCGTCGCCGAGAGGGAATTTCATCATGAACATCAATTCAGACAGCGGCCCTGACACCTCGGTGGAGGCGGTGCTGTTCGACCTTCGCTCGCTCTCTCCGGAGCAGTTGGGCAAGCTGGGCGTCACACAGGTCGCCTACGTGAAACCCGTGGTCGTCAATGGGACGGCTGGGTTTGCGATCCACGCGGCGGATGGGACGCCGATGGCCCTGGCGGGGGATCGCGCGGTCGCGGTGGCCGCGATCAACCAGCATGAGATGCATGCGGTGTCCGTCCACTGAATCCTTGACGGGCATCGACCCGTTCATGGCTACGACCGCGGGCGGTAGATCGTTCCAATACCAGTCGGCCGAGACATTGGCTCATCCCAGCGATGGTCGGTTGGTTGGTTCCGCCCCGGCGATCACGACGGCGGGGCGCCGGTAGGGCCGCGGACCGGCCGGCCATCGCAGGTCGCGGTCAGCAAGTCCGAATCGGGGTGAGGACCGCCGCTTAATGCCCTCTGACAGCGAATAAAGCCCGCGCACCGATCAGGGTACGCGGGCCGCCCACATCACATCTTACGCTTGTCGTGCATCACGCCATCCCGCCGCAGTTCGGCGATTTCATCGGTGGTGAATCCGTGCTGCTGCAGGACCTCATCGCCATGTTCGCCGAATTTCGGCGGGGGCCGACGCGTGCCGCCCTTGGTCCGGGAGAATTTGATCGGCGTGCCGATGCCTCGGTACCAGTCAAGCTCGGTCACCATTTCCCGGTGCGCCGTGTGCGGCGCGGCCGTCGCTTCGTCCACCGGCAGCACCGGCCCGGCCGGAACGCCGGCACGGATCAGGCGCAACGACAGCTCATACCCATCCTGATCGGCGAACGCGGCGGCCAGGGCCAGGGTCAGGGCGACACGGTTGACGTTACGCTCCCCGTTATTGGCATAGCGCGGGTCGTCCGCCATGTCCGGCTTGCCAATCAGTTCGCACAACTTGCGGAACTGCCCGTTATTGCCGCTGGCGATGAAGATTTCGCAGGTCCGTGTCGGATACTTGTCGTATGGCACCAGGTTAGGGTGCGGGTTGCCGGTGCCGGCCGGGCGTTTGCCGTTCAGAAAGAAATTTGCCGCCTGGGGATGCAGCAGCGCCATGCCGCAATCGTAGAGCGTCATGTCCAGATATTGGCCTATCCCGGATGTCTTGCGCTCATGCATCGCCATCAGGATGCCGATCGCGGAATAGAGCCCGGTGCCCATATCGACGATCGCCGTGCCCAGTCGCATCGGTCCCGTGGTGGGGTCGCCATTGATGCTCATCAGGCCGGTCATCGCCTGTAGGATCGCGTCGTATCCAGGCAGGCCGCCCAATGGGCCGTCGCCGCCGAAACCTGAAACGCGGCAATGGATCAGGCCGGGGAATTGTTTGGACAACACCTCCTCATAGCCCAGCCCCCATTTTTCCATAGAGCCGGGCTTGAAATTCTCGATCAGCACGTCGGCGCCCTCCAGCAAACGCAGCAGCACCGCCTTGCCTGCCGGTTTGCCGAGATCCAGTGCGATGGCGCGCTTGTTGCGGTTGACGCCCAGGAAGTAGCTGGCATCATCGCCGTGGAACGGAGGGCCCCAGTCGCGGACTTCGTCGCCCTGCGGCGGTTCGATCTTGATGACGTCGGCACCGTGGTCCGAAAGAACCATGGTGCAGTAGGGGCCGCCCAGCACGCGGGTCAGGTCGATGACCTTGATGCCGGCAAGTGCGCCCGCGGTCTTGGCCAGGCCTTTGCCGGTGGCTTTGGGGATGATCGATCCGTCCATTGGGGTGCGTGCTCCTGGGGTTTGGGGTGAGTTTGGGGTGAAGGGCGGGGCTTCCGCCCCGGACCCCGACCACGGGCTTTGCCCCTGGACCCCACCAAAGGCAGCGCCTTTGGAATGCGATTCTTTTGTTGCCTTGAGGGATAGGGCGCTACCCGGACCCCTCAAAGTCCGTGTAGCGCCCCATCCCTCAAGGCAACAATGGTCCGGGTTCCAAGGGCCGTCGCCCTTGGCGGGGTTCAGGGGCAGAGCCCCTGATCGGGGTCCGGGGCGGAAGCCTCGCCCTTCACCCCAGTGCCTTCGCCAAAGCCTCCGCGCTCCGCCCATTCGCGATCGCCGCTGAAAGCCCGTGCCAGTGAGTCCCATTCACGCGCGCAAACGCATGATCCGCATCGTAATTATAGCAAACCACCTGCCGGTTCGCCTTCGCGCCTTCCACCACCGCCTTGCGGCCGGCTTCCGGGAAGAATTCATCCCGGTCCGCGATATGCACCAGGAGCGGCTTCGTCACTTTGCCGATATACCCCATCAGCCCGTCCAGCCCGACCCCGTAATAGGAGATATTGACGTCGGCATCGGATTGTTCGGCCATCATGAATGCCAGGCGCCCGCCGAGGCAGTAGCCCATCGTCGCCACCTTGCCGTTGGCCCCGGTCAGGCCGCGCGCGGTGGCAACGGTGGCTTGCAGGTCCTCAATGCCTCTCGGTTGATCGAACTTGCCGAACAGCTCGAACGCTTTCTTCCATTCGGCTTCGCTCTTGTCGGTGATGTCGACATTGGGTTCGATCCGCCAGAACAGATCCGGGCAGACCGCGATAAAGCCCAGATCGGCGACCCAGTCGGCGATATCGCGCATCGCCTGGTTCACGCCGAACACTTCCTGGATCAGTACGACCACGCCCTTTGGGGTGGATGACGGCGCGGGCTGGCTTACATAGGCGGCAAAGATGCCGGAGCCGTCGGTTGCCGGAATGGTGATGGTTGCCATGGCCTGTTTCTCCCTCGGATGGTGGGAGAATAGCCGAGGCGCGGGCCGTTTGAAGAGGGGAATGCGATCCCCTCTTCCATACGGTTACAGATAGTGTTCGGCGAGCGGCAGGAACCCGTTGAAGCTCTGGCTGGCATAGCTTGTCACATAGGCGCCGGTCGAAAGCAGACGGACCTGATCGCCCGACCGCAACGCCAGCGGCATCCGGTAGTTGGACTTTTCATACATGATGTCGGCGCCGTCGCAGGTCGGGCCGGCGATTGCGACCGGGCCCATGGGCGTGCCGTCATGCGGGGTGGTAATGCGATACTTGATCGACTCGCCTTCGGTTTCGGCCAGTCCGCCGAAGCGGCCGATATCGAGGTACACCCAGCGGACCGGGTCGTTGGGATCGCGGTGGCTCACCAGCACGACCTCGGCCGAGACCAGGCCCGCGTCGCCGACGATGAAACGGCCCGGTTCGATGAACATTTCCGGCAGGTTGTTGCCGAAATGCGCGATCATCGCGCTCATGATGGCATCGCCGAACTGGTCGATTTCCGGCACATCATCGCGATAACGGGTCGGGAACCCGCCGCCCAGATTCATCATGCGCAGGTTCACGCCGGCCTCCGCCAGGTCGGTGAACAGCATGCCGACCTTGCTGATCGCGATTTCATAGGCGCGGGTGGTGGTCTGCTGGCTGCCGACATGGAACGACAGGCCGTACGGGTCCAAGCCCATATCGGCGGCGCGGGTCATGAGGTCGCGCGCGCTTTCGATGGTCGTGCCGAACTTGCGCGACAGCGGCCAGTCGGCGCCTTCGTTTTCCACCAGGATGCGGCAATAGACGCGCGCGCCGGGGGCGTGCACCGCCAGCTTTTCCAGTTCTTCCGCGGAATCGAACGCGAACAGGCTGACACTGTCCGCATGTGCCTTCCGGATGGCGGAGACCTTCTTGATGGTATTGCCGAAGCTGATGGCTTCCGGCCGAGCGCCGGCGCGCAGGCAGGCGGCGATTTCTTCGTAGCTGGCGGCATCGAAGAAGCTCGACAGGCTGACCAAGCGCTCCAGGATCGGGGCGGCCGGATTGGCTTTCACGGCATAATAAATGCGTGCCAGCGGCAGCGTGTGTTGGAGCGAGCGGAAATTCTGTTCCACGCGATCGACATCGAGCACAAGGCACGGCGTTGCCGGCTGTTGCTCAGCAAGGAATCGAGCGATCTTGGGTGTCATCGCACCAAGCCCCACTTGTTGGACGCTCACCTATCCAGTCGGTGAGCGTAGTTAACGAAACGGTCGAACGAACCAGCGACCAAACGATTGCCAGAACGCTTGACGTCGTTGCGTAACCACTAGGGCCAGAGGCACGTGCGTTGCTGCGTGGGGGGTCCAATAAGACCCCCTCCCCCCCTACGCAATAGGAAATCCACATGCGCACTCAAAAATCCCCTTTGGCGCGCTACATGGTCTGACTCGGAGGTCACGCCGTGTCATCGCATCCAGGTTCGGAACCCGCTGGCGCCGCGGCGCCACGCGATGGCGTGCGGGAGATGTCACGCGACGGCGTGCGGGATGAGTCACGCGCCGGCGTGCGGGAGATGCCACGCTACGGCGTGCGGGATGGGCCAAGCGACAGCGTGCGGGATTCGTCCCTTGGACGCCCGCCGGAGCCGAACACCGGACCCGCTCGGCCCCGTTCGCGCAGCCGCCTGACCTGGTCCGATATGCGCCGGATCGTCGCCGGCGCCCTGCATGACTGCTTGACCGACCGTGTCTCCCTGGCCGCGGCAGGGTCCGCATTCTACGGCACCCTGGCGCTGTTCCCAGCCATCAGCGTTCTGGTCTCGGCCTACGGCCTGGTCTTCGATCCTGCCAGTGTCGAACCGCAACTGCATCTGCTTGCCGGCCTGTTGCCCGCGCCGGCGTTCATGTTGATCGAGGATCGGGTCCACGAACTCCTCCAGCAACCGCCGGCCAGCCTGAGCGTCGGCCTGATCGTGAGTTCCCTGCTGGTATTCTGGAGCGCTGCGACCGGCAGCAAGGCATTGCTGTCAGCGGTTAACGTTGCCTACGACGTGCCCGAGCAGCGCAGCTTTATGCATTTCCAGACCCTGGGCCTGGTCATGACACTGGCCGCGGTGATCTCCGCCGTTCTCACACTGGGTGTTTTGCTGGTGATGCGTCCGCTGCTGGCGGCGTTCGGGCTGACCGCGCACGGGATTGGCCTGATTCGCTTTGCCAGTCAGGTGATGGTAATCCTGACCTTCGCGGGTTCGATCGCGCTGCTCTATCGTTACGGGCCGTCCCGGCCGCCTCCGCCGCGGCCCCGGCTGTGGATCGGAACCCTGTCCGCGACCCTGTTGTGGCTGGCCGCGTCCGAGGCGTTGTCGCTCTATATCAGCAATATCGGCAGCTTTGGCGCGACCTATGGCTCGATCGGCGCCGTCGTCGGGGTCATGCTTTGGCTTTATGTCTCTGCGTATGCGGTGCTGCTGGGGGCCGAGTTGAATGCCAGCCTGGAAGCTTTTGAGGCTGGCAATTGATCGGCCGGGCTGTTAGTGCGTGGGACACAAAACGGACCGGCAGGGAAATCAACGTCCATGGCAAGCTGGGATGATGGCTACGTTACAGATGTTGTCTACACGAGCAACTTCTACCGGGAAACGACGCCGAACTGGCTCGCCACCGCCGCTTTGCTGTTGGGGCATCGTCCGCCCGATCTGAGCAAACCGTTCCGCTACGCCGATCTCGGCTGCGCGCATGGCTTTACCGCGATCGCGGTGGCCGCGACCTGCCCGCAGGCAGAAGTATGGGGGTTCGATTTCAACCCGGCCCATATCGAAAGCGCCCGCAACCTCGCCGCCGAGGCCGGCCTGACCAATGTGCATTTCGTTGAGACGTCCTTCGGCGACCTGGCTAACCTCCCCGCCGCGGCGTTGCCGGAATTCGATTTCGTCGTCTCGCACGGGGTGCTGAGCTGGATCTCGCCGCAGAACCAGCGGGCGTTGATGGATGTCGTCGGCCAGCGCCTGCGGCCCGGCGGCCTCTGCTACCTGAGCTACAACGTCACCACCGGATGGGCCGGCATGGTCCCGTTGCGCGCCCTGATGCGCCAACTGACCGAGGCCAGCTCCGAGCGGACCGATCTGTCCGTGCCAGGGACGATGGAAGTCATCGACAAGATGAAGGCCGCCGGCGCCCTGTTCTTCGGCGCCTATCCGGCCCTGGAAAATCGCCTGAAGGAAGTCCGCAATCAGGACGCGCGCTACATCGCGCACGAATTCCTGAACAAGGACTGGCACCCCGTGATGTTCGCCGACGTCGCCGACGGCATGGCCGAGTCCAAGCTGGGGTATATCGGCAGCGCGACATTGTCCGAGAATATCGACGCCGTCTCCGTCCCCGCCGCCATGGTGCCATTGCTGGCGGAAGCCCGCGACCAGCGCCTGCGGGAGACGTTGCGCGATTTCGGATCATCCCAGGGCTTCCGGCGGGACATCTATCGCCGCGGCATCGCGCCGATCCCGATCGCGGAGCATCACGGGATGCTCAACAACCTGACCCTGGAATGGACCGGCCTGACCGCTGGGGAGCAGGTGACGATCGGCACCCCCATGGGGCAGTTGACCGGTCGCCCGGAGCTTTACAAGCCGCTGCTGGCGATGCTGGAAGCCGGGCCGATTTCAGTCGGGCAAGTCCATGCGACGGCGCCCTTTGCCGGGCGCCCATTGCTGGAACTGCTGCAAGCGGTGACGCTGCTGATCGCCGGCGGCTATGCGCATCCGATGATGCCGGGTGGGGTGTCCTCCGCTTCACGGGACAGCGCGGCCGGTCTGAACGCAGCGATAGCCCGCCTGAACGGCAACGGCGGCGACACGCCGCGCATCTGCCTGCCCGCCACGGGTTCGGCGATGAATGTCGATCTGCTGGAAACTCTGGCGATCGGTCAAATGTTGGCTGGCCAACCTGCCGATCCGGTGGCTCTGACGCCCGCGGTTCAGGTGGCCTTGGCGCGCAGCGGCCGGTCCGTGCAAAAGGATGGGCAGCCCGTGTCGGATCCGGTTGAGTCGGCTCGGATAGTGACCGAGGCGTTGCGCAATGTCGTGGAACGGCGGTTGCCGATCCTACGGCGGATGGGGGTGGTGGGGTGAGACCAACTGATGGAGATAATGACCCATCGGCAATGCAACCGCGGCATGGTGGCCGCAACGCCGCTAACCACGCCTTCCATCGTTTGCAGCCACGGCACGTCGCCGATGCCGTGACTGATGGGGCGATGCTGGCGGCAAAGTTAGTCTTTCCGCCGGTTGGCATAAGTCGGCCGAATCACGGGATGCAGGCCTACGTTTACATGTGTTGATTTGGGATAGACACCGATGCGGGTCGTCATTCATGGCGGGATGCACAAGACAGCGACCTCGTCGATCCAGGTGCTGTTCCATGAATGCCGGGATATCCTGCGCGAGCACGGCATTGCCTATTCCGACCTGGGAATCCCGCACCACGGGCCCGTTCTCAACGTCAAGAACCCGAACTGGGACCCGCGCGCGTGCGGGAGACTGCTGGCCGAGGCGCGGGTTGCGGGAGCCGAACTCCTTCTGCTGTCCAGCGAATCCGTTGCGACTCTGGCGGATGCTGATTTCCGCAAGATCGAAGCTTGCTTCCCAGACGTCGATCTGACGTTCGTTTTTTGTGTGAGACATTGGAATTCCTTCCTGCCGTCGCGCTGGTCGCAAAATTGCCGGCGCCGGGATTCGCAGTCGTTTCACCAATTTGTCAGCACGGTTTCGGCACCGGCGTCCGGTCATTGCGATGTCTGGTTCGATCAGATTTTTACCCGCGCCGCCGCCCAAGGAAGCCATGTGCTCGGCGTGTCCTACCAAAACGCGATTGCAAACGGTTCGGGCGTGGTTCCAGCGGTGTTGCAAGCGTGCGGCTTGTCAAACCCACTGATTGCGCGACTGGTTCCTCAGGCCGTCGTGCGCAACCGGCGTATCGACTGGGTCACGAGCGAGCTTGCAAGACTTCTGAACGGTGCCGCGGCCGATCGCTTGAACGTGCCACAAGACGATTTTTGCGCCGCGGTCGGTCGTTTCGAGCAAAGCCGGATATCCTTCCGTTTCGCCGCCAGATTGGGTGAACTCGACGATGATCTGCGTCAAACCTTGCGTTTGGCGGTTGAGCAAAAGCGGACGGACTTTGAATTCACGGGCTTCTCCACGCTCGACGACGCCTATCGCAAACTCCTCGATCAACATGGGCACAGGTTTACGAACCTGACTGCCGGAGACATCTTCCCTGATCCGGTTCCATCGGTGGTGACCGCGGCGGATATCGACTGGGTGGCGTTCCGGCGTGACAACACAGGGGCTGTCGATACGGCGGTCACTCAACTGCTGCGCAATGGCCTGTCGGAGAATCCGCAGAACCGCCGAGCCCGAGAGCGGCTAAGGCGTGAGGCCGGTGGCTGACGATCTTGGGTCCCTGGTGGAACCAATCTTGCGCCTGATCGATCGGTCCGTTGCCCAACAGGTACGCGGAACCTTCAGGCGACCGGCGGATGATATCTGGCAACCCATCTCTCATGGCTGTCGCGATGCAACGCATCCAGCATGTCCTGTGTGAATCCGCTGATCTGGCGGATTCTCGCGACCACGTCGTCCGGTATCGCGAACGGAAAATCTCGTTTTCCGATCAGACCATTGATCTGCCCGACAAGATCGTAGGCCTGCTCCTTCTCTCGGACATTGAGCCTGTAACGGTTGACGATGCGCAGCATATCCAGCCCCGCTGCGGTAAGCGCGGTCGCGTTCTCCCGCGGCGCGTCGGCGTCCTGGCGTGCGATGCCGAGAAGGTTGCAGACTTCATCGACGATGTCGCGAGCGTGAGCGAATGCGTAGACCGAGCCCTCCCCGAACACGCGCTCGAACTCCGACAGATACGATGGGTATTCGAGGTGTCTCGCTGCCCACGGGATGTCGAGCAGACCGCCGGCACTGTGATCATGCCCGTAGGCGGGAATGGCAGCGATGCGGGGGTTCCGCATCGCCTGCATGTAGTAGCTGGCCCAGAAGGCGACTGGCTCGCGGAACCAGATCCATACGCTGGTATCGAAATCCTGGCTGACTTCGCGCAGGAAGTCCTTGCTGGTGTCCGGGAAATCCCACCAGTGATTGAACAGACCCTCGGTCGACAGGATGATCGTGTGGGTGTCGGGGGTGATCTCGGCCACGACCCTGGCGATCCGCTGGCGCAGTTCCGGCAGCCGCGCGGACATGAGCGGACTGACCATCCACTGGTGCTTCGGCGCCCGCAATTCCTGGGTGCCTTCCAACGGATACAGGATGCCGGCCTGTAGCAGCGCCGCTCGGTTGCGGTTCAGGTAGAATTGCAGGGTGCTGGTGCCTGTCTTGGATGTGCCGGCATGCACGATCAGGCGAATTCTGCCGGTTGATCTGCTGGTCATAGGAGGCGGTTCACTTCCTGCACCGCGTGATCGACCATCGGGTCACCGACGGTTTTGACCAATCCACGCGCATCCGTCAGCCAATGGTAATGCAGCACCTTGGGGGGCTCCGTGACCGCCGGCCATGAGGTGCTGGGGAGGTGCATGGGGAAATTATAGGCGCCGGGTATCTCTCGCACATCCAGCCCCAGGCGGAGCATCGTCATCGCGAAACCCACCTGGTCCAGATGGATGGCCCATTGGCCGAGCAGATCGATGTGGTCGGCGATGGCTTGGGTTTCGGGAAGGATGTGCGCGGCGATGCTCGCCAGGTGCGCCCTGGGAATGATGTACAGCCCGCCATTGCAGTTGGTGGCGTATGTGTAGGCGGAGGGCTTGCAATCTGTCGGGACGATCCGGGGTTCGGTTGCGATTCCCATCGCGGCACGGATTTGTTCCAGCACCGCAAGCGGCGGATTGGGCAGATCCACCGGCTTGGCCCGCACGGCATCCGGGTCGAACAGGGAGCGGAGATCGTCCAAAAACGCCAGATCGGTGTCACACAGGATGATGAAATCGGCGTCTGTGTCGAGCAGAGCATCGTATTGCGCGATCTTATTGCAGTAGGCGCGGTCCAGGATGGGATGCAGCGCGACCTGTCGCACGCCAAACCCTGCGATCATGGACCGCATCACCGGCACGACGCTCGGCGTGACCTGTGCGACGATGTCGTGGGGGGAGACGCCTGCCGCCAGCAAGGTCGTCAGGAAGATATGAGTCTGATTGGCGAAACGCGGGTCCCCGTCCACCACGAAGGAATAGATGGCCTTGGGTGATGCTTTGGGGTCTAGGGACATTATGCACAGGCATATCGCCGGGTGCGTCGAGCTTCAACCTAAAACGCGGTTTGCGATTTGGCGGGTCTTTGGGCCAGGGGGCGTGCGCGAATGCCGTGGTAACCGAGGTCAAAGGCGGCGCCCCAGAATTGCCGCTCCAACAGCGATACCGACACCAAAACCCCGTCACGGTGGGCGAAGGCCCATCACCCACGACTTAGGCGACGCGCACTAATAACCGCTCGATTTGGTGTGGAGTACGGGCCTCTCCACGTCATGGCCTGCGCAGGCAGGCCATGACGGTGCGGGCTGAAATGGAGCGGTAAATATTGTGCGTCGCCTTACGATGCACCAACCTCGAAGGACGCGGATGGCGGGCCTGCGCCCGCCATGATGCTGAGAGGTATGTGCCATCGCCTGCCGACCCGGTAATTCTTGCTCATCGCCCAAAGCCAAAAGCGCACCGGCGGGTTTCCCCACACGGTGCGCTTGGTTCGTCTTGTGTCGAGGTTGATGCCCCGGCAGCACTCTCAGCCTATCTTGCGGTGATGGCTTCAAAGGTCATTCAGATCACTTGGCGACCGCGGCGGCCGCCTTCTTCCGCCGACGCGCCAAGCCAAGGCCGACCAGGCCCGCACCAACGAGTGCCAAGGTTGCCGGTTCCGGCACGGACTCGTTGATCGTGGCCATGTAGAACCCGGTCACGGCCGGGACTGTGCCGAACGGATCATAGGCGCTGTTGAACGTAATCGGGGTCCCGGGGCTCGCAGCCGAGTTGTACTGTGCGAAATTGGATTGCCCGCTGACACCTGTGCCGCTTGTGAAGTCGGTCGTGTAATACCAGCGGGACTGCAAGGTGGTGTTTCCTGACGTTACAGCGCCCGTGCCCGGCGCACCAGGGTGGCTGTTGCCAAGCATTAGCCAGTAGGTTCCGGCGGCGATCGCCTGGTTGGTGTTGATGGTAAAGTCGCCGGGGCTCGCGGACAATGCGCTATCCAGGATCGAGCCGAGCAGGATCGGCGCGGTCATCGCGTAGGTGATGCCGGTTCCGCTATCGGCCGGAGAGCCGCTGGAGTCATTCACCAAGTAAACCATCACCGAGCCCAGGTCGCTAGGGGTGGAACTCGACAATCGCACCGTCACCGAGGTGATGTTCGTCGCGAAACCCGAGGAGAACGACACGCCCAGCGGCCCGCCCTGGTTCACGGGACCCGACGAGCCGGGGGCCGCAATTCGGGCCGGGGTATTCTCGCTTTGGGTCGTTCCACCGATTGTATCAAACATCACGCCTGCCTGGGCCGGGGCCGCGGCTGCCGTCGCCATCAAGCCAATCATGTATGCAAAACGCCGCATCGTGAAACCCTCTTCTCAGGAGACAGGCGCTGAGCCCGTCGGTTGTGTAGGGATAATAGCAACCCCCATGCCAGATTGGTATTATCCATATTATCAATGCTTTGTGAACTTGGCCGACGTTTGCCACATCCGTGGTGTAAAATATCGTGACAAGCGCGTGGGTCGCGGTCGGTGATGCGTGATGCCCCCGCCACGGCTTCCGCCAGATCGAGGTGGAGGGGCGCGACGGTGCATCGGGACGATGGGAATATGCCGCTCACAAGATGGATTCCCCATCGCCCCGGCACGAACCCGATCGAATCGTCGACAGCGGCGTCCCGGTGACAGGTTCGGTCACGAAAACCCGGCGCTATCCGACAAGATGTTGCGAATCATTTCGTCGGCGAGCGCGGCGATCCTGTCGCACAGGCCATGATTTCCAGACGGACGATCGCAGGCGGCCTGCCGCTGTAAGATTCCCCGACTCACGCGCTGCGCCGAGGCTGGATGGGCCGCTCACACCGATGACCCAGCCTCAAACCACCGCCCCTCCAACCTCCCGCGTCAGCTTGCGCCGCATCGCCTCCGCGAAATCCGCGAACGTCGCACACGTCACGGCAAACGCCCCAGGACCGCCGATCACCTCCTCGGCATAGGTCTCCAGCAGGTTGGCTTCCTCATGCAGGACGCACAACCCGTTGATCGTGATGTCGGCCGACGCCATGCGGTCGCGAATCGGGCCGGGTGCGATCCCGTCGTTGGACCGTCCGTCGCCGATGACGTTCACCACGTTCCTGGTGGGCGCGACCGGCAGCCTCGACAGCAAGGTCAACGATGCCAGCAACGCCTCCCCGATCGCGGTCTGACCGGCCCGCACGGTCCTGGGCATGGCATCGACACCGTCGGCGAAGGCCAGCAGGTCGGCCTCCGACGCGATCCGGGTCCAGCCGATGATGATATCCTGCTGGCCCACACCGGACCACAGCAGCAGGCACAGCAGGCTGGCGCCGGCCTTGCCGCCGGTCAGGCCGGCGCCGACCGCGGGATCGCGCAAGGCGGCCGCCATCCCGCCGGCCAGCAGGCCGAATTCGTCATAGGTGACGCTGGCGGACCCATCGACCGCCAGAACCATCGCGAGATCCACCGGTTCCATGCCGGCGACGATACACCAACCATCGGCAAGGCGCCGAATGTTGCCGCCAGCCCTCCCGGCTACCGATTCTGCTTCAGCGCGTTGACGATCATGTCGATCCCCTGCGCATGCCAGCGCTGCACCGCCTTGTGGTCGGCGCCGAGCGCCGCGCCGAGGCGACGCCAGGGGAAGAGGTAGCGATCGGTGATGGGGTGCACCAGGCTGCGAGCCCCGACCACGCGACGGATGACATAGCGGTCGACCGGGATCAGCGGCAGCCAGCCCATGGCTTCGTCCATCCGGGTGATCTTCTCCGATGACGGAACCGGCGGCTTGATGCGGGTTTCGGTCCAGCCGTAGCTTTCCAGCGCGGTGCGGACGATTTCCAGGGACGACGTCCGCAACCGGGTCGTCCAACCGGTGCCGGGCAGGGCGAGCAGGGTCGCTCCGGCTTCCTCCAACCGATAGATCACGAAATCGGCGTCGATTTCATGGGTGAATCCGATCGACGGACGCGCTTTGGCGGCCGGACGTGGTGGGGCGGGCGCGAAGGCTGCGGTCATGGGGAAAGCTCCTGGCGGCTGCGACGGGGAAAGAAGGTCAGCGGACGATCTGGACGATCGGGTAGGCGAAGCCGGCCAGCACGGTGCCGTCGGTGATGGCACCCCAGGTCAGCCGGTCGCCGGCGGGCAGCGGCGCCCGGTTGGGATCGGTCGGATCGGGGATGAAATCCGCGGGAGGCAGCCGGGCGCCGATGCGCCGTCCACGCTCGATCACGGTCCAGCGGGTGACACCCATGGCGGCGGCGATCGTGTCCCAGGACGCTCCCTCCGCGCGGAGGCGCTTGATCTGGGTGTCCTGAACGTCGGTCCAGATGATTTTTTTCGGCACCGTGGCCTCCTGCGTCAATGAACGAAACGGGAACAAAGAGACGTTAGTTTGGATAACAAT
>CAMATI010000152.1 GCA_945861095.1 Asaia bogorensis | reverse complement strand
CGGATTGGGAGGATTTGGCGTTGACCCTGGCCTTCGCCAAACCGCCGCCCACACCGCACTGAGGCGCTTGATCTCTCAACGCCGCCTTCCCGTCAGAGTCAGAAACCGCAATTTAATCCGTCAGACGCCAAAATGAGAATTGCTGATTCGGGGCTGGCCGCCTTGTACCAATGGGCGGAACCGTTGGCATAAAGCGCCGCGTCACCCTCCTACCGTCACTGCCGGGTCAAGCCCGGCAATGACGGTGAGGGGACGCGATCGGTCAATCTTTCCGCCAGTCGGTGTCATCCCCGCACCAGCCGTCCCGGCAGCGCACCGGTTGCCGCCCCATTCCGATACACCACCTGGCCCGAGACGATGGTCGCATCGAACCCCTCCGTCCGTTGCACCAACCGCTTCCCGCCGGCCGGCAGGTCGTAGACGATTTCCGGGGATCGCAGGCGCAGCCGGTCGTAGTCCAGGATGTTGATGTCCGCCTTCATCCCCACGCGCAGAACGCCGCGATCCGTCAGGCCGATGGCGTTGGCATTGTCGGCGGTCAGGCGCTTGACGATCCAGGCCACCGGGAACAGCGAGCCGCGCGCCCTGTCTCGGGTCCAATGCGTCAAGGTGTAGCTGGTGGCCGTCGCGTCGCACATGATGCCGACATGGGCACCTCCATCGCCCAGGCCCAGCAACGTGTTCGGGTCGGCGATCATCTCATGCACCACGTCGAGGTTCCCGGCGGCGTAGTTGGTGACCGGCAGATACAGGATCGCCTTGCCGTCCCGCTCCAACAGCAGGTCGTAGGCGACTTCCTCGGGCGAGCGGCCTTCCCGGGCTGCCTGGGCGGCGATGCTCTTGTCCGGGGAGGGTTCGTAATCCGGCGGATCGCCCAGCGGGAACATGCGGTCCCAGTTTTCCACCCGGCGGCCGCGGCGGCCGCCCTCGAACGCTTCGGCCAGGATTTGGGCGCGGAATGCCGGATCGCGCAGGGCCGCCAGCCGTTCCGGGAAGGGAAGATGCGCGATCCGCTTGTAGCTCGGCCGCCCCATGAACGGGTTCTGCGACAGTTCCAGACCCAGCAGCACGCTGGTGGGGCGGGACCGGATCTGGCCGGTGATGTGCAGGCCGGACTCGTTGGCATCCTTGATCTGAGACAGCAACTCCCGCCAACCGTTCGGGCGCGTGTCGGATTGCAGCAAAGTGATGGTCACCGGCCGCGTGGAGGCACCAGCCAGGCGGCGAAACAGGCCGAACTCTCCGTCCTGGTCCTCGAAGTCGGAGACGATCTGCATCCAGCCTTTGCCGGCGTCGCGCATGGCATGGGCGATTTCGGTGAGTTCGGCTTCCTCGGCGCGCAAGGTGGGGATGTGCTTGCCGTCGAGGGTGCGGTGATTGAGCGTGCGGGATGTGGAAAAGCCGAGCGCGCCTGCTTTCAGGCCTTCCAGGGTGAGTTCGGCCATACGCCGGCGGTCTTCCGCGGTCGCGGGCTCGCGATCGGCGCCGCGTTGCCCCATGACGTAGACGCGCAGCGCGGCGTGCGGGACCTGGGCGGCGATGTCGACATCGTAGCGCCGGGCGGCGAGCGCGTTCAGGAAGTCCGGAAAACTGTGCCAGTTCCAGGGCAGGCCCTCGGTCAGAACGACTTCGGGGATGTCTTCGACGCCTTCCATCAGCTTGACCAGCATTTCCCGCTGGTTTTCGTGGCACGGGGCGAAGCCGACGCCGCAATTGCCCATCAGGATGGTGGTGACGCCGTTCCAGGAAGACGGAGACAGGCGGTCGGACCAGGTGACCTGGGCATCGTAATGCGTGTGGACGTCGACGAAGCCCGGGGTAACCAGCTTGCCGCGTGCGTCGATTTCCTCGACGGCCCCGGGGACCGCCATGGCGATGGTGCCGCCGATGGCGGAGATCCTGCCGTCCGTGATGGCAAGGTCGGCGTCATACGGATCGCCGCCGGTGCCGTCGATGATGGTGCCGTTGCGGATCACCAGGGTCGGGGATTGGGGCATGGGCGGTTGCTCCGGGTTAGGGTGGTCGGAGGGTATCGGCGGGGATGGGGGAGGGCAAGTTTGTCGCCCAGGCAAAGCGACCGGCCGTGTTTGTGTTCGGTTGCTCTATCGAAACCGGTTGGTCTGGTTTTGCCGGCTTCTCGTGGGCCTCGGAAACCGACTTCTGCGCCTGGGCCAACCGGCAAGCCGCGCTGCTGCTCGCCAGGAAGCTTGCCGCCGCCGACATCCCGAACATCGCCGCGGAAATCGACAGCATGGGGAAGGGCGAGAAGCGCGAGCTAATCAGCCGGCTGCCCGTTCTGTTGCTGCATCTGCTCAAATGGCAATTCCAGCCTGGCCTGCGCGGCAACGCCTGGCACTATACCATCAAGGTTCAGCGGCGCGACCTGGCCCGACACCAAGCCGATTACCCGCGCCTGACCGCGCGAATTTCCACGGCACTGGCGGACTCCTGCGCCTCGGCGGTCCCCCGCGGCAACCGCAATGCTTCATGCCACGGCACCACCAACGCCATTCGCCCAAGCAAAAAACAGCCGTGGAGCGGCCCCTTACCCCAACCCCTTCCGAACCGCCGCCACAATCGCTTCGGCGGTGATGCCGAAATGCTTGTAAAGGTCCTCGGCCTTCGCCGATGCGCCATACCCTTGCATTCCGATGAAAACGCCATCCGACCCCAGCCAACGATCCCAGCCAAACGGCCCGGCCGCCTCGATCGCCACCCTGGGCGCCCCACCGAGCACCTCGGCGCGATAGGTTTCGTCCTGCGCTTCGAACAATTCCCAACACGGCATGGACACGACGGCGACGCCGATCCCATCGCCGGCCAACATCTCCCGGGCGCGCATGGCGATTTCGACCTCGGAGCCGGTTGCCAGAACCGTGGCCTGACGCGGTCCGTCAGCCTCGGCCAGCACATAGCCACCGCGCGCCGACCGGTTCTCCGCCACATCCGACCGCAGCGCCGGCAAATTCTGCCGCGTCAGCACCAGCACGCTCGGCCCATCCGCCCGCCTGATCGCCAGTTCCCAGCATTCCGCCGTTTCCAGCGTGTCCGCCGGCCGGAAGACGTGCACATTGGGCATCGCCCGCAGGCTGGCCAAATGCTCGATGGGCTGATGGGTCGGACCGTCCTCCCCCAGACCGATCGAGTCATGGGTCATCACATGGATCACCCGCTGGCGCATCAGCGCGCCCAGACGAATGGCCGGGCGCATATAGTCGGTGAACACGAAGAACGTGCCGGTATAGGGGATGATGCCGCCATGCAGCGCCATGCCGTTGGCGGCGGCGCCCATGGCATGCTCGCGGATGCCATAGTGGATATAGCGCCCGCCGTAGTTGCTGGGGCTCATGATCCCCATCCCCTTGACCAGGGTCAGGTTGGACCCGGTCAGGTCCGCCGATCCACCGACCAGTTCGGGCGTTGCCGGCACCAGTGCCTCCAACGCCTTCTGGCTGGACGCGCGGCTGGCGATCTTCGGACGGGTGTCGGCGATGTCCTGCTTCAGCGTGGCCACCGCCTCATGCCAGTTGTCCGGCAGCTTGCCGGCCATCGCCCGTTCGAAATCCGCGCGTTGGGAATGCCGCGCCAGACGCTTCAACCAGGACCGCCGCGCCGAGGCGCCACGCGTTCCGGCCTCCTGCCAACGCTGCGCCACGTCGTCGGGGATGGTGAAGGGCGGTGACGTCCACCCCAAAGCCGCCTTCGCGCCGGCCGCTTCGTCGCTGCCGAGCGGCGATCCGTGCACGCCGGCGGTGCCGGCCTTTTTGGGCGCGCCGAGCCCGATGATGGTGTTGCACGCAATCAGGGTCGGCTTCTTGGAGCGCATCGCGAAGGAGATCGCCGCCGCCACCTGGGTCGGGTCGTGCCCGTCCACCCGCTTGGTCGCCCAGCCATAGGCGGCAAACCGCTTCAGCACGTCGTCGGAGCAGGACAGCGACGTATCGCCGTCGATCGAGATATGGTTGTCGTCGAACAGCACGGTCAGCTTGCCCAGCCCCATATGGCCGGCCAGCGACGCGGCCTCGTGGCTGATCCCTTCCATCAGATCGCCGTCGGACGCGATGACCCAGGTGCGGTGATCGACCAGCGACTTGCCGAAGCGCGCCGCCATGTGCCGTTCGGCCAGCGCCATGCCGACCGCGGTGGCGAAGCCCTGGCCGAGCGGGCCGGTGGTGGTCTCGATGGCGGGGTGTTCGCCGAATTCGGGGTGGCCGGCGGCGGGCGAGTGCAATTGACGGAAATTGCGCAGATCGTCCATCGTCATGCCGGCATGACCGGTCAGATGGATCAGCGCATACAGCAGCATGGACCCATGGCCGGCCGAGAGCACGAACCGGTCGCGGTCCGGCCAACGCGGATCGGCCGCGTCGAATTTCTGGAACCGGGTCCATAGCGTGGTCGCGACATCGGCCATGCCCATCGGCAGGCCGGGATGGCCGGACTTGGACGCCTCGGTGGCATCGATGGCCAGCGCGCGGATGGCATCGGCCATGTGGCGGGCCTCGGTCATGGGACGACCCAGGATTTCCGCCTGATGAACCAATGCGGGGTTCTCGGCGGCGAGATCGGCTATTGCGGCCATGTTTCCTCCTCGGAGCGCCGGCCGCTATAGGCCTGGGACGGTGTTATGGGCAACCCCGGTGCTGTTATCGTGGGTCGACCAGGCCGCGAAACGGGCCATGAATGGCGGACGGTGGCGCGGGAAGCCGACGCGATCCGGGCGCATGACGGTTCTGTGGCGTCAAAACCTGGGACTGTGAACGCGCAACACGAAAACCGCGATTCGGGTCAAAAACGCCCCCAGGACCGTCACGACAACCGCGACCCTCAGCAGTTCGGGCCGTTCCGCCTCCGCCAGCCACCCCACGGCCAGCGACAGCAGCAACCCCCAGACAAGCGCGATTTCCGCGTAGAAGGAGGTCCTCAGGGCCGTATTGTTGGCGTCGGCCCGCAGAACGTCACGCAGAATGCCGCCCCCTGCCCCGCTCAGCAGCGCGCACAGCGAGCCCCACAGCCACAGCGGCTCGGTCCCATAGCGGACCGCCATCACGACACCGATCACGGTGAACGCGCCCAGGCCCAGGGCATCCGTCACCTCGAACATATTGCGCAGCGACAGCGCGCGAGCCGGGTCCGGCGGCGCTTCCAACCGGTCTCGGATCGTGGCAATGCGCCCCCTGGCTTTCCCATCCAACCGCAACAACACGTAGGAGGTCAGCACCGTCCCGATCACCAAGGTCAGCGGCAGCGGCCCGGACAGGATCCCGATCGGGCTGCGGCCGATCAGCAGGTCGCGCACGACCCCGCCGCCAACCGCCGGCAGGGAGGCCAGGACGAATGCACCCAGCAACGAATACCCCTCCCGTCGCGCGATCAAGGCGCCAGACAGGGCGAAGGCGATGGTGCCGATCAGGTCCAGGCCGGCGAACCAATCCGCCGCGGCGGCCAGGCGGAGCAGGACCGGGGTCAGGGCGCGAGACCGCAGTTTTTGCGCGGTGCCATCCTGCTGCAAGGACAAGACCGCTCGGTCGAAGACGTCCACCGTCGCCGCATCGACGGTCTTGCGACTGAACATGACGTGCAGCGAATGCGGCGCCAGAACGACGCGCTGGTAATTGATGAAGCGTCCGGCCATGTCCGGCCGGTCGGCCAGCGCCGCGAGACCCTCCAGCCGCGGCGCGACGAAGGCCTGGATTTCGCCGGCCAGGATGAGGTCCAGATTCTCCGCCTCGTGCGCCAACACGCGGACCAGCCCTTCGTGTCGGGCGTCGGCCAGGATCGCGCGAACCTCCGGGCTGTGGGCTTCTCCGCGCACCGTCCCGATCTTCCATCGCCGCTCAAGCGCCTGGCGCAGAGCCGCGACGCCGGTTTCCGTCACCGGCGGCAGGTCGCCACCGACGAAAAGCATCTCCGTCCGGATCGCATAGGGAACCGACAGGCGCGCCAGGTCGCGGGTCTCCTCATGCTCGACCGCCGGAAACATGAAGTCGATCTCGCCCCGGGCCAGCGCCGGCACGATCTGCGCGCGTTCCATCGGGCGGAGCGAAAATCCCAGGCGAGCCCGTTCGCCCACGGCGTTCAGAAGTTGCAGCGCAAGGGTGGTTCGTGTCGCGTGGTTCAGGCCGGATGCATCCAGCAAGCCAATCTCATCAGGGGCCCACGCACCGACCAGCAGGGACCGCCCGGCCGGCTCCGGCGGGAGCGGCTGTGCCCCGGCGAGGTTGGTCCACCCGATGGCCAGGACAAGCATCGCCACGGTCAGCAGCCAGCGCTGACACAAGCGCCGATGCCCGTCTACCTGGGTCGCGCTGCCCATGGTCGATCCCAAACGGCGTGATCGACCGATCGGGACAGCGCCTGGTGTCATCGAAGATCCTCCAACCTCTGCTGCAGCCGCGGGGCGGCATAGTCGATGAACGCGCGCAACCGGGTCGGCACGATCCTGGTATCCGGATAGCAAAGCTGGACTGGCACAGGCGGCGGCTCGAACGGTTCCAGCACGCGCCGCAACGTTCCCTGGCGCAATCGTGCCGCGACCATGTAGGACAGGGCAAGTGTGATACCGCCGCCCTGTTCCGCCAGATCGATGGCGGACACCGCGTCGTTGATCGTCAACCGCGGCTCGATCGCGACCGAAAGCGAGCGGCCCTCGCTGGCGAACCGCCATTCCCGGTTGGGCAGCAGGCCGGTGAAGGCCACCATGTCATGCCGCTTCAGGTCGTCCGGATGGGTGGGGGCGCCGACGCGCGCCAGATAGTCCGGGCTCGCCACCAGCACCCGGCGGACCTCGCCCACGCGGCGGACGATGGTGGCCGAATCGGGGAAGCTGGCGATGCGGGCCGCGATGTCGATGCCTTCCTCGACCAGATGCGTCACCCGGTCCAGCAACAGCAATGTCGCCGTTACCTGCCGGTGCTCACGCATGAACGCGGCCAGCAGCGGGGCCAGGTGCAATCGGCCGAACGTGACCGGGGCGGTGATGGTCAGGTGTCCGCGCGCGACCGCGGTCTCGCCGGCGGCCGCCTTCCCGGCTTCCTCCAGGTCCTGCAAGGTGCGGCGGACGGTTTGCAGATAGATCCGGCCGGGTTCGGTGATGGTTACGGTGCGGGTGGTGCGGTTGAAAAGGCTGACGCCGATCCGGTCTTCCAGGAACGCCACCGCGCGGGTGACCGCCGGCGGGGATATCCGCAACTGGCGCGCGGCGGCGGCGAAGCTGCCCGTATCGGCGACCGCGACGAAGATTTCCAGCGCGTGCTGGCGGTCCATGAGCGTTCCAGTTTACGGAATAATGTGTTGCCGATATCGCATATTCCGCATTTCACGAGCAATGGCCATTCTCTGCCCACCGCGCCAACCGGCGCTACGGGGGATCGATCATGGGTCACGCATTCGGCGACATCGCCTTCACGCCCACCGTCAAAGCGTTACAGGACGCGAATGGAAGCCGAAGCAACTATGCGCGCATGGCGGAACGGACCGATCCGCCGGACGTTGGTTTGACCGACGCCGAGGCGGCCTTCATCGGCGCGCGCGACAGTTTCTACATGGCAACCGTCGGAGAAACCGGCTGGCCCTATGTGCAGCACCGGGGCGGACCGGCCGGATTCGTCCGGGTGCTGGACGCGCAAACCATCGGGTTCGCCGATTTCATCGGCAACCGGCAATATGTCAGCGTCGGGAACCTGACGACCGACGACCGGGTCTCTCTGTTCTTCATGGACTACCCGAACCGGCGCCGGCTGAAACTGTTGGGGCATGTGCGGCTGATCGACCCGGCGGGCGAGCCCGAGCTGTTGGAGCGCCTGTCGGTGCCGGGGTACAAGGCGCGGGTGCAACGCGGCTTCTCGATCAAGGTCGCCGCCTTCGACTGGAACTGCCCGCAACACATCACACCGCGCTATACCGAGGCGGACGTCACCCAAGTCGTTTCCGGCCTGACCGCCCGCATCGCGGAACTGGAAGCTCGGTTGGCGGGCGGGTGAGGCGACGCGCAACGATGACCGCATCATATGGCGGGGTGATCGGGGGGAGGGAAAGCGTTGGGGCTCCGCCCCAAACCCCGCGAGGGCTTTGCCCTTCGAACCCACCAGGGGCTACGGCCCCTGGACCGCGATTCATTGGGTCAGGGGGGAAAGGGGGCCAACACGGACGTTGATACGCCATGGTCGGCCCCCTTTCCCCCCTGACCCCATAAACGGCATCCAAGGCCCAGCCTTGGTGGGGGTCGAGGGGGCAAAGCCCCTCGCGGGGTCTGGGGCGGAGCCCCAATTCTCTCTCCCCCCGATCACCCCACCAGATGAAGCAGTTATTGTCGCGTGTCGCCTAGCGCGCGTGCAGCAACCGCATCGCCCGGTCGATCCACTGCGCGGTCAATTTCTCCTGCGCGCCATTCTGCATCAGGCGTTCATGCAGGGCCGGGAAATCGACCCAGTCCAGCGCCTGATCCTGGTTGAAGCAGGAAAACACCACGCTGCGCTCTCCGGTCACGGGATCGACATGCGGTTGCAGGCACTGGGCGCAGACTTCCTTCATCATGCACTGCATCGGCGAATTGATCGACCCGGTCGCGGTATGGTCCGGGCGCAAATACGGCGCCAGGACGCCATGCCGAGCCTGGCCGACCGCCTGCATCATGCGATCCGAGCCGATCACCAGCAGATGTTCGGCATCGCGCAACGCCACCGCCTGATCGCCCAGCGCGCCGGAGCCATAGGCGATCATCGCCTGCACAATGTTGCCAACGAAACTGCGATCCTGCGGGCGGGTGGGGGAGAAACCCGGCGCTTCATCGCAGCACCAGACGATGACATCGGCGGCGCGCTCGATTTCCGCGACCTTGTAGCGGTCTCGCAATTGCTTGTAGCCGGCGAAATAGACCACTTTCGATCCCGCCGCCCGCGTCGCCGCGCCGATCGAGAACAGCACGGCGTTGCCCAGACCGCCGCCGATCAGGGCGACGGTGGTGTTGGGATGGATCTCGGTGGGCGAGCCGGTGGGGCCCATCAGCACCACACGCTCCCCCGGTTGCAGCATCGCGCAGAGGTCGGAACTGCCGCCCATTTCCAGTGCGATGACGCTGACCAGGCCCTGGTCGGGATCGGTCCAGGCCCCGGTCATCGCCAGTCCCTCCATATTAAGGACCGTGGTGCCGATGCCGGGTTCGCAGAGGCGCGGTGCCAGGACCTCATGATTCTGCAAGCGGTAGAACTGGCCGGGGCGGAATGCGCGGGCGGCGGCCGGGGCACGCACGACGACCTCTATGATCGTCGGGGTCAGGCGGTTGACCGCGTGCACGGTCGCGGTCAGGGCGTCTCGGGTGAGCGCGATCAGGTCGGCCCCCGCGATCTCCGAGGCCGGTTGGGCGGCCAACGCACGAGTAACGACCGGATAGCCGCGCTTGGCGCCGCCCATCGCCTTGACGACATTGCCGAAGAAGCTTGGGTGCAGGTCGCCGAAGAAGCTGACGAAGCGGCCATTCTCGGCCCGGTGCATCAGCACATGCGCCTGGTCCGGCTTGGCCATGCCGCGTTCGGGCGTCACCTTGGCGCCGTTTTCGTCCACCGCCTGGAAGTAACGACCATCCAGTTGGATACGGCCATCCTCTCGCGCCAGGACGGTGTTCGGCTGGGTGCCGGCCGCGACCAGGATCGCGCGCGCCGGCAGGACGGCGATCGAGCCATCCGAGCGCTTCACCCGAAGCCCGGCGGCGTGTCCGTGCCCATCGACCTCGACCGCGACCGGCGTGAGACCCTCGGCGAAGCGGACCGCTTCTTCCATCGCTTTGGCCACTTCCTCGTGGTTCAGCGTGTAGGACGGGCTGTCGGTCAGGCGCCGACGATAGGCGATCGTGGCACCGCCCCAGGAATCCAGCAAAGCCGCCAATCGCGGTTCTCGACCAGCGGCCGCGGCGGCTTCGCGTTCGGCGCGAATGGCGGCGGCATGCGCCAGAAACTCGTCCGAAATCGCCGCTTCCTCAGCGTTCCACCGCGCGCGCACCGCGTCCTGGCCGCGTTCGGCGACCAATGTCCGATAGCGAAGGGCGAATTTCTCCACCTGCCGTACATAATAAGCGAGACTCTCGGTTGCGGTATCGATCGCGGTCAATCCGCCGCCGATGACCACCACCGGCATGCGCAGTTGCAGGTTGGCAACGGACGAAAGTTTCGCCGCCCCGGTCAATTGCAGCGCCATCAGGAAGTCCGACGCCTGCCGCACGCCGCGCGCCAGCCCGTTGGGAATATCGAGCACCGTCGGCTTGCCCGCCCCCATGCACAGCGCGATATGGTCGAAGCCCATCGCCCAGGCGTCATCCAGACCCATCGTTGCGCCGCCGCCGAAGCGAACGCCCCCGAAATGGGCGAATTCCGGCCGTCGTTCCAGCAACAGTCGCACCAGTTTCAGGTAGTTCTTGTTCCACCGGACGGTGATCCCGTACTCGGCGACGCCGCCGAACCCGGCCATGACGCGATCGTCCAGGTTTTCGAACAGGGTTTCGGTCACCCGAACCGGGGTGGTCGGATCGATCCCCAGCGGCTCTATCTTCAGACCGTCCACCGCAACGACCGTGTGGCCGTCGTTCATCAGGTGATGCGCCAGGGTGAATCCGGCCGGACCAAGCCCGACGATCAGCACCTTGCGGCCGCTGTCCGGGCGCGGCAGCGGGCGGCGGATATCCAGCGGGTTCCAACGCGTCAGCAGCGCGTAAATCTCAAAACCCCACGGCAGAGCCAGGACATCGCGCAGGATATGCGTCTCGGCCTGCGGGATATCGACCGGTTCCTGCTTCTGGTAGATGCACGCCTTCATGCAGTCGTTACAGATCCGATGCCCGGTGGCCGCCATCATCGGATTGTCGATGGCGATGGTGGCGAACGCGCCCAGCACGTGGCCGCCCGCACGCAACATGTGCATTTCGCTGATTTTCTCGTCCAGCGGACAGCCGGCCAGGGTCACGCCGAAGGGCGATTTCTGGAACGCGCCGGTCTTGCGGTCCTTCAGGCCGGTGCTGCACGAATCCTTCCCCTGGACATGGCACCAGATGCAGTAGTTGAACTGGTCCAGCGCCTGCTGGGTGTTCATGCCGGGATCGGTCAGAGCGAATCCCTCGCGGTGGCGCCATTCATGCTCCGGCAGGCGCAGCATGGTCACGCCGTCACGCTCGATCGTTTCCACTGGAACCAGATGCGCCGGATCGACCCGGTGCGGCACCCGGAACAGCGTGCCCCCGCGATGCGCCATTCGGCCATCCGGGGTCAGGGTCGCCCAGGCCGCGTAGCGCTGCGCGATGTCGAGCGCGTCAAGGTCGGCCGCCGCATCCCACCCCGTGACCGCGGTCGCGAACCCAGGCTCCGTCAGGGCCGCCCCCATCCGCGCTTCCAGGGCCAGGCGCAATGCCGGACCGTCGAACCCGGTCGGATCGGGGTGCTTTTTGACCGCCTGGCGCTGCACGAACAGGCGCTTGCAGGCATGCACGGGATCCAGATCGGCGGTGCGCCGAGCGAGCGCCAGCGTGTGGGTCTCGATGGTGAACAAGGTTGCGACGAATTGGTCCAGATGCGGTCCCAGGGCGACGACCAGATCGCTCTCCGCCTTCCGCGCCAACGCATCGGGTGCGGCCCGCGCGGCCAGCAATCGCGTGTGCAGACCCGGGTCGTCCGCGATCAGCCGGTCGAGAAAGGCGCGGTCCAGGCGCACCAACCCGTCCCTGCCCGCCAGATCGGCCAAGGCGAACCCGAACCCCAGGGCCGGATTATCAGCGTTCATCATGTCATCCATCAGGAAAGCAGACCATTTTGCGCAGCAGGGAGAGGAATACGCCTCTTTCGTCCGGAGAGAGGGGCGCCAACGCATCGTCATGGGCTCGCTGGGCGCATGCCTCGGTTGCGGCAACCAGCTTGATGCCGGCTTCTGTCGGGCTGAGCACGATCGTGCGTCGATCCAGCGGGTCGGGCGCCCCGACCAGCAGCCCGCGCAGCATCAACCGCCGCACCACGCCCTGCACGGTTGCCGGGTCCATCGCGACCAGGCGGCCGAGATGGTTCTGCGTCGTGCGCCCCGCCCGCACCGCCTTGTGCAGTGCGGCGAACTGGGTCGGTGTCAGCCCGTGTTCCGCCGCCGCTTCGGTAAAAATCGCGACATGGCGTTGATGGGCCTTGCGCAAAAGAAATCCCACATGGAATTCGAGTGCAAAATCGTCATCGGATGCGGACAAGGCTTGTTCCCGGACCAACATGTATCGTTCGTCTACGTATGGATACCCGACCGGTCAAGCATTTGCCGCCGCGACTGGCACCGATCGGCACATTCGCACAAAGCACGACTTAAGTACCACCCCGCATTCGTGCCCCTCATTCGTGCCCCTCATACGTGCCCCTCATACATGCAAGCCTGTGATCAGCGGATTCGGGGGAGGTCTCGGGGTCTCGCGCCAGCAGGAGGCATGCCATGGCCTGCGCGTTGGCCGCGACATATTGGGCGGCGCGGGCGGCCTCGGCCGCGTTGGCGGGGCAGAGGGCGGCGTGGTCTCGCCAGGCCAGGGCTTCGGGGGAGACGGTGGAGGCGGGGAGGGTGGCCCGGAGGGTGAAGATGAGGTGGTAGTAGGCGTCCCGGGGGAGGTGGCCGAGGGGGTCTGGGGAGGTGAAGAGGTCCATGGTGGTGGAGGATGGAGTTAGATGGTATGACGATCAATGTTAGTTGGGGGGATTTTTGGGGGGAGAGGCTGGTTCGATCGGACAAGGTCACGGCGATTCGGGCGTTGGGCCGGGCCGCATGATGTTTCGCGTCCGCGCTGTCGGGATATTTTACACAATCGTCCGGTCAAAAAAATGCGGCTTTCAGTGCTCGGAAATATATACATTCTTTTTGTGGCATGAAAATTGCCCAATCTCTTTGAAACGTCGCCTGTTCGACCGAGCATTTCTCGAAATGAAATGGCAAGTGGCATCAGTAGACGGATCCACCTTGTCGCGGCAACGCTATCGTTGCTCTTGCGTTAGCCGCCCCGGCGCGGGCGAACCTTTTCATGGTCGGGTGTCCATAGTGCCAGCGCCTTTCTGACGACGGATGAGACCGCCGACATCAATGGATTCTTCCAGATCACGGACGTCAGCGGCACATGGAACCGCTTCGCCATTGACAGTCTAAGTCCGACCAGAAGCTTCGGTAACAACGACAATTTAGTTTCGGAATCCGCACGTCAATTGACGCCGTATGGTTTCACATTCAGCGTTGTGGGTAGCCCGGGCAATAATGGGATTGGCAGCGTTAATGTTTATTTTGACGTGTCTTATAACGAGTGGGGCGGCAAATCGTCGGTTGGCCGGGTGAGCTTCGCCGCGGCGATTGTTGAAGCGCCGGAGCTTGCTTTTCTTGGGGCGGGTGCCCTGGCGATGGGCGTGGTGCGTCGTCGGCGTTCACGGGGGTGAACGGGGGCGTTGGATTTTGGAGACGCCGCTACGGGTTAGTGGGCGGCTTCTCCCGAGGCGCGGGTGTCGGCGCATCGCGGGTGGCCTGTTCGGCTTCGCGCTTGCGCCTGAACCGTTCGACAACGGTTTTCATGGCGCTGTCGATTGCTTCGTGCAGTTCGCTATCGCTCATGTCTTTCATTTGATGTCCCCTTCTGGAGCGGCCCCGGCCATGTGCGCCCATCGCTCCCTGTCGTGAATGATCATGCCGGCTTGTCGTGATTTGGTCGCGATCGGTATGCCCAGCCCATCTGAATTATCGTAGATGTCGGCGCTGTCCGCCAGTGGGAGGTACAGGCCAATCAGGTTGCGGAGGCCGGCCCAGTATCGGCGAACGATCACATCGCGGGGGATATTGTGCCCACCCTCGGCCACGCGTTGCGCCACGCGGCGGATTGCGAGTCCTGGATCGTTCAGCCAGAGGAAGATGAGCGTCACGCGCCAGCCGTTGCTCTGGCATTGCCGGAGGAACCGGGCATGTCCGATGCCAGCGCAGGTCGTTTCCAACGCGAAGCTGCGTTCGGCGCGCGCAAGTTCATGCATGCGGCTGAGCATGACCCGTCCGGCGGACACGGCGACGCCGTCAGGATTGAAGGGGGAAAGACCGAGGGCGATGTTATCGGCGTTGACGAATTCCAGCAGCCGGAGCTTGTTCGGCAATAGCTCGATAGCCATGGTCGACTTCCCGGCGCCGTTCGGTCCGCCGATGACGATGATGTCCTTCAATTCGCTTCCTTGTGAGGTTGTGGTCCAATTAGGCTGGTATACCCCGACTCCCCCGAAACCCGAAGGAATCGCTTGCCAACCGGATCGAAGGCGATTCTGCTCCCATCCATGATCCGGCGCGGCTTCCTCGACAGCGAATCACGACAGGACCTGATCGAACTGGCCCGCGACGGGTCGGCCGCC
>CAMATI010000151.1 GCA_945861095.1 Asaia bogorensis | reverse complement strand
TGTCCTGGCCCGATCGGGCCAGGACAATCCGGGTGACGCCAAGAAGAACAAAACAGGAATTGTGTTACCGACGTTCCTGGTCTAAAGTGTTACCAACGTGCCCGCTTGTAGAGGGCAAAGCCCTGGCCGGGGTCCCCAAGGGCCGTTGGGGCGGAAGCCCCGCCCTTCCCCCACCGCGCCCATCCATGCATAACCCCTCCCGCATGACGCCCCAGATCGCCTCCGCTCTGTTGCCCCTGTTCCGTCTGATGGACCCGGAAAGCGCCCACGACCTGGCCCTTCAGGCCTTGCGCCTGGGCCTGGCCGGACGTGCCGACACGCCGGACGATCCCGCTCTTTCGGTCACTGCCCTGGGTCGGCGGTTTGCCAATCCGATCGGCCTCGCCGCTGGTTTCGACAAGAATGCCATCGCCGTCCGCGGCCTGATGCGCCTGGGGTTCGGCTTCGTCGAAACCGGCACCGTCACGCCGCGCCCGCAGGCGGGCAATCCGCGCCCCAGGCTGTTCCGGTTGGAACCGGACCAGGCGGTGATCAACCGCATGGGTTTCAACAATGGCGGCCTGGACGTCTATCGCGCGAATCTGGCAGCGCTGGCCGACCGCATCGTGCCGCTCGGGGCGAATGTCGGCATCAACAAGGAAGGTGCCGACCCGGTCCGCGACTATCCGATGCTGATCGCCGCGGTGGCGCCGCATGCCGATTATGTCGTTATCAACGTCTCCTCCCCCAACACGCCCGGCCTGCGCGACCTGCAGTCGGAGGAGCGGTTGCGGGAAATACTGAACGCCGTCGCCGAAGTCCCCGGCAAACCGCCGTTGCTGGTGAAAGTGGCACCTGACCTGTCCGAGGACGGCCTGGCCGCCGTGGTGGAAACCTGCGTCGCCGCGGGTGTCACCGGGCTGACAGTGGGCAACACCACCATCGGCCGTCCGTCCGACCTGCGTTCCCCGCGGCGCGAACAGGCGGGGGGGTTGTCCGGTGTGCCGCTGTTCGAACTGTCCACCCGCATGCTGGCACGGGCCTACCTGTTGGCGCGGGGGCGCTTGGTGTTGATCGGTGCGGGTGGCGTGTTCGACGGCCGGGATGCACTTACAAAAATCCGCGCCGGCGCATCCCTGGTGCAGCTTTACACGGGATTCGCCTATCAGGGGCCGGCGATGATTCCCCGTCTGAAACGCCAACTGCTGACCGAGATGCGAAAATCCGGATTCGCCCGGATCGAGGACGCGATCGGCACTGGTGCCCGCCAACTGTCAGGATCAGCGTAGATGCAACACCTCTCCGGCTTTGCCCCGTTGGCTGATCGTTATGATGGCTTCGTGCTCGATCTGTGGGGCGTGATCCATGACGGCGTCAACGCCTTTCCGCATTCGGTCGATTGCCTGCGCCGCCTGCGCGATGCCGGAAAGCGCACCTTGCTGCTGTCCAACGTGCCGCGGCCCAACGACGCCGTGCGGATCATGATGCGGCGCATGGGAATCGAGGACGCGCTCTACACCGACATCCTGACCAGCGGAGAGGCCGTGCGGCGCGCCCTCCAATCCCCGCCCGACGCATGGTGGGCCGGGCTCGGCCAGCGCGTCTTCCATCTGGGGCCGGAACGTGACAAGCCGGTCCTGGAGGGCCTGCCGTTGATCGTGACGGACCGGCCGGAAGATGCCGATTTCGTGTTGAACACCGGCCCGGACGATCACCGCAATCCCAGCGATATGAACGAGTTTGAGCAGGTCTTGCAGGATTGCGCCAAGGCCAACCTGAAAATGATCTGCGGCAATCCGGATCTGGTGGTGATCCGCGGCGGCGTGCGTGTCCTGTGTGCCGGATCGCTGGCAGCCCGCTATCAGGAACTGGGCGGCGACGTGCGATCCGTGGGCAAGCCCGATCCGGCAATCTATCGTCCGGTGCTGGAGGTTTTGAACCTTCCCTCCGAGCGGGTGCTGGCCGTTGGGGACTCGCTGCACACCGATATCGCCGGCGCCACCGGGGTGGGGTTGGCGGTTTGCTGGGTCCTGGACGGCATTCACGGGGCAAGCCTGTCGGATGGGGCAGGGGGCTTCGATCCGGTCAAAACCGAAGCCGCCGCGAAAGCCGCCGGGGTTGCGCCGGTCGCAACCCTGCCTCGGTTCTGCTGGTAGGCGGCGCGGTCCCGCCATGAATACCACGTCGCGGCAACCCTGTGACCGGAGGCGGGACCGCTCTGATCGGCCTGTCTGTCTTCGTCGATGCGGCTAGTGTTCCGATCGCGACAAAAGGTGCCCACCCGTCGCGTGAATCGGAACACGAAATAAGGTTTCCGATCGCGACAAAAGGTGCCCACCCGTCGCGTGAATCGGAACACGAAATCAACGATCGTGCGTCCCGATCGGACCTTAGGGCTTGTTCGGTAACGACCGAGTCGGCTGGAGCGACGGACCGGCCCTTCCCCGTCATGGTCGGCGAAGGCCGGCCATCCACGACTTGCCGTGCCGGTCGAGAGAAAGTCGTGGATGGCGGGCCTCCGCTCACCATGACGGGGTTGGACGTCCGTGCCCCGAGTGGAGCCGTTATTTCCGGACGAATCCTTAACAGCCGTTGGGGTCGGAATACGCAGGTGGCGCGCGAGGCCGCTCGGACCCGGGGTCGGACATGAACGCAACCTGGATCCTGCGCACCGCGCGTCTTGTGTTGACACCGGTCACCGGAACGGACCTCCCCGACCTCCAGGCCATCAAATCCGATCCCCGGGTCTTCGCGATCATGCTCGGCGGTGTGCGCAGCGCGGCCCGCGCGGCCGAGGAACTCAGCGCCGACATGGGAGCATGGGGCGCGAACGGATTCGGCGTTTGGACTATCCGCGACGCGGTAACCCGCGCTTTCGTGGGCATCACCGGCTTGCAGGACCGTCCGGACGGCCGCGGCGTGGCGCTGCGTTTCGCGCTTTGGCCCGAAGCCCAGGGTCGTGGCCTGGCAAGGGAGGCCGCGAGTGCCGCGCTCCGGTTCGGTCATGAGCGCGTCGGCCTGACCCGGATCGTCGCGGTGGCGCGGGAGGTGAATTTCGCGTCTCGGATGGTGCTGGGCGGCATCGGCATGACCGAGCGCGAGACCTTCATGCAGGACGGCCATGTGATGGTACTGTTTGAAAGCGTGCGTGTGGTGCGTCCGGATGCCGGCGCGGGGCGGGCTCTTTAGAACATGATCAAGCGGAGCTGCGCGAAACAGCCCGTCAATCATGTGATCTGACAAAGGGCTAGAGTGGATTGCCGCTTCCAGTCGAAGTGAACTCGATCTAGCGTCGGCTCCCCTGGGGCGGGCGAGATCCCGCGACGCGATGATGCACAAGGCAATGCGGTGCTCGGTCTCGGGCGCAAGGATGCCGTTTGTTCGCGCGCGGTCGTGGCAAAGCGAGGTGATGCCAAGCCCCGGCGATTCTACGAGGCGGCCGTCTGTCGTTCGCCCCTTCAGTCTTGCTCGGGTACGGCGAGCATCCCCGTCATCACATCGTCGCAAGCGGGGATAGATCGGCCCCGCCGCGGGTCGAAAGCCCGGAACGCTTAACTTTGTTGAGAGACCTGCTGGCGCATCGCACCGATCAGCGCGTCGATACTGTTCCCATTGCGCTGAAGGTAGGACGCATAATCGCTGCGTTGGGTGATGCGCAGCGACGTGCCCTCGGCGATCACGTCAATGATCCTCGGGGCGGACTGCGGCTGGGTGATCACCCAATCCACGGTTGTCGGCGGATTGTTCGGCCGCTCCACAACGGTGGAGACGATCTGCTCCTCTTCCTGTTGACGCGTCCGACCGACGGTCAGCTTCACACCCTGGTATTCGCCGAGCTTGGCGGTGACGCTGGTGACGAGGACTTTGTGGAACAGTTCGAGGTAGGTCTTCTGTTGTTCCGCTGATGCCTGACGCCAGAAGCGTCCCAGACAGAAGCGGCCAACCCCGTCGATGTCGATCGCGGCGGCGATGATCGTCGTCAACTCCCGCCGCTTCGCCTCCGCGGATCCTGGGCCGTTCACGACGGCAACCAGCTTGTCCCCGGTGGCCTTCACGAAGGCGTTGGGGCGGTCGGTGCCCTGCGCGAAAGCCGCCTTGCGGCCAGTCAGCAGCCCCGACAGGGAAAACGCCCCAGCAAACGCTGAGGTCAGGAGCAGGAAAGCGCGTCGGTGCAACATGCGGGTCGTGACCTCCGTCAACGGGAAGGCGGATTGATTTGCTGGCCCGCCATCTGCGGGAACCAGACCGGCACGGTAGCGCGATTATCGTCGCGCAGCTTGGTCAGTTGGCCCTCGCGGTATTGGCGGTACAGGCTGCGGAACGTCGCATAAGGGTCGAGCGCGGTCTTCTTGATGGATTCGACCGGGTCCAAGGCTTTTTCCCTGGCGTTGATCGCCTTCACGTAGGTCCGGCTCCAACCCAACGCCTGGACCGCCGTGCCTTGCCCGACCCACATGAAGGGGTCGCCGACCGTGTCGACGGCGAAGCCGGTCAGATCGCGTGCGCCGGACGGACCGACGACCGGCAGGAACAGGTAAGGTCCATCCGGAACTCCCCAATGGCCCAAGGTCAGGCCGAAATCCGCGTCATGCTTGGCATAACCCCACCCTGTCGCGACATCGAACACGCCCAGCACCCCGACCGTCGAATTGATCAGGAACCGCATCGTCGTATCTCCCGCTCGGCGTGGCTTGCCTGCCAGGATGTCGTTGCCCAACTTGACCGGCGTGTTGAGGTTGGACAACGAGTTGCTGACACCAGTGCGTACCGGCGCGGGCACCACGAAGCGATAGGCGCGGGCGATGGGTTCCAGCACGTAGGTGTCGGCACGGTCGTAGATCACATAGAAGAAGCGGTTGGTCGGCTCCAGCGGGTCGTTCAATTCCTTGAACTCGGCCACCGCTTCGGGGTCGTCGGCGGGCGGCGCATCCGCGCAGCCGGACAGACCGACGGCCAGGGCCAAACACAGGGGCAGGGCGAGCGCCCATCGAAAGGCATCCCGGGGCATGAACAAGCGGGAACGGATCGTGGCGGGCATCGGGTTCCTCGGCGCCAGGGGCCAGACGCGATCCGCAGAAGGTCGCGTCCGGGAGGGGACAGGCAGAGCAGCCCGTACACCCGGACATGGCGGGCATTGGCCGAGCGTTCAGTCTGTTATGTAGCACAGGCAGAGCCGGATGCAACGAAATCGGCACTCAGGTACGACACGATAGGCCATGTGCAAGGCCGCTGTTTGTGGCGGCCATGATCGGCCGGACTTGCGCCAAACCCCATTTCCAGGGATGGAGGCGCATGAACGAAGCCACGCAGAGCGATCCCTCGCCCACCCTGCAGCGCTGGCTGACTGGCCCGCGCTTTTCCTCCCTGCCCGTGCGCGCCGCGGACCATCCGCCGCCGCTGTTGTCGTTTGAATTCTTTCCACCGCGGACCGAGGCGCTGGAGCAGCAGCTTTGGGCCTGTATCGAACGGTTGGCCCCTCTGCATCCGCGCTTTGTGTCCGTCACCTATGGGGCGGGCGGCACCACGCAGGCGCGCACACATGCCACCGTATCGCGGATCGTCCGGGAAACCGACCTGATCCCCGCCGCTCATCTGACCTGCGTCGGCGCCACTCAGGCCGAGGTCGATGCCGTGGCCGAGCAGTACTGGGAGGCCGGAGTGCGACATATCGTGGCATTGCGGGGCGATCCGCCGCCCGGCACCCAGTATGAACCGCATCCCGGCGGCTATGCTTATGCGGCCGACCTGGTCGCCGGTCTGCACAGGATCGCGGCGTTTGAGATTTCGGTGGCGGCCTATCCGGAAACGCATCCGGGCGCGGTCAGCCCCGATGCGGATCTGGACAATCTGAAGCGCAAGCTGGATGCCGGGGCGACGCGCGCGATCACCCAGTATTTCTTCGATACCGACACCTATCTGCGGTTTCTCGATCGCTGCCACGCGGCCGGGGTCACCGCGCCTATCGTGCCGGGCATCATGCCGGTGTCCAACTACGCCCAGGCGGCACGGTTTTCCGCGATGTGCGGCGCCAGCGTGCCGGAATGGATGGGGCGTATGTTTGATGGGACAGAAGACGACCCCGAGACACGGCGCATGATTGGTATGGTCGTTGCGGCGGAACAGGTCAGGTTGTTGCAGGCCAATGGCGTGGACGAGTTCCATTTCTACACGCTCAACCGCCCGGACCTGACCTATGCGATCGCGCATCTGTTGGGGGTACGGGCCACACCGATCAGCGCCGGCCCGTGAGCCGATCCTGGTCAAGGTTCGTGGAATGTTCTATGCATGCGCGCATGCGGGGCGTCCTGACCTTATGACCGATTACCTGACTCGGCTGAACGCGGAACAGCGGGAGGCGGTGGAGACCATCGACGGCCCATTGCTGGTGCTGGCCGGGGCGGGCACCGGTAAGACGCGCGTGCTGACCACAAGGTTCGCGCATATCCTGTTGTCCAGGCGGGCGTTTCCCAACCAGATCCTGGCCGTCACCTTTACCAACAAGGCGGCACGAGAAATGCGCGAACGGGTCGCCGCGATCCTGGGGGAACCGGCGGAGGGCCTGTGGCTGGGCACGTTCCATGCCTTGTGCGCGCGGATGCTGCGCCGGCACGCCGAACATGTCGGGCTGTCGTCGAATTTCTCCATCCTGGATACGGACGACCAGTTGCGCGTCCTGAAGCAGGTGATGGAGGTGGAGCGGATCGATCAGAAGCGGTGGACTCCGGCGTCCCTGATGGCGACCATCCAGCGCTGGAAGGACCGCGGGCTGACCCCGGCGCGGATCGGGACGGCAGACGAATCGGACTTTGCCAATGGCCGCGCGACGGCGCTTTATGAAGCGTATCAGGCCCGTCTGCGCGTTCTGAATGCGGCCGATTTCGGCGACCTGATGCTGCATATGGTTGAGATCCTGCTCGCGCAGCCGGAGGTATTGGCCCAGTACCACCGGGCCTTTCGGTATATCCTGGTGGACGAATACCAGGACACCAACCTGGTCCAATATTACTGGCTGCGCTTGTTGGCGCAGGGTCACAAGAACATCTGCTGCGTGGGGGACGACGACCAGTCGATCTATTCCTGGCGCGGTGCGGAGGTGGAAAACATCCTCCGCTTCGAGAAGGATTTCGAGGGCGCGCGCATCGTCCGTCTGGAAGCCAATTATCGCTCGACCGCCAATATCCTGGCCGCCGCATCGGGGCTGATCGCGCATAACGAAGGTCGGCTGGGAAAGACGCTACGCCCTGGTCGGGCCGATGCGCAGCAAGGGGAAAAGGTCAGTGTCGTCGGCGTGTGGGACTCCGATGAGGAAGCCCGCATGGTGGGCGACAAGATCGAGTCGCTGCGCCGGTCCGGGGAGTCGTTGGACGAAATGGCGATCCTGGTGCGCGCCGGATTCCAGACCCGCTCCTTCGAGGAACGTTTGATCGTCCTCGGCGTGCCCTATCGCGTGGTCGGCGGGTTGCGCTTTTACGAACGCCAGGAAATCCGCGACGCCATCGCCTATCTGCGCGCGACCGTGCGACCGGCCGACGATCTGGCGTTTGAGCGGATCGTGAACGTCCCGCGGCGTGGCATCGGTGATGTGGCGATGCGGGCCATGCATGACACGTCCCGGGCGGAGGGGATCCCCCTCGCTGCCGCCGCCGCCCTGCTGCACCAGCGCGGCGCCTTGAAGGGCAAGGTCCGCGACGGAATCGGCGATTTGCTGCAAGGCCTGATGCGCTGGCGCGATACCCTGCCCAGCGAGGGCCATGTCGTGGTGGCTGGGATGATCCTGGACGAGAGCGGCTACACCGAGATGTGGAAGCAGGACAAATCGGTCGAAGCCCCTGGCCGTCTGGAAAACCTGAAGGAACTGGTCCGCGCGCTGGCCGACTTCGAGACCTTGGAAGGCTTCCTCGACCACGTCTCCCTGGTCATGGAAAATGAGGAAAATGCACAGGGCGCCAGGGTCAGCTTGATGACCCTGCACGGCGCCAAGGGGTTGGAATTCGACACGGTTTTCCTGCCGGGGTGGGAGGAAGGCGTGTTCCCCAACCAGCGCTCCATGGATGAAGGCGGTGCCAAGGGGTTGGAGGAAGAACGTCGCCTTGCCTATGTCGGTCTGACTCGTGCCCGCCAGCGCGCGATCGTCAGCCATGCCGACAACCGGCGCATCTACGGCAATTGGCAACGCAGCATCCCCAGTCGATTCCTGGAGGAATTGCCGGACGATGAAATAGAGATTACCGGGTCGGCCAGCCTCGCGCGCGACTCCAGGATCGCCGCCGCCACCTCATTTTCCGGTCAATTTCCCCTGGTCGCGCGTCGAACCAGGGTGATCGAGGCATGGGAGCAGCCGGCCCGTCCGGCACGTGCGGATGCGATCGCGGTGGGCGCCCGGGTGTTCCACCAGAAATTCGGCCATGGCACGGTCACCGCGGTCGATGACGACAAGTTGGATGTTGCCTTCGACAAGGCGGGCGACAAGCGCGTGCTGGATCGGTTTGTGGAGAAGGCGGAATGACCGTTCGGCGCGCGGCCAACCTGGAAACCGTTTTCGTCACCGTGCCCGAAGATGCGTTGGAAGCCTATGAGGCCGCGCTGTCCAGCGCCTGCGACACGGTCGGCTTCTTCCGCGACAACGTCACCGGAGACTGGCGGGTGGAAGGCGTCAAGCAGATCGGCGCCCAGGATTCGGAACTGACCGGCGCACTGGCCTTGGCCGCGATGCTCAGCGGCGTTGTAGTCCCGCTGGAACGCACCGCAACCGCGGCGGATGGCTGGCTCGCCCGAACCTATGCGTCATTCCCGGAGCAGTTGATTGGTCAGCGCATTGCCGTTCGTGGCACGCATCTGAACGGACCGCACAAGCCTGGGCGGCTGACTTTGACCTTGGACGCCGGCCTGGCCTTCGGTTCCGGCGAGCATGGGTCGACCCGTGGATGTCTGGTCGCGTTGGAACAGGTCGTGCGGCGGCGGCCACGGCGTATTCTGGATATGGGCACCGGGTCCGGTATTCTGGCGATGGCCGCTGCCGGACTGCTGCGCCGCAAGGTGCTGGCAACCGATATCGAGGCGTGGTCGGTGCGGGTAACGCACGACAACGCGGCGATGAACGGCCTGGCGCATCTGGTTCAGGTAAGATTGGCGGACGGCTGGCTCGCCCCCGCGGTTCGCGCCGGCGGCCCCTACGACCTGGTCTTCGCCAACATCCTGGCTCGGCCGCTCTGCGGCATGGCGAAGGACCTGGCCGAGCATTTGGCACCGGGCGGGACGGCGATTTTGGCTGGTTTGCTGGCCAATCAGGCGCGATGGGTGTTGGCGGCGCATCGGCGGCAGGGGTTGCGGCTGGAGCGGATGCTGCCGCAAGGGCCTTGGACGACGATTGTGGTGCGCAAATAGGCAGGGGGCGGATGGGGCAGGCCCGCGCCCGCCCCTCGCACTCTGTCGGTTCGGATCAGACGTCGGCGCCGCGCGCGACGATCATATCCTTTTTGAACTCCGGGGTGAAAACACGTTGAAGATCGCCGCGGTTCAGTCCGATATCCGCCAGATCGCGCTCCGACATGGACGCCAGTTCGGCGGCCTGATCCTGCATCCGGTTCCACGTGACGAAGGCCGCATACCGATTGGCGACCCATCCGAACAGACCGACCGTTTTCGCGGTTGCCGGCAGGGTGCGCAGGTTTGGCTCTTCCGCGCTGGCGTCGATATAGGTCAGGTTCGGGGTGGCGAAGGTCAAATGGCTCTTGGCGATAGGGGCACTCATGGTTCTAGATCCAATCATCAAACCCGGATCCAACGCGACGTCGGGTGGCGGGGCGCCCCGGGTTTGTGCAGTGCAACATAAGGATGCGACGGTCTGTGGATAAGCGACAAATCCCTGCCGCAGCCATGCGAAAAATGCATGATATATTAACAAGTTATGAATTCTCACGCGTCGGTTGAGAAAAAGGAAACCGTCATGTCCGCTTCCAAGCTGTCGGCCCTTCGCGTCGAACTCGTCCGCCAGGGCCTGGACGGCTTCATCGTGCCGCGCGCGGATGAGCACCTGGGCGAGTATGTCCCGGCAGCCGCCGAACGCCTGGCCTGGCTGACCGGGTTTACCGGCAGCGCGGGCATGGCCGCGGTGCTGGCGGACCGGGCCGCGGTGTTCACCGATGGGCGCTACGTGCTGCAGCTCGCGGCGCAGACGGATGAATCCCACTGGGAACGCCGCCACATCACCGAGGAACCCGCGCCGGCATGGCTGTTGGCCAATGCCCCGCCCGGCGCCAAAATCGGCTACGATCCGTTGCTGATCAGCGAGGAAGCGCTGACACGCTATGTCGATGCCGGTCTGACCATGCAGCCGGTCACGGCCAATCCGATCGATGCGGTCTGGACCGATCGCCCGCCGCCGCCTTTGGTTCCCGCCGAACCGCACGGGATGGATGTTGCCGGGCGCGGCGCGGATGATAAGCGCGCCGATATCGCCGCTTTGTTGAAAGCCGCCAGACAGGATGCCGCGGTGCTGACCGACCCAGCCTCGGTCGCCTGGCTGCTGAATATAAGGGGCGGCGATGTGCCGTTCACGCCCTTCGCGCTCGGTTTCGCGCTGGTGCATGCGGATGGCGGCACCGAGTTGTTCATGGACCCCGCCAAATTGCCGGCTGACACGCGGGCCTGGCTGGGCAACACGGTTTCCGTCGCGGGGCGGGACGCGCTGGCGCCTGCCCTTGTTCGGCTGACCGGCAAGCGGGTGCGGGTCGACCCGTCCGGGTCGCCCGTCTGGTTTGCCCAGACCCTGCGGGATGCCGGCGCCATCGTCCTCGCCGGACCCGACCCATGCCTGCTGCCGAAAGCGCAGAAGAACGCGGTGGAGCAGCAGGGAACCCGCAATGCCCATGCGCGGGACGCTGTCGCGATGTGCCGGTTCCTGCATTGGGTGTCCCAGGTCGGCCCAACTGGCGGGCAGACCGAGGCCTCGGCCGCCGAACAACTTCTTGCTTTCCGTCGAGCAGGCGAAGGGTTCCGGGGCGAAAGCTTCCCCGCGATCTCGGGCGCCGGGGAGCATGGCGCCATCATCCACTACCGCGTGACCGAGGAAAGCGACCGCCCGATCCGCCCCAATGAGGTCTATCTGATCGACTCTGGCGCGCAGTACCGGGATGGCACCACCGACATCACCCGCACGCTCTGGACCGGGCCAGGGCCGGCGCCGGGACCGGTGCGGGACCGGGTGACCCGGGTCCTGAAGGGTCATATCGCCATCGCCACCGCGGTTTTCCCGCATGGCACGACTGGCGCGCATATCGACGCCCTGGCCCGCGGCGCGTTGTGGCGGGTCGGGCTGGATTACGACCACGGCACCGGGCACGGCGTCGGCAGCTATCTGTCGGTGCATGAGGGGCCGGTCAGCATATCCCGCCTCGCCAAGCCGGTGCCGATCGAGATTGGTATGATCCTATCCAATGAACCAGGCTATTATCTACCGGACCATTTTGGCATCAGGTTGGAGAATCTGCTGCTGGTGCAGCCGGCCGACCTGCCGGATGCCAAAAAACCGTTCCTGCGCTTCGAGACGATCACGCTGGCGCCCTTCGACCGCGCGCTGATCGATCCGGCATTGCTCGACCCGTGGGAGCGCGATTGGTTGAACCGGTATCACGCCCGCGTGCTGGAACAAGTCGGTCCTTTCCTTGAAGGATCGGCCAGGGAGTGGCTGCAAACCGCCTGCCAGGATATCTCCTGATGCATCACAATTTTCAAATCGGCCCCCGTTCGGCTGTCATCTTGTCCGACGGACCGCTGCGTCTGGGGCGCCCGCACCGCATTTTCACAGGCATCGAACAGCCGACTTTGGCTGGTGCTCTGACCCAGGCCGGCCAGGTGCCGGAGCGCATCTTGGTCGAGCAGAACTGCCTGCTGCTGGATACCGGCGGCAAGCGCGTGCTGTTCGACAACGGCATGGGCAGCGACACGATGTTCGGACCCGACGGTGGGCGCCTGCTGGATAGCATGCGACAGGCGGGTATCGACCCGGAATCGGTGGACGCGCTGGTCCTGACCCACGGCCACAGCGACCATTGCTGGGGCACCATGGGCGACGACGGCAAACCCAATTTCCCGAACGCGACGATCTACCTGGCGGAGCAGGAACTGGACTACTGGACCGACGATCGGGTCACCGGCCACGACGACATTTCCCTGGCCGGGGTGCGTAAGCATCTGCTGCCGCTTCGTGATCGGATCGTCACGGTGCGGGATGGCCAGGCGTTCCTGCCAGGCATCGAGGCCTGGCTTACTCCCGGCCACACCCCCGGCCATCTGGCCTTCCTATTCGACGGCGGCTGGTGCCTGACCGGCGACGTCGCCTTCCACGACCCGCTGTCCTATCTGTTTCCAGAGTCGCGCTGCGCCTACGACACCGAACCGGACCTCGGTGTCGCGACCCGCCGGCGCGTGCTGGACCGGTTGGTGGACGATCGTCTGTCGGTGATCGGCTACCACCACCCCTGGCCCGGCCTGGGCCGGGTGGAGCGGACCGGTGGGACCTATCGGTTCTTCGCCCAGGCCTCGTAGCGCGCCTTGTTCTCGGCGTTGGGGGGGTAGAGACCGGGCAGGGAGGCGCCGCCATTCACCTCGCCCATGATCCATTCCTCCATCCGCTCCTGTTCGGCGGCCTCGGCGGCGACGACTGGGATCAGCTTTTGCGGGATGCAGACGGCCCCATCGTCGTCGACCATGATCAGGTCGCCGGGGAACACCGCGACGCCGCCGCAGCCGATCGGCTGTTCCCAGGCGACGAAGGTCAGCCCGGCGACCGAGGCCGGCGCCGCCGTCCCCTGGCACCATACCGGCAGGCCGGTGGCGAGAACCCCCGCGAGGTCCCGTACCACGCCGTCCGTCACCAGGCCGGCGACATTCCGCTTGGCCATGCGCGCGCACAGGATGTCGCCGAAAATGCCGGCATCGGTCACGCCCATCGCGTCGGCGACGCAGACGCAGCCGTCGGGCATCGCCTCGATGGCGCCGCGGGTGGAGATCGGGGACGACCAGGATTCCGGCGTCGCCAGATCCTCCCGCGCCGGGACGAAGCGCAAGGTGAAGGCCGGACCGATGATCCGGGGCTGGCCGGCGCGGATCGGGCGGGTGCCGCGCATCCAGACATTGCGCAGGCCCTTCTTGAGCAGGACCGTGGTGATGGTGGCGGTCGACACGCCGGACAGGGCGGCGCGGATGGCGGGATCGAGGCTCATGGGGGGATTCCGGTCATGGGGGAACGATGGCTGGCAGTGTGCGCCGGCGGGGGATTGCCGACAACACAAGGCCCGCGGTCGCGTGCCCCGAAAGCGTGCAGTCCGAAGAAAATTCTCCCCCTCCCCTTGCGGGAGGGGGCCGGGGGGAGGGCTTCTGGCAAAATCCGTGCAGTTTCACCCCTCCCCCCGCCCCCTCCCGCAAGGGGAGGGGATGAATTTTCTCCTTTGCCGAGATGCGTGGAGGGGCCGAGCGGGTGGCTCAGTACATATTGTGCCCACCGTTCACATGCACGACCTGGCCCGACACGAACCCGCCGGCGGCGCTGGCGAGGAACAGGCAGGTGCCGGCGATCTCATCGACATGCCCATAGCGGCCCAGCGGAATCTCCGAGGTGATCCGCGCCGGCGGCTGATGGGTATATTGCGACCAGTCCCGCACGGTATCGATCGGACCGGGAGACACGGTATTGGCCGTGATCCCATCCACCCCGAACTCCCGCGCGATCGCCTTGGCCAACCCGTGCATGCCGGATTTGGCCGCCAGGTTCGACGCGCGGTGGGTCACATGCCCCCAGAAACCGTCGGCGCCGGACATCACGATGATCCGGCCCCATTTGTTCTTTTGCATCTGCGGAATGGCGTGGCGAGCCAGGTAAAATGACGCCGTCAGGTTGCTCCGCAGCACATCGTCCCATTCCTGGGGCGTGATCTCCAGGAAGGCGCGCATCTTCCTGATGCCGACATTGGACACCACGATGTCCAGGCCACCGAATGCGTCCACCGCGTCCGCGACCATCTTGCCCACCGCGGCATCGTCGGCGACATCGGCCATGATCGGCAGCACTTCGCCGCCGCGCTCACGGATACCGGCGGCGACCTCATCCAGCGCGGCGCGGTCGCGATGGCCGTTGATCACCACTTTGGCACCGGCGGCGGCGAAGGCCTCGGCCACCGCGCGCCCAATATTGCGGCCCGATCCGGTGACTAGGGCGACCTTGCCATCCAGGCGAAATCCTTCGGTGGTGAGCATCCTGGCGTTTCCTCGTGTTGCGGCTTGCTTGGCGGGCGCGAAGCCGCGGTCTCCTCAATGCAACGAGCCACTGATCCGTCATCCCGGCGAGGAAGGGGTATGCACCACTCAGCGTAGTGTTGGTTCACAGCGGGACCTTGC
>CAMATI010000150.1 GCA_945861095.1 Asaia bogorensis | reverse complement strand
GCGGCGATCGTGTCCCAGGACGCTCCCTCCGCGCGGAGGCGCTTGATCTGGGTGTCCTGAACGTCGGTCCAGATGATTTTTTTCGGCACCGTGGCCTCCTGCGTCAATGAACGAAACGGGAACAAAGAGACGTTAGTTTGGATAACAATGCACGTCAACAAAAATAACTATCGCGTTAGATGGAGTGACGGAAGCCGCTCGTCGGAGCCATTTCAGTTCGGTGGATGGCGCTAAAAATGCTGGTAGGCGCCCTGAATGTGAATTATACTAACTAACATGAGTAACCCAACTGACATTGGCAGCCGCGTGCGCGACGTTCGTCGTGAGCGCGGTTGGACCCAGGACGAATTCGCCAGGCGCGTCGGCGTCTCCCGCAGCGCGGTGGCTCAGTGGGAAACCGGCCGAGCGGGGCAGGTCACCGGGAATTTGACGAGGATCGCGGATGTGCTGGGGGTCGGGGTCGAATATCTGACCTTCGGGAATGACAAGCGCGCGCCCGGGCAGGTCGGCCAAGGGGACGAACTCGCGCTGCTGCGGCTGTACCGGGAATGCACGCCGGAGGACCGGCAACTGGCGCTGCGCATGCTGCGCCGGCTGGCGTTGCAGGGGCGGGACAGGGAACCGCAAACGGGGCGGGACGCTCGGCACAGCGCGTCATCGTCGGCGGATGCATAAAATTACCGTGGTTCCGCCGATGATCCGCCTATGTTGCGGGTGGGAGGTCTTGGGCGGCCGCTGCCGCTCGCCAATCATCGGGGATAACACGCATGCGTTCCGTGAATCTGGCCATCGTTGGGGCACTGACCTTGACGTCCTGTGCGGTCGCGCCGCCCGTCGGTCCGAACGTGATGGCGCTGCCGCCACAGGGCAAAGGCTATGAGATGTTTGCGCAGGACGACATCATCTGTCGTCAGGCCGCGGCGGCGCAGACCGGCGGGGAATCGCCCGCGCAGGCCGGGACGAATGCCGCGGTCGGCAGTGCCGTCATCGGTACCGCGGTTGGTGCCGGGCTCGGCATGGCACTGGGTTCCTTGAGCGGCGCGATGGGCGCGGGCGCGGCGGTGGGCGGTGCAACGGGACTGCTGGTTGGGTCTGCGATCGGCGCGGGCAACGCCCAAGCCGCGGCGGGCAACCTGCAACAGCGCTATGACACGGTCTATACCCAGTGCATGTACGCCCGGGGCAACACGGTGCAGAGCCCGCCGGTCGCCTACGCGGCCAACCCCTACGGGTCCAGTTACGCGCCCGGTTACGCGCCGGGTTATGCGCCTGGATATTATGCCCCACGATATGCTGCTCCAGGCTATTACGGGCCGGTCTATGGAGGATCGGTGGTGATCGGCACGGGCTGGGGCGGCTATCCGCGCGGTCGATGGCACCACCGCGGCTGGTAACGCTTACCGGATCGCGGGCACCATTGCCGTCTTTGCCCGGTTGGGGCATGGGTTCGTGACATGCCATGACCACCCGACCCACCCTTGCCATCCAATCCAGCGATGGACGCGCGCCGCTGGTGTTCTGCTGGGGCGTGTCCAGTTTCTTCGGCTGGGGCGTGGTTGGGCTGAACACGATCCTCTCGTTGGCGCATGATCCTTGCTACGTCCCCTTCGCAGCCGCCGAATTCGGGCCGGCGGATGTGGTATTGGACCCGCTGCGCGAAGCCCAGATGGCTCGCCACGCCGAGCAGTCGCGTGGGATTTGGCAGGCGCTGGCCACGATTCCCGACGCCGAGGTTGAAATCGATGCGCCGGTGCTGGTCGCGTTGGGGACCGGTCTGCGGCAACCGACCGCGGCCGGCGGGAAAATCCTGATCGGCAATCCGACGATCGCCTGTCCGATCCTGGAGCAGGCGACGCTCGACCCGGCCTGGCGCGAACGTTTCGGCCGCTATGCGCTGATCATTGCGGGCTCGACCTGGAACGAGCGGATTCTGCGGTCGCATGGCATCCATGGGGTGACCAGGGTGTGGCAGGGCGTGGACACCGGTCTGTTCCACCCCGCGCCCAAGGCTGGGCTGCTGCCCAAGGATCGGTTCGTGATCTTCTCCGGCGGGAAGCTGGAATTCCGCAAGGGGCAGGATCTGGTGATGGCGGCGTTCCGGGCGTTCCGGCAACGCCATCCGGAGGCGTTGCTGCTGACGGCCTGGCACTCCCCCTGGTCGGACCTGATGTATTCGGCGGTTGGGCGTCCGGACATTGCCGTGCCTGGCCCGAATGCGGATGGGACACCGGATGTGATCGCCTGGGCCGTCGCGAACGGCGTCCCTGCCGCGTCGGTGATCGCCGTCGGTCCGACGCCCAATATCGCGATGCCGCATGTGCTGCATGAAGCGGACGTTGCTCTGTTCCCCAACCGCGCCGAGGGCGGCACCAATCTGGTTGCGATGGAATGCCTGGCGAGTGGCATCCCCACCATTCTCTCCGCCAACACCGGCCATCTGGACCTGTTGCTCGGCGATCGCATCGCGCTGCCCCTGACCCGCCAAGGGGCCGCCATGCGGGACGGTCTGGACACCACGGACTGGGGCGAAAGCGATGTCGAAGAAATCGTCGAGCGGTTGGAGGAGGTCTGGCGCGACCGGGATGCCGCCCGCGCCATGGGTCTGCGCGCCGCCGTACACATGACCAATTGGACCTGGTCCACCCAGATCGCACGCCTGATCCGTGCGATAGAGCCGGTCCTGCCCGACCGGTCCACGCACAACCCCCTGGGCTGACCGGCGTTGGCCGGCCGGAGCCGGGGCGCTTTCTCCTGCTTAGTTCACCAGTTTCCGTAGGACCGCGGCCAGTTCCTCCCCCGACTGTTCGGCGCGCACCGGCGCGACGAACGCGCCGTCCGGCCCCATCAGGTACAATATGGAGCTGTGGTCCATGGTGTAGTCATTGGAGCCGCCGCTGGTCCGGTTCTCCTTGTAATAGACTCGATAGGTCTTCCCGACGGCCTCGATCTGGGCCGGTGTGCCGGTCAGGCCTTTGATCCTGGGCCCGAACGCGGCGGCATATTGCTTGACGACCTCGGGGGTGTCGCGGGCTGGATCAACGGTGATGAACAACGGCTGGATCCGGTCCGCTTTGGGGCCTAGCTTGTCGAGCGCGTCGGAGACCGTGTTCAGGCTCGTCGGGCAGACGTCCGGGCAGAATGTATAGCCGAAATAGACCAACATATATTTGCCCCGGAAGTCTTGGTCGGTCACCTTTTTGCCGTCGCCATCGACCAGGGCGAATGGGCCGCCGACCATCGATTTCACCGGATTGGTGCCGGTCATCCACAGAATCGTCCCGGTCCCAAGCAGCAGCAATGCCACAAGTATGCCGATAATCGCATAGGTCGCGGTCGCCGACGGCGGCTTGGTGGGCGGAGACTGAGGGCCGGCGGACGGACGACCGGGGTCGCGGGCGTTGCGTTTCATGAATGCCTCTGGACGACGGTTCGGTGGGCTTGGATCGGTCGGTTGGGCGAGGTTGATAGGGCCTGGCGCATGGATCGACGATCAGCCCTGGTCTGCGCGAAACCGGAACACAACGCCCGCGGCTTCGACCTGAAGCAGCCCCGGGGACTGATCGTGGTCGATCCCCCGATCCGTCAACAGCCGATGCAGTGCGGCGTTACCGTCGGCGGTGGCCAGGGTCAATCCGCCGATCCAAGGGAGCGTCGGTGCCGTCCGGTTCGGGTGCTGGGACGCCCAGGATGCAGGCGACAGAATGCGAAGCCGGCCGGTTTGCAGCGACAGGACATAACCGCCCGCTGGGTCCGGTTGCACGGGCCGACCGGCCAGAACGGACAGGCGCGCCGCGGTTTCGGCGGGGGCGGGCGCCACCAGGATCGCCTCCTCCAACCGGACGGCCTGGTTGGGGTGGCTCAGAAAGCGTTCCTGCCACATCGCGTCCGGGGTCAGGTGGTGGATCAAATGTATCCTCCCCTCTGGCGGATCGGGCGGGGTGAGCAGGGCGAACGCCACAAGCGGCGCGGTTGGGTCAGAATCGTCGGTGCTCCGTTCCGATCGATCGGCGTGGACGTCGATCCCGGCGCGTCGCAGTCGTTCACACGCCGCGGTCGTGTCGCCGATGCCCAAGGCCAGGATATGGACGCCCGAATAGCGCCCCAGGAAGCGATCGAGCGTCGCACTGATCCCACCATTCACGGTCGCGACCAGTTCCAGGTAGCCCCCGTCGCGAAACATGGCGCAGCGATTGCCGGTTCGTCCGCCGGCATGTCGCGCCAAGGGCGTGAGGCAGAACCCCAGCCTGACAAACGCCGCCGCGAGCGTTTCCAGGTCCGAACCGACGATGCCGACATGGTCGAGTGTGAGGGCTGCACCGCTCATGGTGTGGCTTCGTAATCCGCCACCAGCCAGCTTGTGGGTTCGGCGGCGGCGGCGGCGTACCACGCGCTGACCAGCGGATGTGCCCGGACGGCGTCGCAATAGGCCAAGGTCGCGGCGGTAAGCTCGGGCTTCCACGACAGGAACCGTGCCACCACGGGCGCGAACATGGTGTCCGCGGCCCCGAAATCGGCGCCAAACAGATAGGGACCGCCGGCGCCGAAGCGCTGGCGTGTGTCCGCCCACATGGCCTCGATCCGCGCGATGTCGGCCAGCGCGCCCGGTGTACGTCCCCGGCCGGAGAAGTCCCGCCCCAGGTTCATCCACATTGCCATGCGGAGTTCACGGAAACCGGCGTGCATTTCGGCGGCGATCGACCGGGCGTGGGCGCGGGCGATGCGGTCGGCGGGCCACAGGGCTGGGGCGATCTCGGCGCAATAATCGCAGATGGCCAGAGACTCCCAGACCAGGGCGCCCTTGTGGTCCAGGCAGGGCACCAGACCGGTGGGGGATATCTGTGCGATGGCCGGGGTCGGGCCGGGGCGCACGAAGGGGATCAGCACTTCGTTCACGTCCAGGCCGGCCAAGCGAACCGCGAGCCATCCGCGCATGGACCACGAGGAGTAGCGCCGATTGCCGATGTAAAGTGTCCCGTCAGCCATGCCTGTGTCTCCCCGTCAGTCGAACAGTTGCGCCGGTGCGGGCGCCTCGCGTGAGTAGCCGTTCGCGCAGAACCCACCGCCCATATAGCGCTCCGTCACCGGATCGCCGCTGGTTTTGCCGCCGAGCTGACCTGCGTAGGGATCGGCGCTGTCTTGTGGGGCCCAGCCGAGGGTTTCGCGGGCATCATCGCGCCACCAGGTCATGCGGCCATTGTTGGACGCGCCCCAGACCACGCAGCACCCGGTCTTTTCGGTCACCACGCAGCGGACGACCAGACGTGCGAAATCCGGATAGGACAGCCATGTGGCCAGCATGCGGGCGTCCACTGGCTCTGGAAAGCAGGAGCCGATGCGCAGGAACACGCTCTCGACGCCGTGTTTGAACCAATAGAGCCGGCCCATCAGCTCCCCATAGGCTTTCGACAGGCCGTAGAACCCGTCGGGCATGAATTGGGTGTCGGCACCGATGCTCTCGCCGCGTTCGTGGAAGCCGATGGAATGGTTGGAGGAGGCGAAGATCACCCGTGCCTTCTCCCGTCTCGCCGCTTCGTAGATATGGTACAGGCCGCGGATATTGGGGCCGAGGATTTCCTCGAAAGGCCGTTCGACGGAGATGCCGCCCAGATGGATGATGGCACCGCAGCCCTCGGCCAGGCGCAGGATGGTCACGCCATCATTCAGGTCGGCTTTGGTGAAGGTGGCGTTGGCGGGCACCGGGTCCGGGAATGGGGTGATGTCGGTCATGCGCAGGGTCCATCCGGCGCCGGTCAGCCATTTGGCGGCGACTCGACCCAGATTGCCGGACGCGCCGGTCAACAACACGGGTTTGGCTGGGGCGTCGGACATGGCATGCTCCTGGATGAATTGGTTGGAGGCATCATGCGCGGGATCGACGAACTCGCCCAGGCACTGGCTGCGGGGCAAACGACGGGGCGGGCTCTGGTTGAGGAAAGTCTGACGCGGATTGCCGATCCGGGCGGGGAGGGCGCGCGCACCTTCATCAAGGTGCATGCCGAACAGGCGCGGGCGATGGCGGACGCGATGGATGGGCTGCGCAAGGCCGGGCGGGCGCCTGGGCCTTATGCCGGTATCCCGATCGCCCTGAAGGATCTGTTCGATATCGCGGGGGAGCCTACGCCGGCTGGGTCTGCCGTGCTGGCGAATGCGCCCCCGGCTGCGGCGAACGCACCGGTGGTGCAGCGGATGCTGGCGGCCGGGTTTGTGCCCATGGGCCGGGTGAACATGACGGAGTTCGCGTTTTCCGGTTTGGGCATCAACCCGCATTATGGGACGCCGAGCAGCCCGTGGGATCGGGCGTCGGGGCGGATTCCGGGGGGAAGTTCGTCGGGCACCGCGGTTGCGGTAGCGGATGGGATGGTGGCGGCAGGCTTGGGGACGGACACGGGTGGTTCCTGCCGCATCCCGGCCGCGTTTTGTGGTGTTGTCGGCTATAAGCCGACCGCCCGTCGGGTGCCGATCGGCGGAGTCCTGCCGTTGGCGCCTTCGCTTGATTCGGTTGGGCCGTTGGCGCCGACGGTCGCCTGTTGTGCGGCGATCGACGCGATCCTGGCCGGGCACACCCCCGCCGGCGTGACGCCGCTTCGGCTGGATGGGCTGCGTCTGGCCGTGCCGGACAACGTCGTGCTGGACGGCATGGACGCGACGGTCGCGGCGGCGTTCGATCGAGCGTTGGGCACTTTGGCCGCGGCCGGCGCCAGGGTCGTTCGCACCCGCTTCACCCAGTTCGACGAGCTTCCGGCGGTGAACGCCAAAGGCGGTTTCGCGGCATCCGAGGCCTATGCCTGGCACCGATCCCTTCTGGCGACGAAAGGCAACGAATACGACCCTCGGATCGGGGCGAGGATCGCTCGTGGGGAGGGAATGAGTGCGGCTGACTATCTGGATCTTGTCGCGGCACGGGCGCGGATCGTGGCGGATTTCGATATGGCGACGCGGGAATTCGATGTGCTGGTGATGCCGACGGTGCCGATCGTTGCGCCTCGGATTGCCGACCTGGACGATGAGCGGGCTTACAACCGGATCAACATGCTTGTTTTGCGCAACACCGCATTGGGGAATTTCCTGGACCGGTGTTCGATCAGCATCCCGTGCCATCGGGCGGGCGATGCTCCGGTCGGGTTGATGCTGATGGGGGAAACGATGGGCGACCGGCGCCTGTTCGATATCGCGGCGGCGGTGGAGGCGGTGCTCTAGAGCGGCGTCGCGGGGGCGCGCGCGTTGATTCCGAGAGGTCGCGTTGGTCAGCGTGCCCCGGCCAATGCGCGGTCCACCGCGTCTGGGTCTTGCGCGATGACGAGCAGCAGAACGCGGGCAGCCTGTTCCGGCTGACGCCGATGCTGTTCCCAGTCGCGCACGGCGGCCGGGCTGAACCCAAACCGCTGGGCGAAGCCTTCCTGACTGAGGCCGAGTTTGGCGCGGATGGATTTGACGTCCACTTCGTCGGGCACGTGGGCGACGAAACCATCAGTCGTGTCGCCGCGCGCATAGGCCCGCGCGGTGCGAACGCTTTGTAGGATACGGCTACCAGCCTTGGACATAACGGCGCACTCCCTGTCGATAGTCTTCGACCAACCCTGCCAGTTCCTTACGGAGTTCGTTCCGTTCGACCTGGGTCAGGTCGACCTTGTCACCCTTGGCGAACACGTTCAGCAGAAACACCGGAATGTCCCGCCCGGCATAGAACGTGATCACGCGGTATCCACCGCTTTTCCCTTTCCCTCGACCGGCAAAACGCAGCTTGCGCGCACCGCCGGTGCCGGGAATTTCATCCCCCGCGGTCGGTTCCTTGGCGAGCCTGGCGACGATCCGACCGCGTTCTTCGGCGGTCAGCCCGGCATCCGAGGCGTCCCGCAGATAGTCCGGTGTTTCGACAACCGACTGCAGCATCCGATGTCCATGGGATGAGAGAAGTGCAGCCGGTCACCTACGCCTGATTTCCTGCCAAAGTGTTACCGTGAGGATGGAAAGCGAGGTTTTTATACGGCAATGCCGCACATGAGGCAATCTTTTTCATGCCCTCAGGGCTGTGGGCCGTCATAGCCCTCAATGATCAGCAGGTCGGCCTCCGACTGGCCATCGCGCAGGGCTTTGGCGGCCATGTATTCGGCGGAGTGGTAGCAGGCGACGGCGGTATCGTAGTCCTTGAATTCGATCACGACGTTGCGGGAGCGGGGCTTGCCCTCGGGGGCTTCGAACCGCCCGCCGCGGATGATGAAGCGAGCGCCATACTTGCCGAACGCGGCTGCGTTGGCGGCGACGTATGCCTTATAGCCTTCGGGATCCGTCACATCGACCCGGGCGATCCAGTAACCTTTTGCCATGAGTGTCTCCTATCGGGGCGGGCGTCCGGCCAGCAGCGCCGCCAATGTCGGTTCGATCGCCTCCGCCATCAGCGCCTGCCCGGCCGGGCTTGGGTGCAGCGGTGCGGCGGGTGGGGTCAGTTTGGGGTCATAGTAGAGCTCGCGGTTCAGCACCCCATTCCGCATGAACACGGGGCTGACATCCACGAAAGCGACCTCATGCCCGCGCGGGAATCGCGCTGCCAGGGCCTTGTTGATGGTCAGGGTGGTCTCGGTCGTCCAGGCCGAGCGGTCACTGGGGAGAACGCCGAGCAGGAGGATGCGGGTGGTGGGAAGACGCTTGCGCAAGGCGAGAAGGATCGCGTCGATACCGGCAAGGGTGTGTTCGGCGGACCAACGCAGTCGGCCCAGATTGTTGGCACCGATCAGCACGATCGCCACTTTGGGGGAGATCCCGGACACTTCCCCATTCTCGATCCGCCACAGCAAGCTGGCGGTGGTATCGCCGCTGAAGCCAAGGTTGACGGCCTTGCGGTGGCCATAAAACCGATCCCAGACCGGGGCGAAGTCCTTCCATTCCGGGGGCGCTCGGTACTCGTATTGCTGCGTGATCGAGTCGCCGAGGAAGATCAGCTCCGGCTGTTTGCGCTGAAGTTCGTCCAACTTGGCTGCATGGCGGGTCCGCCACCAGGGCAGATCCATGCGGCTGATCGGTGTTGCGGCCAGGATCGATTGCGGCTTTTGTGGTGGCGATGCCGCCATGCACAACAGCAGCGACGCCAGCGCCACACAGCCTGCCAACCAGCGCATCGTCGTCTCCCGCCTATGTCAGCCGGCGTCCTGGAACGCCCCTGGGAATCGGTCCCGTTTGGCATTCCAGCTTGGAAACCGCCTGCATCATCCGTAGCATCCTGGCCACCGAGGGGGAAGCCAAGGGGAGAGACGTCATGCGCATTACCAAGATCGAGGATCTGCACTGCAATGCCGGCTGGCGGGATTTCTCCTTCCTGAAGATCAGCACAGACGAAGGCGTCGTCGGCTGGTCGGAATTCATGGAGAATTTCGGCTCCGAGGGTCTCGGCGGCGTCATCCAGCGGTTGGGCGAACGTCTGATCGGGCAGGACCCCCGCCCGGTCGAGAAAATCACCGCCTTCCTGCACGGGGTAACCCGGCAGGCCCCGGGCGGCATCAACCAGCAGGCCATCGCCGCCATTGAGAACGCCTTGGTCGACATCAAGGCCAAGGCGCTCGGCATACCTGTGTATGAGTTGTTGGGCGGTCCGGTACGGGACCGCCTGCGTCTCTATTGGTCCCATTGCGGCACCTGGCGCGTCAGTTTCGCCGACCGGATCAAGGAATGGACGGGGTTTGACCCGATCCGATCCCTGGCCGACGTGGAACGCGCCGGAGCCGAGGTCGCTCGACGTGGCTTCAAGGGTCTGAAGACCAACATCATGCGGTTCGACGCTGAAAAGCCCTATATCCACATGCCGGGCTTCAACGGCGGCGGCTGGCCGGAGCTGAATTTCGACCCCGCTGTTCAGGATGCCCTGGTCGCGGAGATGACCGCGTTTCGCCAGGGTGCGGGCCCAGGTGTCGGCTTGCACGTGGACTTGAATTTCAATTTCAAGACCGAGGGATATATTCGTCTGGCGCAGGCAATGGAGCCGTTCGATCTGGTCTGGCTCGAAATCGACAGTTACGACCCTGCGGCCCTGGCGACGATCCGACGCAGTTCCCGGACCCGTGTGGCGTCATGCGAGTCACTCTATGGCCGGCGGCAATTCCGCCCGTTCTTTGAGCAGCAATCGGTAGATGTCGCGATCATCGACGTAGCATGGAACGGCATATTGGAATCGTTCAAGATCGCCGCGATGGCGGATGCCTATGAGATCAACGTCGCGCCGCACAATTTCAACGGCCATATCGGGTCGCTCATGAGCGCGCATCTGTGTGCCGCTATCCCGAATTTTCGGGTGATGGAGATCGATATAGAGGACGTGCCGTGGAAGGACGACCTGGTCACGCCGATGCCGGTGATCGAGAACGGCGAGTTGCTGTTGCCCACCGGCGCCGGCTGGGGTGCCGAGGTGAACGAGGACGTGATCCGCGCTCATCCGCCGCTCCGCCCGATCAAATGGCGCGGTTGATCGGTCAGCCCGCCGGCCCGACCGAGGAGAAGCGGATCAGCGGAAGATCGAATGCGGGCGCGCCGGGGCGAATTTCGGTGGCACTGGCCAGCCGACGCGACCGGCACTGTCCTGCGGCGGTGCGGTCTGGGCGGCCTGTGGGGATGCACCGAGAGCCTGGGAGAGTTTGGCGGCGGCGTCCATCAGGATTGCGACCAGGGCACGCGGACGTGGCGGGCGCATGCGCATCGACGGCGCGCTCACGCTCAGCGCGGCGACGACCTGGCCCGTGGCGTCACGGACCGGCGCTGCAACGCTGACCGCGCCGGCCACGATTTCATCCGCGGTAACGAGATATCCGCGGGTACGGATGCGCTGTAGGTCGGCGGCGATCCATGCGGGATCGGTGCGGGTGGCCGGCGTGAAGCGGGGCAGTTTCTGCGCCAGGATCTGAGTTTGCACCGACTCTGGCGAATGTGCGAGCAGAAGGCGGGAACTGCCGGCATGCAGCGGCAGGCGCTTGCCCACCTCCGTATAGACTCGCAGGGTCGGGTCGGTCTGGTAGATCGCGATGGTTTCGCTCTCCATCCCGTCGCGCGTGCGCAGGTAGACGTTCTCGTTGCTGGCCTTGCCGAGGTCCACGAGGAACGGCATGGCGGTCGCGGCCAGGGCGCCCTGTTCGGCGGCCGCGCGTCCCAGCACGCTCCATCGTGCCCCTAGTCGCCACAGTCCGCGCGCTTCGTCCTGGATGGCGAAACCGCGTGCCTGAAGTGTCCGAAGCAGGCGGAACCCGGCTGTGCGGGTGCAGCCGGCGGAGTCCGCCAAGGTGGCGAGCGGCGCCGGTCCGACGCGTGCAAGCGCCTCCAGCAGGTCCAGCGCCCGATCGACGGCGGCGATGCTGTAGTCGCGAGTCGAGGCGTCGGTGGCCGAGCAGTCTGGATCGACGGTTGGATCGGGTTTGGGGGAGGTTTTCGCGGTGCTACGGGTGCCGGATGCCATGTGCGAACCCTTGAGTTAGGCGTGGGAGGGGACGGGCGGGTTGGCGCTCGCGGCGGGAGGGGCGTTGTCTCATTGATGCCGAATTGCGATAAATAAGTGGACGCGCTACTGATCGGTAGCATCGCATTCCGAGACGTTCGGGTCAAAGGGTAATTCGAATAAACCTCGGATTTTGATCCGGCAGGCTGGGGCGGGTGCGGGCTGGCGTGGCGCGTGTCGCAGGTCGCGGCAAGCGGGGCGCTTGTCGGACCGGGGCTGCTGCGCTAAAGCCCGATGCTCACCGTCGCGCGGCGGGCTCGGCGCGGCTCGTTTGTGCCATGCGCGGGCGTGGTGGAATTGGCAGACACGCCAGATTTAGGTTCTGGTGGCGCAAGCCGTGGGGGTTCAAGTCCCTCCGCCCGCACCACCACCTGGCACCCCCCGCTTGGCACCTTTGCCAGGCAAGGGCTTCTTGAGGGATTTTCTGGCAGATGCAGGTTACCGAGACGCTTTCCGAGGGCTTGAAGCGCGCATTCACCGTTCTCGTGCCCGCCGCGGACATTGAAACCCGTCGCTCCGAGCGCTTGGCAAGTCTGAGCAAGACCGCTCGTCTGCCGGGTTTCCGCCCCGGCAAGGTTCCGATGATGGTGATCCGCCAGCGTTTCGGCACCGCGGTTTCGGCGGAGGTGCTGGAGGAGTCGGTCAGCAACGCCACGCGCGACATGCTGACCGAGCGCGGCCTGCGTCCGGCGATGCAGCCCAATGTGGAGGTCATCACGCAGAATCCCACCAGCCTGTCCACGGTGGGCGATCTGGAATTCAAGGTCGAATTGGAGCTGCTGCCGGACATCACCTTGCCGGATTTTGGCGCATTGGCCTTGACCCGCATGAAGGTCGATGTTGCCGATGAGACGGTCGAGAAGGTGGTGACGGACATCGCCGCGTCGAACCGGGAAACCGTGCCACTGACCGAAGAGGAGCTTGCGGCCAGGGGTGAAAACGCCGGTGCGGCCGACGGTGACGTGCTGAAGATCGACTTCGTCGGCAAGATCGGCGATGAGGCGTTCGAGGGTGGGACGGCCACGGATATCGCTTTGGAGATCGGCGGCGCCGGCTTCATTCCCGGTTTTGCCGAACAACTGTCGGGGATGCGTGCCGAGGAAGTCCGCACCATCTCGGTGACCTTCCCGGAGGACTACAACGCCCCCGATCTGGCTGGGAAGGCAGCGACCTTCGAGGTGACCGCGAAGTCTCTGAACCGGTCGGTTTTGCCGCCGGTCGACGACGCGCTTGCCATGAAAATCGGCTACGACACGCTCGACGAGATGCGCGATGCGATCCGCCAGCGGCATCAGCGGGAATTCGAGCAGCTTGCCCGTTTGCGCATCAAGCGTCAGTTGCTGGACGCCCTGGCGGGGCAGATCAGCTTCCCGGTGCCCGAGGGCATGCTTTCGCGGGAGTTCGATCAGATCTGGGAACGGCTGGAATCCGACCGCAAAGCGGGGCGGATGGACGCCGACGACAAGGAGAAGGACGACGACACGCTGAAGGCCGAGTATCGCGCCATCGCGGAACGTCGTGTTCGCCTGGGTCTTTTGCTGGCCGAAATCGGGCGGATCAACAACCTGACGGTGTCGGAAGGGGAGCTGACCCGGGCGATGCGGATCGAGGCGTCGCGCTATCCCGGTCAGGAACAGCAGATGATGGAGCTGTTCCAGAAATACCCAGCACTGGCCGACAACATGCGTGGCCCGATCTTCGAGGAGAAGGTCGTCGACTTCGTGCTGGAATTGGCCCAGGTGACCGACCAGACCGTCACACCCGAGGAGTTGATGAAGGAACCGGAGCCGGTCACGCCCTGACCGCGCAGGCGGGCTCAATGCCCTGACCGCGCAGGCGGGCCCAATGCCCTGACCGCGCAGGCGGGCCCAATCGGCGGGTTCCGCGCAGGCGGACCAACCGGGGCCGTGACGGAGACAGCCGACCCGAATCGCGGATAAGGCTGGACTTCGCGGGCACCGCACATATTTATGACCGTCATTGATCTCCCCACCCATCGCCCGGTCTTGTTCCAGGGCGAGGTGGCATCCGAAGGTGACCGAACATGAGGGACCGCGATCCCGTCGAAGTCTATGGCAATGCGCTAGTGCCGATGGTGGTCGAGCAGACCGCCCGCGGGGAGCGCGCCTTCGACATCTATTCCCGCCTGCTCAAGGAGCGGATCATCTTCCTGACGGGCCCCGTCTACGATCAGGTCAGCGCCCTGATCTGCGCTCAGTTGCTGTTCCTGGAATCCGAGAACCCCAGCAAGGATATCTCGTTCTACATCAACAGCCCGGGTGGCGTGGTGTCGGCCGGGCTCGCGATCTACGACACGATGCAATATATTCGCAGCCCGGTCAGCACGGTGTGCATCGGTCAGGCGGCATCGATGGGCAGCCTGCTGCTGACCGCTGGCGCGAAGGGCAAGCGCTATGCCCTGCCCAATTCCCGGATCATGGTGCATCAGCCGTCCGGCGGCGCCCAGGGCCAGGCGACCGATATCGAGATTCAGGCACGGGAAATCTTGACCCTGCGCAAGCGGCTGAACGAGATCTATGTCCGCCACACCGGCCAGCCGATCGAGGCGATCGAACGCAAGTTGGAGCGTGACAGCTACATGTCCGCCGAGGAGAGCCGCGATTTCGGCCTCGTGGATGAGGTCGTGGACCGCCGCCCGGCGACCGGCGACGATTCATCCAAGGGGTAGCGGCGAGTCGGGCGGGGACGAAGGATAACCGGTGGTTGCGAATGTCTTCCTCGCCTGATCAAGCGAAAATGCGATAATTCAATGGTTTGTCTGAGTGGCGCTGCATGAATGCCTGCCAGCGTCGCATTTTTTGACCAGTTCGGTCGCGATGTTCTTGTCGTCGTCGTCCGAGGAGGGCTAACATCCCTCATTGTGCCCCCGTGCAAGGGGGAGGAGTGCGCATGAGCAAGTCCGGCGATTCAAAGAACACCCTCTATTGCTCGTTCTGCGGCAAGTCGCAGCACGAGGTCCGCAAACTCATCGCCGGTCCGACGGTCTTCATC
>CAMATI010000149.1 GCA_945861095.1 Asaia bogorensis | reverse complement strand
CGAGACACCCCCGATGAGGATAACCAGCCACTGGAGAGCCGTGTGCGGGAGAACCGCCAGCACGGTTCGGAGGGAGGGGAGGCTGGTAGCCTTCCCTACCCCTATCGGGGTCGCAACGCCGATGCGTCATTGTTTCGGCCGGTTGGTATAACATGGACGCGGCGATGGTCCAGCCGGCCAGCAGGGACAGCGCGGCGGCGGCGCTCATGGCCGCGGTCACGACGCGGGACCGGCCGTAGCGCTGCGCGGTTTCATTGCCGGTGATCGACACGACGATGCCCGCGAAGCCGGCGATGGTGAACAGAATCGTGGGGGCGGGCAGCCACGCCGGCGCATCCGCGCGGGCGGCCGTGGCGGTCAGGAATGTGACGCCCCAGGCCCGCAGCGCCGCCAGTTCCCAGGTATGCACGGTGTAGCCGGCGATCCACGCCATGGCGCGCCGATTGCGAAAAACCGGCCGGAAATCCAGCAAGGCGCGCGATCCGGCGGGTTTGGGGCGGGACGGGAGCGTCCCGGGCATGACGACCCAGGCGATCGCGAAGGCGCCAATGCCGGCGAACCCGCCGAACAGGAAGGCGGCCTCGGGCCCGAACATCGCGTCGATCAGACCGGAGACGGCGAAGGAGCTGGCTCCGGCAACGCCGACCCCGGCGGCGTGCATGGAGACCGCGCGGGACTGGGCGTTGCCTTCCAGAGTGTCGGCGATGGCTTTCAGGCCGGGCATGTAGGCGCCGGCCCAGCCGATGCCGGCCATGGCGCGCAGCACCATGCCGGACCAGAACCCGTCCGCCAGCAGGGCGAAGCCGAAATGCGACAAGGCGGTCAGCGCGGCGCCGATGACATAGACCCGCCGCGTCGGCACGCGATCGGTCAGCGACACCAGGACCGGCACCGCGGCGACATAGGCCGCGAAGAAGATGCCGATCAGCCAGCCGGCCTCTGTCTTCGTCAGGTCCCAGCGGTCGATATAGGTGGGCAGCAGGGCGGGCAGGGTGAAGCCGCCGATCTGCACCATGACCTGGGCGGCGACGATGGACCAGATGAAGCGGCGCGCCCGGGGCGGCAATGTTGCGTCTTGGGTGGTCATCCTGGCGCCCGTACGGTGTTACGATATTACTCGAATTATCGTTGACCGAGAGGCTAGGCGCGGATAGAAGCCCGGTCAACCGGTTGCGGATGGTATTGGGCGACGTCGCGTTGGGGGTTGGACCGGACATGGGACATCGGATGATGACTGCTTCCAGTATGTGGGCTATGTTCCGTTTCCGTTGTGGCGGCAGTGCCCCATGCCTCAAGGCAACAACAGCCCGGTTCCAAGGGCCGTCGCCCTTGGCGGGGTCCAGGGGCAGAGCCCATGGTCGCATCCCCCAACGCCCCATCGGGCAAAGCCCCCCGAGTCCTCCACTTTGATGGACCCCAGCCTCGCCGTCGAAGCCCTCGGTGGGCTCGCCCACGACCATCGCCTGGCGATCTACCGCATGCTCGTCGAACACGGCCCGTCCGGCCTGCCCGCCGGCGCGATCGCCGAACGCCTGACCATCCCGCCATCCTCCCTGACCTTCCATTTGCAGCACTTGCAGCGTGCCGGCCTGATCGCCCAGCGCCGGGTCGGGCGGCAGTTGATCTATGCCGCCGATTTTGCCCGCATGAACGCTCTGGTCGGTTTTTTGACCGAGAATTGCTGTGCCCGAGACGGTGATGCGCCCTGTTCGCGCGCCGGCGGACAGGCCGCGATGGCATGACCGACCGTCCGCGCGCGGTCGTGACTTCGGTGGTGGGGATCGGTCAGATCCTGGCCTGGGGGTCGTCCTATTATCTGCCGGCCGTCCTGGCCAAACCGATCGCGGAGGAGACCGGCTGGCCGATCGCCTGGGTCGTCGGCGCCCTGTCCATCGGCCTGCTGGTGTCCGGCCTGGTGTCGCCCCGGGTCGGCCATCTGGTGGAACGCCATGGCGGCCGACCGGTGCTGGCGATCAGCGCGATCCTGCTGGCCGCGGGCCTGGCGATGCAGGGCCTGGCGCCGAATCTGACCGTGTTCGTCGCGGCCTGGCTGGTGATCGGGGTCGGGATGGGGGCCGGGTTGTACGACCCGGCGTTCTCCGCCCTGACGCGCCTGTATGGCGATCAGGCGCGGGCGGCGATCACCCATGTGACGCTGTGGGGCGGCCTGGCCAGCACCGTCTGCTGGCCGCTCAGCGCCCTCCTCGTGGACGCCTATGGCTGGCGCGCGACTTGCCTGGTCTATGTCGCCATCCACTTGCTGATCGTCCTGCCGCTCTACTGGTTCGGCATGCCGGCGGAAGCCCCCTATGTCCCGGCGGCGTCCGTCAGTGCGCCGAAACCCCCGGTGTCACGCTCGGTACGGCGGGAGAACCGGTTGATGTTCCTGACCCTGGCCTTGTGTTTCACCCTGTCATCGGTGGTCATGACGGTGCTGGCGGTGCATCTGATCGCGATATTGCAGATCCGCGGCGTGCCGCTCGCCACCGCCGTCGGTCTCGGGATGCTGCTCGGCCCCGCCCAGGTCGGCTCCCGCATTCTGGAGGCCGCGTTCGGGCGCAAATTCCACCCGATCTGGAGCCTGCTCGTCTCCTCCGTCGCCGTCGCCATCGGCCTGGCAACCCTGCTCGGCGATCCGGCGCTGATCGCTCTCGGCGTGCTGTTGTATGGGGGAGGCAACGGGCTGCGTTCGATCGCGCGCGGGACGGTGCCGCTGGCGATGTTCGGGCGAGAGGGCTACGCCGTGCTGATGGGCTGGATCGCGCTGCCGGTGCTGGTATCGCAGGCGATCTCGCCGTCGCTGGGCGATCTGATGATCCAGCATCTGGGGGTCGATCTGATGATCGCGGTGCTGGTCGGGGTGTCCGTGATCAACATCGCGGCGACGTTGGTCTTGATGCCGGCGGCGCTGCGGCGGGGGATGCGCCAGGGGTAGTGGCGCCAATCCACCGGACCGCGCCGTCGGATGCGGAACATCGCTCAATAGGTTGTGTCGGTCAGTGTTATTCCCCCGGCGCGACGGCAGCGCTGGTCTGACGCCGATCGGCACTGTTCGGCAGCAACAGCACGACGACCTGGCAGATCGCCAGCATCGCGGCCGATCCCCACAGACATGCCGCGAGACCGCCGAATTCGGCCAGCAGGCCAGACAGCACGATCCCCATCAGGCGGCCCGCCGCGTTGGCGGCATAGTAGAAGCCGACATCCTCCGCCGCCTTCTTCGATCCGGCATAGGCCAGCATCAGATAGGAATGCAGGGACGAAATCACCGCGAAAGCGAAGCCGAACACCGTCAGCCCCACCACCACGATCAGATCGGGCCGGACCGGGGCGGCGACCACGGCGATCGCCAGCACCACCGGGATTGCGGTCAACACCGCGCCCCAGATGCGCGCTTCCGGCACTTCCCGCGACAGCCCGTCCGGGCTGCGCCGGATCAACGATGGAGCGACCGCCTGCACCGCGCCGTATCCGATGGTCCACGCCGCCAGGAACCCCGCGACCTGGGTGAACGACCAGCCGTTGGCATACAGGAACACCGGCAGCCCGACCACGAACCACACATCGCGGGACCCGAACAGGAAGACCCTGGCCCCCGCCATCAGGTTCACGGCCGGGGACTTGGCGAACAGTTCCGCGAAGGACTTCGACGCCTTCGCCTTGCCCAGTTGGTGCGGCAGGCTCAACAGGCCAGAGACCAGGACCACGCCCAGCAACCCCGCCATCAGCCACAACGCGCCCTTGAAGCCGGCGGCTTGCAGCAGCACGCCTCCCAGGAAGAAACCGACGCCCTTCATCGCGTTCTTGGACCCGGTGAACCAGGCGACCCAGCGGAACAACTGGCCCGACCCGCCCTCCGACGTTGCCTTGATCGCGGATTTGGAGGCGGTTTTGGTCAGGTCCTTCGCCACCCCTGACACGCCCTGCGCCGCCACGATCCAGGCGACCGAGGCCGCCGCGCTCCAGGCCGGGTCCAGCACCGACAGCATCAGCAACCCGCCGATCTGCAATGCCAATCCGGTCGCCAGCATGCGCGGAATGCCGAACCGGGTCGCCAACCAGCCGCCACCCAGATTCGCGAAAATCCCCGCTGTCTCATACAGCAGGAACAGCGACGCCAGGGTGAACGGGGTGTAGCCGAGGCTGTAGAAATGCAGCAGCACCAGCATGCGCAGCGCGCCGTCCGTCAGCGTAAAGCCCCAGTAGCTGGCGGTAACGATCAGATAATGGCGGATGGAGGCCATCAGCGGCTCCTTTCCATGACAATACGGGCCAGATCGACCATGCGGCAGGCATATCCGACCTCATTGTCATACCAGGCGTAGATTTTTGCCAGGGTTCCGTCCGTTACCAGGGTGCTGGCGGCATCGACGATGGCGCTGCGGGTGTCGTTGCAGTAATCGGCGGACACCAGCGGCCGTTCCTCATAGCCCAGGATACCGGCGAGCGGCCCGGCTGCCGCGGCCCGGAACAGATCGTTGAGTTCCCCGATGCTGGTGGCCCGGTTGAGTTCGAACACGCAATCGGTCAGCGACGCGTTCAGCACCGGCACCCGCACGGCATGGCCGTTCAGCTTGCCCTGCAGGTCCGGGTAGATCAGGGCGATGGCGGTGGCGCTGCCCGTCGTCGTCGGTTGCATCGACAGCAAGGCGGACCGGGCGCGCCGCAGGTCGCGATGCGGGGCATCGACGACGACATTGGTGTTGGTCGGATCGTGGATCGTGGTGATCTGGCCGTGGCGGATGCCGATCGCCTCATGCACCACCTTCACCACGGGCGCGAGGCAGTTGGTCGTGCAGGATGCCGCGGTCAGCAGGCGGTGGCGCGCGGGGTCATACAGATGGTCGTTGACCCCGACGACGATATTCAGGGCAGCCGGGTCCTTGACCGGAGCGGCGACGATGACGGTGTGCACACCGCGGTCGAAATAGCTCTGCAACACGGCCGGCGTCAGGAATTTGCCGGTGCACTCCAGCACGATTTCGCAGCCCAGGTCGCCCCAGGGCACGTCCCCCGGCGCGGCCGCGTCCGAAAATCCCAGCCGCCGGTCTTCGACGCGGATGGTGCTGTCGCCATCCATGCCGATCGAGGTCCGCCAGCGGCCGTGTATGCTGTCGAATTCAAGCAGATGCGCGGTGGCGGCGATGCCGCCCTTGACCTCGTTCAGATGCACGACGTCGAGGCGATTGCCGGCGCGCGGGTCCTCCGCCGGACGGTGCATGGCGCCGAATGCCGAACGCAGGGCAAGACGACCGATTCGGCCCATGCCGTTGATGCCTACACGCATGTTTCAGACTCCCCGGGTCGCGGTCAGGACCGGCCCGCCCGCCAGTTGTTCCAGCCGAGCGCGCATCGCGATGCGGTCCAGCGCGGCGAATGGCAGGTTGACGAAGGTTTCCAGACGTCGGCGCAGGCTGGCGTAGAGTTCGTTCAGCAGCGCGGATTGTTCCGCCTCGGTCCCCTGGTATTTGAAAGGGTCGGGCAGGGGCCAGGCGGCGGTGATCGCGGTTTCCCCGAAATCGGGGCAGACCTGCCCGTCCAGCACGTCGCAAAGCGCGATCACGAAATCCATCCGCGGCGCGTCCGGTCGGGTGAACACATCCCAGGACTTGCTGCGCAGACGGGCAACGTCGTGGCCGAAGGCGCGCAATTTGCCGATCACCGCCGGCATGGGTGCGTCCGCCGGCGCGGACCCAGCGGACCAGACGCGGAAGCGATCGCCGCCGATATCGGCCAGGATCGCCTCGGCCATGATGGACCGGGCGGTGTTGCGGGTGCAGAGGAACAGCACATTGAACGAGGGGGCCACGCCGGAAGGGTCGCCTGGGACCGGGGGCAGCAGAGACGCGATGTCGCCGCACAGATCGGGCTGGCCGGCACAGCAGGCCTCGGTCAGGAAGACCAGCAATGCCCGCAAGGTGGCGACGCGGATCGCATAGATCACCTGCCGCCCCTGCCGGGTGGATTGCACCAGGCCGGACCGCTCCAGCGCGGTGAGGTGAAAGGACGCCGTGGATGGCGGGATATGGAGAGCGTTGGAAATGTCGCCGGCGGGAAGGCCTGACGGGCCGGAGGCGATCAGCAGCCGCAGCACGCCCAGGCGACTTTCCTGGGCGAGGGCGGCAAAGATCGCGGTGGCAGTACTCGTTTCCATCATTCCATCATAGTGGAAGCGATAGCTTCGGCCAGTGATGTTTTTATGTCACCCCACCTGTCTCTACGCGTGGAAGAATCACCCCAAAAGCCGGGTGGGATCAGGCCGGAATATGGGAAGCACCCCGATCTGGCGCTTCCCGACGCGCCATCAGCGGCCCTTGAACACCGGCTTGCGCTTTTCCCTGAACGCGGCAACGCCTTCCTTGTGGTCCTCGGTCTGGCCGAGTTGCGGTTGCACGAAATTCTCGACGTCGAGGAATTCGTCGTAGCTGCCGTTGGCCATGTTGAACATCTTCTTGGCCAGCCCGAATGCGAAGGTTGGGCCGGCGGCGAGTTCGGCGGCCAGCGCGTCCGCCCGGGTCATCAGGTCGGCGTCCGGCACGACCTCGTTCACCAGACCCAGCGACAGGGCCTCGGCGGCATCCACGAAGCGGCCGGTGAAGACGAGTTCCTTGGCGCGCGCCATGCCGATGCGCTTGGTCAGGAACCAGATCGCGCCGCCGTCCGGGGCCAGGCCGATGCGGCGGAAGATCTGGGAAAACCGTGCCGTGTCGGATGCCACCACCAGGTCGCAGCCCATGGCGATGCTCCAGCCGATGCCGACGGTGGGGCCGCGGACGGCGGCGATGACCGGTTTTTCCAGCGCATGCAGCGCCCGCATATAAGTATGGCTACCGCCTTGCAAACGCTCCCGCTCGGCTCGCAAATCCTGGCGTTGCATTCCGCCCACATCGGCGCCGGTGCAGAATGCCCGCCCTTCGCCGGTGACGATGATGGCGCGGACATCGTTGTTGAAGCGCAGCGCGGTGAAGTGCTCGTTGAGCTGGCGCCGCATCTCCCAGGTCAGGGAGTTCAGCTTTTCCGGCCGGTTGAGGACGACTTTCGCGACGGGGCCTTCGATTCTGAGTTCCACGGACATGGGTTTGGTTTCCTCTGTTTGATGCGCGGTATCCAAGCCGGTTGGGGGGATCGGGGCAAGATGGGCTGGCCGTGTCCCGTGCCGCCGGTAGCCGATCGGTTCGCCGCAAGCTGCCCGCACGCCGCCGTGGACGCATGCCGCCGTGGACGCTCCGCGACCTTGCCGCTAGAGTAATCGGCGTTTCCGTTCGGAGCGGCCGCACGGGATTGGTCGCAACGGGAGCAAACCCTACCATGATCCAGCCTGGCGCTGCCGCCGAACCGTCGCGTATCAGCGTGAGGCGGCTGGTCGATCGGCCGATTGTCGGACCGGACTTGCATGCAAGTATTGGCGTCAATATTCAGGGGCCGTCGTTGATCCGCGTTCCGGATTGGATCGTCGGCGGGCTTGGACGTTACTATCTCTACTTTGCCGACCACAAGGGCAGCTATATCCGGCTGGCCTATGCGGATCGGCTGGAGGGGCCGTGGGCGGTGCATTCGCCCGGCAGCCTGCACCTGAAGGACTCGTGCTTCCTGACCGAACCGCCGGCGGTTACGGCGGAGCAGTTGGCGCGGTTCGAAGCGCGGGCGGCGCGGTCCGGCACCCGGCTGTCGCATGACGTGCTGTCCGAGATCACCACGCCGCATATCGCGTCCCCGGACGTGCATGTCGATCCGATCGGCAAGCGCATCGTCATGTATTTCCACGGCCTGGACGATGTCGGCACCCAGGTGACCCGCGTCGCCACATCCAGCGACGGCATCGATTTCGTTGCCCAGCCAGAGCGTCTGGGTCTTTCCTACATGCGAGTGTTCAACCATGGCGGCGTGACATACGGCCTTGCCATGCCGGGCCAGATCTATCGATCGCGCGATGGGTTCCACGACTTCGAAACCGGACCGTTGTTGTTCAACCCCAACATGCGCCATGCCGCGGTGCTGAAATGTGGCACGACGCTGTGCGTATTCTGGACCCAGGTCGGGGAAGTACCGGAACGCATCCTGCTCAGCCGGATCGACCTGTCCGGCGATTGGCTGGGCTGGACCGACAGTGCGCCGGTCGAAGTGATGCGGCCCGAGCATGCCTGGGAAGGCGCGGATGCGCCGCTGATCCCGTCGATACGCAGCACCGCCTACGGACATGTCAACCAACTGCGCGACCCGGCGATTTTCCAGGAAGATGGCCGGGTCTATCTGCTCTACGCGGTCGCCGGCGAGAGCGGCATTGCGATCGCCGAGTTGCCGCCAGATGGGGTATCAGAGGGGTTTCCAGAGGGGTTTATAAGGCGGATCGATTGAGCCGCGCGCCGCGCGTCGATCGGACCGCCGCGGCGGCCTGATTGGCGAATCGCGGCGAAAGCAGGCAGTCTTGCGCGAGCAAAGGCAACAAACTGGCCAGGTTCCATGTCGAATCCCATTCTTTTGACGGCGCCCGAGGCGGCCTGCCTGAGCGCGTTGCGTGCCGGCAAGGAACGAAAGCCGGCGATTGCCTTGGACGCGGGTCTCACGATCGGGCGCACCGATCAGGCCTTGACGGGTCTTCTTCAGCTCCATCTGGTCACGAACGGGCCGCGCCGTGTGTGGCGTATCACGTCTCTTGGGCAGGATGCCGATATCGCGCTCAAACCCGTCGTGCGGACCCGCGGTCGTCTCCCCAACACATCAGCGAAGCCGGGGCGTGCGGCATTGCGCCTGCTGGCATTGCTGGATCGGCCGAGACGTGGGATCGAATTGGTCGATCTTCTGAGCGTCAGTCGCCAGCGAATCTTCCAAATGATTTCCGACCTCGCCGCGCTGCGCCTGATCCGCCTGGCGGATCCGGCGTTTCCAACCTTCCTTATCACGCGACACGACGATCCCACGCTCCTACTGCGGCCGGATCAGGAACGTGTGCTGTCGGTCTTTCGCGGATCGGTGGCCACGACACTGTCCAAGATCGCCGAGGCAGTGCAGATGCCGATCGGGAAAGTCCGACCAATTGCGCGGTTCCTGCAAGAGGTCGGCCTGATCGAGGCAGCGGGCGCCGTGAAGCATGGCGATTTGTATCGCCAGACGGCGGCGGGGGCGGCGCACTGGCAGCGGTCCGCCACGGAACGGCCGGCGGGGTTGTACTCGCTGCAATTTCGCTCTTCACGGGTACTCGCGGTGTTCGCCTGTCTGGATCGCGACGGGCCGATCCGTACGCGGGATGTGGGGCTGGCGTTGGAGATTCCGCAACCGGTGATCAATGGGCTGATGCAAAACCTCAAGCGTAAGGGGATGGTACGGACAGCGACGGCCGAGCGGCATTCGCCTTATGTGCTGACGGCGGATGGTGTGGAGATGCTGGCGGCGATGCGCCGCCTCGCCGACGGTGAGGCGGCGATGGCCTAGGGGCGGCTGGCTCCAAGGCGGCTGGCTCCAAGGCGGCTGATTCGGGCGCGGACGGATTTGCGCCCGGCGCGCGCGCCGGGCGGTGGTTCCCGCTTGATCTGACCGGCGGGGCTGTTTAACCACCATGCCACGCAGCGAACGCAAGGATACGCCCATGCCGGCAGCCACGGTCACGCAATGCGCGGTTCTGGTCGGCGGGCTCGGCACGCGCCTCGGCGCACTGACGGCGGCGATTCCCAAGCCCATCCTTCCCTGTGGAGACCGCCCCTTCCTGGCCTGGCTGCTGCGGGAATTCGTGCGCTTCGGCGTGTCCGATTTCCTGCTGCTGACCGGGCACATGTCAGCCGAAATAGAGAAAGCCGCCGCAACCATCCAGGCTGGATTGCCGCGCGGCGTCACCGTGTCGCTGTCCGAGGAGCCGATCCGTGCCGGCACCGGCGGCGCGGTATTTCATGCCCGGGACCGCCTGGATAAGCGCTTCCTGCTGTGCAACGGCGATTCCTTGTTTGACTGCAACATTGGCGGGTTGCTTGCCGCCTCGGCCGCCGATCCGGCGGATGTGACCGGGCGCATGGTGCTGCGCCGGTTGGACGATGCATCCCGCTTCGGCGTCGTCGCGCTGGAAGGCGACCGGGTGGTGGAGTTCAAGGAGCGCCCGCCGGCGAACACGCCCGGCATCATCAACGGCGGGGTCTATCTGTTCAACCGGTCCCTGGTCGACGTGCTGGAACCGGCGTGCTCGATGGAAGCCGACATCATGCCACGTCTGGCGGCCGGCGGGATGCTGCGCGGGGCGGTGGCGGAGGGGTATTTTCGCGATATCGGCGTGCCCGACGATTTCGCCCGCGCGCAGCACGAAATCCCGGCCTTGCTGCACCGGCCCGCGCTGTTTCTTGATCGTGACGGTGTGATCAACGTCGACCACGGCTATGTCGGGTCTCGTGAGCGGTTCGACTGGATGCCGGGCGCGCTGGAAACGATCGTGCACGCCACGCGGTCCGGCTGGCATGTGTTTGTCGTTACCAACCAATCCGGGGTGGCGCGCGGCCGCTACACGGAAGCCGCCGTGCATGACCTGATGGGCTGGATCGTCGACCAGGTCCGCATGGCCGGCGGCACTGTCGACGATTTTCGGTATTGTCCCTTCCACCCCGATGCGACCGAGCCCGCCTACCGCGCGCTGAGCGATTGGCGGAAGCCGGCGCCGGGGATGCTGCTCGACCTGATCCGCGCGTGGGAGCTCGATCCGGCACGCTGCGTGATGATCGGCGACCAGGAGACCGACCTGCGGGCCGCCGAGGCGGCCGGTGTTCGCGGCCATCTGTTCGCCGGCCCTAACCTGCTGGATTTTGCTCGTCCGTTGCTGGAAGCAGTCCCTGGCGGGGTTTCGTATCGGTCGATCTAACGACCGACCGATAATGTCCCGTCCGCGTCATTACCGTTCATACCCAAGGCGATCCGCCCCCTGGCGTTGACGCGCGGCAATGACGCGGAGAACGGTGCATCGGTGATTGTTTCGGACGGTTGATATTATACCGACCGCCCCAATCACTGACCTCTGTCATTGCGAGCGCTGCGAAGCAATCCAGGGGCCCGGCACGATCGTTCCTGTTGGTTGCGCTGGGTTGCTTCGCTACGCTCGCAATGACAGCTTCCGTTGTCGCCATGGGGCATTGTTTCGGACGGTTCGGATTACATGCCGCCCCGCCTGGCCGTTATCAAAACGTAAACATCGGCCGGTCCGGGACACGGCCCAGCAGGATCTGTCCGACCGTTTCAAAATGCGCCGGATGGCCCTGGATCTGCTGCGTCACGGTGTGGATGTCGCGAAACCGCCGCTCGAACGGTCGGGCGTTGAAGATCGCCAGCGCCCCGGCCGCCGAATAGAGGGACGCGACGACGTCCTTCGCCGACTGGATCGCCAAGGTGGACGCCATGCGAATTGTCACAAGCTGCGCCTGCGTCACCTGGTTGGTCCGCTGCGCCTCCTCCCAGATCTCGCTGACCGAGCCCAGCAGGTAGTAGCGACACGACCGCAACCGGGCTTCCCCCTGGCCGACCGCGGCCTGCATGACGTGGCTTTCCCCGCGGGTGCGGCTGGCGCCACGCGGTGTGGTATCGCGCATGTCGCTGACGAAGGCGTCCATGAAGCTGCGTGCGATACCCAGGGCGATGCCGGCGAAGCTCGACGAATACAGCATGCTGGGCGTGAACAGGTACAGCTTGCCGTTCACCCGCGGCTTCGCATCGGTGGTGCGCGCCATCGCATAGGCTTCCGGAACGAACAGGTTCGTCACCGTGTAGCTGTCGCTGCCCGTGCCGCGCAGCCCCATGGTCTGCCAGGTATCGTGTACCTGAACGCTGCTCTTGGGGAAGAACATGGTGTGGATGATGGGCTTGCCGTCGGGGCCGCTGCGCTTGGACCCGTCAGGCTCGATCACCGGGACGTGGCAGCCCAGCCAGGTGGCGAGGCGCGATCCGGAGGCGAAATCGAAATTGCCGTTGACGCGAAAGCCGCCGGGCACCGCATGCGCCTGTCCGGGGCCGGGACCCCAGGCGAGGATGCCGGTGTCGGGACCGAAGATATCGCGGGTGACGGATGGCTCCAGATAGGCAGAGGTCAGGGCGCAGATATTCGTCTGCCCGGTGCACCACGCGGTGCTGGCGTCGTGGCGGGCAATTTCCTCGATGATTTGCACCAGGGACGGCGGATCCATTTCCACGCCGCCGTAGTCGGCGGGCTGCACCAGGCGGAACAGGCCGCGTTCGCGCATCGCATCGACCAACGGCTTCGGAAGGTCGCGGGTGTCGTCGATCTTGTCGCCATAGGCGTCGATCATGGGGCCCAGGTCCCGCACGCGTTGCAGGTAGTCGGCACCTTTGGGGCTGAGATGGATCATGGCTTATCGTCCTCGGCATCGAATAGGGACGACGATGGGACGATGACGGGTGTCTGGCAATATGCGGGACGGTCGCGGCAGACCGGAGGTCTTTCCCGGTCAGCCGTGCCGCTTGCTAGGGATGTATCATCCCGCACGTGTCATCCCGCAGGTTATCCCGCGGGTCATCCCGCAGGTCACCCCGCAGGTTATCCCGCAGGTTATCCCGTAGGTTATCCCCCTGGGCAGCCTTGCGCTTCCACATACAGCGCGTAGACGGATTGGCTGGCGGTCATGAACAGCCGGTTCCGCTTGCGCCCGCCGAAGCACAGGTTGGCGCAACGTTCCGGCAGCAGGATGCGCCCGATCAGGGTGCCGTCGGGGGCGAACACCGCGACGCCGTCCTGGCCCGGCCCGCCGGAGAAGGCGCACCAGACATTGCCGTCGGTATCGACGCGAATGCCATCCGCGTAACCTGGCGTGGCATCGAAAAACACCCGCCCATTCACCGCCTTGCCATCGACGATGTCGTAGACCTGCGTCGTCTTGGTGCCGCTGGGCGTATCGACGACATAAAGGCGGGATTCGTCGGGTGAGAACGCCAATCCGTTCGGCCGTTCCATGTCGCCCACCGCGATGGTGTATTCGCCGGTGACCGGATCCAGGCGGTAAACCCGGAACGGCATTTCCTGCGGCGCCTTGTCGCCCAGGTAGTTGCCCCTGATCCCGGCGCCATTGTCGCTGAACCAGATCGATCCATCGGATTTCACCACCGCGTCATTCGGGCCGGTCAGCCGCGTGCCCTGAAAGTCATGGGCCAGGATGGTGATCGTGCCGTCATGCTCGGTGCGGGTCAGGGTGCGGCTGCCGAGTTCGCAACTGATCAGGCGGCCCTGCCGGTCGCGGGTGTTGCCATCGGGGTATCCGGCGGGGTTGCGCAGGGTGGCGACGGCGCCGGTGATCTCATCCCAGCGCACCAGCGCGTCGTTGGGGATGTCGGAGAACACCAGGACCTTCGTGTCACCGTAATAGGCCGGGCCTTCGGTGAAGCGGAAGCCGGTGGCGATGCGCTCGATCGCGGCGTGGCCGAGCACCATGTGCTGGAAGCGGGGGTCGAGGACGATGATGTCGGGGTCGGGGTAGCGGATCGGGGACGCCAGATCCCAGCGCGAGGCGCGCTCCCCGGCCGCCGCATTGGCGGCGCCGACGACGACTGTTGGTGTTCGGCTCATTGTTCGGTCTCCTTCCTTGGTCGTGCCCATTCCATGCATGGACCTCTTGCGTGTTGAGACGGGTCGACTTTGCCGTCAACCGGTCTGCGCGCGACGAGGCCCCGTTCATCGTCATTGCCGGACTTGACCCTGCACCCCGCCGTTGAAGCACGGGTTGTCGGGTCGATCCCGGCAATGATGGTGCGGGGCGGCGCATCCACTTGTAGTGCCTGTTTGTGCGCGCCGTCCAAGGCAGGCCGCAAACCCGGCAGGTGTCGGGACCGTGGCGTGGGGACGGCGGCGTGGGGCGGCGACGTGGGGGCTGCGGCGTGGGGGCGGCGGCGTGGGGGCAGCGGCGGAGTTGACACGTCCAGGCTTCCCGCTGACTGTCGCCAGAACAACGCGGCAACAACGGCAGCAAGGGACAGAACCATGGGACGGCTGGAAGGCAAGGTGGCGTTGATCACCGGCGCGGGGACCGGGATCGGGCGCGCGACGGCGCGGGCGATGGCGGCGGAAGGTGCCAAGGTCGTTGTCGCGGAAATCAACGCGGCGTCGGGCGAGCAGACCGCGCAGATCGTGACCCAGGCCGGCGGCACCTGTATTGCGATCACCACCGACGTCACCCAGGAAGACAGCGTCCGCGCCGCCATCGAAACGGCCGTGCGCCAGTTCGGCGGCTTGCACATCCTGCACAACAACGCCGGCGGGTCCACCCCGGTCGACAGCACGGTCGTCGATGTGCCGATCGAGGAGTTCTGGCGCGCCATCCGCCTGGACCTGTTCGGAACGTTTCTGGGGTGCCGGTTCGGCATTCCGGCGATTATCGCATCCGGTGGCGGGGCGGTGATCAACATGGCGTCGAACGTGGCGCTGATGGGCATCGCCGGGCGAGACTGTTACACGGCCGCAAAGGGCGGGATCGCCGCGATGACCCGGTCGATGGCGGTGGAATTCGCGCCGCAGAACGTGCGGGTCAATGCCATCGCGCCGGCCGCCACCATGACGGACCGGGTGCGCGGGCG